>NZ_CP102282.1:2047500-2387500 GCF_025150745.1 Eubacterium ventriosum
ATAAGCTGTTCCTTAGTTGGTTTCTTAGCAAACTTAACAAATACTGCTGCTGTATGTCCGTCTAATACAGGTACTCGGATACACTGTGTTGTGATAACAGGACTTGTTGCTTTTTTAATAACACCATCTTCAATCTTGCCCCATAATCTAAGTGGTTCCTGTTCTGACTTTTCTTCTTCACCGCCAATGAAAGGAATAATATTTCCTAGCATTTCAGGCCAATCCTTAAATGTCTTTCCTGCACCTGAAATAGCCTGGTATGTTGTTGCTACAACTTCTGTTGGCTCAAATTCTTTCCATGCTGTAAGTACAGGAGCATAACTCTGAATTGAACAGTTAGGTTTAACAGCGACAAAACCTCTCTTTGTACCAAGTCTTTCCTTCTGATACTTAATCACTTCATAATGTTCCGGGTTGATTTCAGGAACAACCATAGGAACATCAGGAGTCCATCTATGTGCGCTATTGTTTGAAACTACAGGAGTTTCTGTCTTAGCATAATCTTCTTCAATCTTCTTAATTTCTTCCTTAGTCATATCAACTGCACTAAATACAAAATCAACTGTTGAAGCAACAGCTTCTACTTCGTTAACATTATGTACAATCATCTTTTTAACAGATTCAGGCATTGGAGCTTCCATTTTCCATCTGTCACCTACAGCATCTTCATAAGTCTTTCCTGCTGAACGTGGGCTTGCAGCCAAAGTTGTAACTTCAAACCATGGATGGTCTGCTAACAAAGTAATAAATCTCTGTCCAACCATACCTGTTGCACCTAAAATGCCTACTTTAAGTTTTTTGTCTAATTTCATCATCTTTGTGTTCTCCCTTATGCTTTTAATTTTATTTAAATGAATTAGTTTACCATATTAATAGAAATCTGACCAACCATCGTCATTCTTATTGGAATTTCCTGAATTATTCTTCTTTGAAGTTGTTGTTTTTTCTGTTTTAGATGAGTTCTTCTTTGTCGTTTCAGACTCATTACCAAATATATCCACAGCATAATTATCTCCAGGTCCATAACTTCCATATGTATCGTCTGAAGGTTTGCTGTTCTTACTATTGTTATTCTTTGTTGCCTTCTTTGTTGATTTATTTGTTTTCTTACCTGATTTCTTAGTTGTTGCCTTTTCATCAGTCTTTGAACTACTGCTTCCATTCTTGTTGGTAACAACTGTGTTTTTACTATTATCTGCAACTGTTCCCTTTTCACCGGCTACTGTTGCTTTCTGAACTGATTCCGTATTAGTTTCTGTTGTAGTCTCTATCACTGTTGTTTCAACTGTGGTTGTGTTATTTTCATCTTTGACAGTCTGTTTTCCTGTTTTATCTTTAATAAAAACTACTGCAATTATTATAACTATAATTCCTACAACAATTCCAAAAATCTTCTTATTCTTCATCTTATGCCTCCCCTAAATATACTTTATTATTATTCACATCATAAGTTATTCCATTAAATGAAACACTTTCTGGCTCTGTATTCTGTTGTTTCTTTTCTCGCTGTTCCTTAAGATAACTATCATATGCCGTTACTGATTTCTTATAAGTGTCTGACATACATTCCTTATAAACCATAGTCATAAATGAACAGAAAAGACTTATAATAATTATTCCAATAATTGATGAACCGGCATCATGTTTCTTAAATAATGGCAACGATTCCCTGTATTTAAAATTGGATAAAAATATTGCCGGGCTGAAAAACCATACTATAAAGAAAATATATTTCAATACGGTTATTACATAGTCCATTGGTTCAAATTTATAGTAACTAAGTTCACCGTAAATACCTGTTCCTATATAGAAAATCATAAATGCATAATATAAAATAGCCGGAACCATCTTATATACTGCACCTGACCTGAAACCAAACAGTTTCACGCTTCCACTATCGTAATTGTTGGCTTTAATATTCTTTCCATCATACCTAGCATATATATCTTTTTCTTTCTTGGGTTTGTATGGTTTATATGCCATCTCTGCTCCTTAAAATTCTGATTAAGTAGAATATTCCGTACATCAGACTTTCATAATTCTACTAAAATCGTTAATTTAAAGCTCCCGGCGTGACTCGAACACGTGACCTGCTCATTACGAGTGAGCTGCTCTACCAACTGAGCTACGGAAGCCTGTTTACATAATTTAACTATTTATTGTAATAAAGTATACAATGACATTATTATAACTATAAGAAGAAAAAAAGTAAAGACAAAAACACCATATTTTGATATAATCTAGTTTATGATTTCAATTAAAATAAACGATATAAATAATTTTATGCAAAACCTTCTTGTAAAGGATACTTTTGATTCTTTTTTAATATGTAGCGGAGAAATAATAACAGGTTCTTCCTTCTCCTTTGACGGCCATATTAACAAAGCTTTTTTTGATAAGGATGAAATTGAAAACTTTACCGAAGATTTTGCCACCTGGAAAAACTTAAGAAATATTTGTTTTGAAATAATTAAAGGAAAAAAAGTTCCTACCCGACTTAAGTTGGTTATGGCTTTTCCTAAAGTTAATTATTCAAAAATCGTAAGGGAACTTGGCTCTTCTATTGCTGAAGAGAATATTAGTGGTCTTTATTTTAATATTATATACGAAAGCAATCAGATACATATTATAACCAGTTCTTCCCTTAATCTTTTTACAATGGATAAATCTCTTGATAATTACTGGGATAAATTAATTTCAAAGTTTCTTGAATCCCATTTTGATACAGAGATTTTATAGAAATTGTTAACTAATTGTAAACTTTTAGCACTCACCTTGATTGAGTGCTAATTTTCTCTTGACTTTTCTTTTTTACGTGTCTACAATATCCTTTAGAATTGAAAATGAACAATAACAAAGGAGTGATTTTTATGTCAGAGAAAAAGGGTAGTCTTTCAATTAACAGTGAAAATATTTTCCCTATTATTAAGAAATGGTTGTATTCAGACCATGACATTTTTTTCAGAGAATTAGTATCTAATGGTTGTGATGCCATTACAAAATTAAAGAAACTTGAAATGATGGGTGAAGCTGAAATAGCTGATGATGAAGAATTTAAGATTCAGATTCTTGCAAACCCTAAAGAGAAAACTCTTACTTTCATCGATAATGGTCTTGGTATGACTGCTGATGAAGTAGACGAATACATTAACCAGATTGCTTTTTCGGGTGCAGAAGCTTTCCTTGAACAGTATAAGGATAAAACTTCTGAAGACCAGATTATCGGTCATTTCGGTTTAGGTTTTTATTCAGCATTTATGGTTGCTGATAGAGTAACTATTGAAACTTTATCTTATAAGAAAGATGCCAAAGCAGTTCTTTGGGACTGTGAAGATGGTATGGACTTTACAATGTCTGACTCAGACAAGGCTGATCGTGGTACAAAGATTACTTTATATTTAAATGACGACAGCGTTGAATTTGCTAACATTTTCAAAGCTAAAGAGATTCTTGATAAGTACTGCTCTTTTATGCCTGTTGAAATTTTTGTATCTGACCCTTCTGCTGAACCTGAATATCAGACAATTATGGAAGAAGAATTAACAGATAAAGATACTGTTATTGAGCATATTGTTGAGCCAGCTAAAACTGAAGAAAAAGAAAAGGAAGACGGAACTAAGGAAACTGTTGAAGTTGAACCAGAAAAGAAAAAAGTAAAAATTTTAAAAAGACCTATAAGTATCAGTGATACTACTCCTCTTTGGACTAAACATCCTAATGAATGTACTGAAGAAGAATACAGAGAATTCTATCACAAAGTATTCTTAGATTACAAAGAGCCTTTATTCTGGATTCATCTAAATATGGATTATCCATTTAACTTAAAGGGTATTTTGTACTTCCCTAAGATTAATACAGAATATGAATCAATTGAAGGCACAATTAAGCTTTATAACAATCAGGTATTTATTGCAGATAATATTAAGGAAGTTATCCCTGAATTCTTAATGCTTTTAAAGGGTGTTATTGATTGTCCTGATTTACCACTTAATGTTTCACGTTCTGCTCTTCAGAATGACGGTTTTGTCAAAAAGATTTCTGATTACATTACTAAGAAAGTTGCTGACAAACTTTCCGGTATGTGTAAAACAGATAAAGAAGAATACGAAAAATACTGGGATGATATTAGCCCATTCATTAAATTCGGTTGTTTAAAAGACACTAAGTTCTGCGAAAAGATGTCTGATTATGTTTTATTCAAGAATCTTGATGACAAATATCTTACATTTAAGGAATGTCTTGAAGAAAATAAAGATAAACATGAAAATACTATTTTCTACACAAACGATCCTGTTCAGCAGAGCCAGTATGTAAATATGTTTAAGGCTGAAGGAATTGATGCTGTTGTATTAAAAGATGCAATAGACCAGCCTTTCATTTCACAGCTCGAGCAGAAAAATGAAAATGTTAAGTTTGTAAGAATTGATGCTGACTTAAATGATTCATTTACTGAAGAAATAAGTGAAGATGAGCTTAAAGATGCTACTGAAAAATTAACAGAAACATTTAAGAAAGCTTTAAATCGTGATAAGTTAGATGTTAAGGTTCAGAAAATTAAAGACGAAAAAGTTTCTTCAATGATTACCGTTTCAGAAGAAAGCCGTCGTATGCAGGATATGATGAAGATGTATGGTATGTCCGGTATGGACCCTGCAATGTTTGGTGGTTCAGGTGAGACATTAGTATTAAATGCCAACAATGCTCTTGTTAAATACATTTTAGCTAACCCTGAAGGAGAAAACACTGATATTATGTGTAAGCAGTTATATGACCTTGCAGTAATTAGTCATACTCCGCTTAATCCTGAATCAATGACAGCATTCATTGAAAGAAGTAATAAGATACTTGAAATCTTGTCAGAAAAATAGGGAAGATGGTTTAAAGTCCGGTTATAACTGATAGTTTGAAGTCTGGTTATAATTAATGGTTTAAGCCACTTCAAATTACAAAATAAGAATGTAGGAATTATGGCATATAACAATGTCGTAAACCTACATTCTTATTTTTTATTTTATGACATGTTGGTACACTTTTCCACGGAGGTGTCCACTCCCAACTCTCAAATATATTGGACGATTTACAGTACAAGAGAACATTTTTATTCCACTTTACTTCAACTCATATTTTTCAAATATTTCATATACTGCCAGGTTATACTTATATAGGTTCTGGGCTTTTCTAATTAGTTTCGCACACTTATGTGAATCATCAAAGTTAAGTGACATATACGTCCACATTTCTTTCATTTTAAACAGCAAATGCTTATCTGCTTTCATTATTTTTTCAAAATCATTATATAGTCTGTCATGATATACCTCTAGCATTTTTTTAGTCAACTTTTTTCCACCTTTGATTTCATTAACAAGATTTGGGTTTCCAATAAGCCCTCTGCCTATCATGATGCTTCCAATTTTCATTTCTGAATCATCATTTATTTTCTCAATAATTCTATGATAATTCTCCACTGTGTTTATATCTCCGTTATAACAAACTGGATTCTTACTGTTTTCCAAAGCATACTTAAAGGCTTCCATATTTGGAGTTCCCTTGTATAGTTGCTCTCTTGTTCTTGGATGTACTATCAACTGGCTAATTGGATATTTATTGTAAACTTCTAGTATATTTTCAAACTCATCCGGCTCATACATTCCTATTCTTGTTTTTACAGATATTGATAAATTATGACCTTCACTGTTCTTCTTCTCTAACCAGTTGAATGTTTCATCAAAAAATCTGTCCATTGCTTCCGTATCTTTTAGGAAACCTGCCCCTTTGTTTTTAGACACAACAGTGCCTGAAGGGCAGCCGGCATTCAAATTAATTTCTTTATCATAGCCCAATTCAATTAACTGATTTGCTGCCTTTATAAAGTAATCTGCCCGATTTGCCAGAATTTGTGGCACCAAATTAATCCCTTTATTATTGTTTTCCGGCAAAAGATCTCTTATTTCTTTTCCTTTTAATCTATCGTTAATCGATGGGGATATGAAAGGTGCATAGTACTTATCCATGTCATCAAACAAATCATTATATGCGTTTCTATATGTAAATCCTGTTACACCTTCAAGTGGTGCAAAATAAAATTCCATGTCATTCTCCTTACTTATCTATTAATCCTTGCACAGTATATCAAAAGTATGTTTCAAAAACCAGTAGTATGTGGTATAATTTTATAGGTTTTATGCGAATTTATTTATATTTATGCACAAAACCGCTTTAACAAAAATAATTAAAAGCGAGGTTATACATATGAAATTATGGGGTGGTCGATTTACTAAGGAAGAAAATCAGTTAGTTCACAACTTTAACGAATCCCTTTCTTTTGATCAGAAATTTTATAAGCAGGATATTCAGGGAAGTTTAGCACATGTTAAAATGCTTGGCAAACAGGGAATTATTACTACTGATGAAATGAATGATATTATTAAAGGGCTTGAAAGCATTAGAGTTGATCTTGACAACGGAACTCTTCAGTTTGATAACAGTGAGGATATTCACAGTTTTGTAGAAGCACATCTTATTGAAAGAATTGGCGATGCCGGCAAGAAACTTCACACAGGACGTAGCCGTAATGATCAGGTTGCTCTTGACATGAAACTTTACACAAGACATGAAGTTGAAGAAATTAATGATTTGTTAAAAACACTTCTTAATTCTTTGTTGAAGGTTATGGAGGAAAACACAGAAACTTTTATGCCCGGCTTTACTCATTTACAGAAAGCACAGCCTATTACTTTGGCTCATCACTTTGGTGCTTATTTCGAAATGTTCAAGCGTGACCGTAGCAGATTAGATGATATACATAAGAGAATGAATCTTTGTCCACTAGGTTCAGGTGCTTTAGCAGGAACTACTTATCCTTTAGATAGAGAATATACTGCAAATCTTCTTGGTTTTGATGGTCCAACTCTTAACAGTATGGATTCAGTATCAGATAGAGATTATTTAATTGAATTTTTAAGTGCTCTTTCTACTATTATGATGCACTTAAGCAGATTCTGTGAAGAAATTTGTATTTGGAATTCTAACGAATACCGTTTTGTTAATATTGATGATTCATACAGCACAGGTTCAAGCATTATGCCTCAGAAGAAAAATCCTGATATTGCAGAGTTAATCAGAGGAAAAACAGGACGTGTTTACGGTGCTCTTGCTTCTATCCTTACAACAATGAAAGGTATTCCTCTTGCTTATAACAAAGATATGCAGGAAGACAAAGAGTTATCTTTTGATGCAATTGATACAGTTAAAGGATGCATCGTTTTATTTACAGGTATGATTGATACAATGACATTTAACAAAGATATTATGGAAGCAAGTACAAAGAACGGCTTTACTAATGCTACTGATGCTGCTGATTACCTTGTAAACCACGGAGTACCATTTAGAGATGCTCACGGAATCGTTGGTCAGTTAGTTCTTTTCTGTGAAGAAAAAGGAATCGCCCTTGATGATATGACTTTAGATGAATATAAAGCTATCAGTCCTGTGTTTGAAGATGACATTTATGATGCTATAAGCTTAGAAACATGCGTTGATAAGCGTACAACAATTGGTGCTCCGGGACCTGATGCTATGAAGAAAGTTATTGAAATCTATAAAGAATATTTATCAAAATAAAATTGATTTTTCTAATACGTTTGCAAAATAATAATATTAGAAAATTTTCTAATATTTTAACAAAATAGTTTTCAGATTTTTTGTTAATATTTTTAATAAAAAACCTCACTAAGAATCATAATTAAATCTTAGTGAGGTTTTATTAAATTCCCAAAATTTCTATGGATTACAGATTTTACAAGGATCATATCCCTGATTTATTAAATCCTGCCTTGTTCCTTTGTATACACTTTTATTAGAATTGCTCATCTGTTTTACACTTCTGCAAGATGGAGTGTGGAATTTGTGAGTATTCATATTGAGAATATATTCTGTAGTAGCTGATGAACTGCTTGTATTTTTCTTTGATGAACTACTATTTGAATTACTCTTGTAGCTACTGCTTGAACTTCCGTTTGTATTCTTATTTGAACTGCCTGTTGAAGTTGACTTCTTGCTGTCCGAACTAATTTCAACTTTTCCATTGCCTATACTGTCTCCGGTTGCATAATCAATAGTTACACCCGGTTGAACATTATAGCAAAAAACATTAAAGCTAATTCCTTCGCCTTTATCCTCAACAGAATATCCTTCCATCTTTACACCTTTTGCAACAAGATTGTTACCTTCAAAAATAGGTGTGACTCTATACATTACGTGATTGGATGTTTCTTTTACATAATCCGCAACCATATCTTCAAAAGGAAGCATCCCTGTTACGTTAAGATATCTTGTTCCTGTTATAAGATTTTTCCCGTTGGCATTTTCGCCTGTCAACTGATACCCAATAAGATGACATCTATTGTACAAATATTTTCCGTCAACAAAATCATATTTAACAGTGCGCCAACCTGTAGGTTTTACCATTCCAATTTCACCACGTTTTTCCGTTGGCATAATTTCTTTTCCAACACTTGCCACACATACAGTACATCTTCCAAGACTATCAAGACTTCCATACTTTTCAAAAGATTTATCTGTTATCTCTTTTGATTTAAATTCCGGATTATTTCCATTAAGTTCTACATATGCTTTTCCGTTATATTCCGGAATTTTTGTAGACTTAGAGCTTTTTGTTGCCTTGCTTTTGTTTGATTCATTTTTCGAAGAGTTTGCACTTTTATTAGATTTTTGTGCTTTAGTTGTAATATTAGCACTGTCATCATTGTCTACAACTTGTGTTTTGTTATTCAAACTGTCATCCTGTGTTTGTGTATCAGTAGCTAATATTACCTTAGTTTTTCCTGAATCTGATGAATTAATACTTGTATTATCGCACCCTGAAAGCATTCCAACTGCCAACATTAATGCCATTAAAAGTGCACTTATTCTTTTTTTCATAACCTGCTCCATGTACCTATTCATAAATCTCTCTAACTATCTTTTCGTGGGAATATCCCTGAAACTCTAAAGTTTCTGTAAGATTGAGTTTAATTATATTCATACCAAAACTTACATCTGCCGGATAAATCTTGTCCCATCTATAGACAATCAGCTTATTTATTTGTTCCGTATTAATATGCTGCTTTTCAACAAAACAAAAATCAGAATCTTCAGCATTAGAAAAATTATCACATACAACAATATTGTCTGCCTTATCTTCCGAAAACTGCTTAAAAGAATACTCATCCATATATAATTTTGCACCATTAATATATTCTAAAATATTCTTTCTTACAATTCTATCCCTGCTTTGTCTTCTATTGTTAAACAGCATTCCATTATTTTGATCTAAACATATAATTACATTCATTATAAATACCTTTTCTTTTATTGAACATTTTTAAGGTTTACATCCAACTGATTAAACGGAATTGAAATATTGTTTTCATCAAACTTATATTTTACATTTTCATTTAAGTAAAACTTAGCATTCCAATAGTCTTCAGTTTTAACCCACATTCTCATTTCCAAAATAATGCTGCTATCTGCAAGTTCCTTAACCACAACAACTTCTTCTTCCGGTTTAATCCCATATTCTGACTTCTTCATAACATCAGCCATAATCTTCTTAGCTTTTTTAATATCATCATCATATCCTATACCAACTTCAACATCTAGTCTTCTTTCTTCCTGATGTGTAACATTGGTCAAAACACTATCTGCTAATTTACCATTAGGAAGTTTAATGCTTTTGTTATCAATAGACTGCAATGTTGTATAAATAATGTCAATCTTTGTAACATTACCCTCAACACCTTCTGCAATAATATAGTCACCTAACACAAAAGGTTTAGTTATAAGTATAAGTATACCTCCTGCAAAGTTTGCAAGACTTCCCTGTAATGCCAAACCTATGGAAACTCCTGCTGTACCTAAAAGAGTGATAAATGAGGTTGTCTGAATACCAATCTGACCACATATTGTAATAATAATCACAATATAACCAAATACCTTAATCATTGAATCTAAGAATTTAACAACTCCTTCATCGATATTGGATTTATTCATAATCTTCTTAAATAATTTTCTTACAAGAGAAAGAACAATCCTTCCAATAATAAATATTACTATTGCAAGAAACAAATCGAATCCAAAATCAATAGCTTTGTTAATTCCGTCATCTATTACTGTCGAAAATCTGCTTACTTTCTTATCCAATTCTTCTACATTTTGTTCAATATTTTGTTGAACCTCCGTGGCTAAAATAAACATTCCTTTACTCCTTATTATTTGTCTAATTACACTTTCAAAAAGTCTTATTCCTTCTATGCATGTAAAATTGCATAATAATCTTGATTAGAAAAACCGGTGAAATAAAATTATATATTTATAACACCGGTTCATCTTAAATATTGCACTATTTCAGATAAATACATTCTTACATAAATGTTTATCCATCTAAAATAAAATTATGTTTTATTTATAGTATTATCGTATTATTTAATAACTCTTACCTTAATAACACCTTCAACTGCCTGTAATTTTGATACAAGCTGTTCTGTTGCAGGATCATCACAATCGATAATGGCATATGCATAATCACCTTTAGACTTATCAACCATATCTGATACGTTAATTCCTTCAGCAGCAACTACTGATGTAAGCTGTCCAATCATATTTGGAATATTCTTATGACAAACTGTAATTCTTGTAGTCTTGTCGCAAACACCCAAATCACATTTTGGATAGTTAACTGAGTTAACAATATTACCATTTTCTACGAAATCCATAATTTCCTTAACCGCCATAACTGCACAGTTATCTTCTGATTCAGCAGTTGAAGCTCCAAGATGAGGTGTTGCAATAACGCCTTCAACTCCTGCCACATTTGGGTTAGGAAAATCTGTTACGTATTTCTTAACCTTTCCTGATGCTAAAGCTTCACACATTGCCTCATCATCTACTAATAAATCTCTTGCAAAATTAAGAACAACAACTCCGTCTTTCATCATTGCAATAGTTTCTTTATTAATCATCTTCTTAGTATCATCTACTAATGGTGTATGTACTGTAATGAAATCACATTCTTTAAAGATTTCTTCTCTTGTCTTTACAAGATGAACGTCCCTCTTAAGGCTTAATGCACCTTCGACTGAAATAAATGGATCATTTCCGTATACTTCCATTCCCATTGATTCAGCAGCGTTGGCTACTAATCTTCCGATAGCTCCAAGACCGATTACGCCAAGCTTTTTGCCTTTAATTTCATTTCCGGCAAAATTCTTTTTAGCCTTTTCCATATCTTTGCTGATATTTTCATTGTCCGTATTATTAGCAACCCACTTGTTACCGCCAATAATATCTCTTGATGCAAGAAGCATGCCACAAAGCACTAATTCTTTTACTCCGTTAGCATTTGCACCTGGTGTGTTAAATACAACAACACCCTTATCTGCACATTTATCCAATGGGATATTGTTAACACCTGCTCCTGCTCTTGCAATTGCCAAAAGGCTTTCAGGTAAATCTAAGTCATGCATTGCTGCACTTCTTACTAATGCTACATCTGCATCAGCAAAATTATCTGTCATTTTGTAATTATTATTAAATAATCCTGTTCCAAGTTCAGAAATAGGATTTAAGCAATTAACTTTAGTCATCTCTATTCTCCTTCATATAAGTGGTTCTAATTAATTCAAACTAACTTATTTAACCACAAATATATTTATGCGTTTTCTTTTTCAAATTTTTCCATAAACTCTACTAATGCCTTAACACCTTCAATTGGCATAGCATTATAAATGCTGGCTCTCATACCACCAACTGTTCTATGACCTTTAAGGTTTTCAAGTCCTGCAGCCTTAGCTTCTGCAACAAACTTAGCATCTAATTCTTCGTTACCTGTTACAAAAGGTACATTCATAAGCGAACGGTCCTTAGGAACTACAGTACCCTTAAATAATTTGCTGTTATCAAGGAAATCATAAAGAATCTTAGCCTTTTCTTCGTTACGCTTTTTCATTGCATCAAGACCACCCATCTTTTTAATCCACTTAAATACCTTACCACAAATATAAATTCCGTAGCATGGAGGTGTATTGTAAAGTGAACCTGCGTCTGCCTGTGTCTTCCACTGAAGCATTGTAGGAACTGTGCTGTCAACTTCTTCAGGAATCAAATCTTCTCTAATAATTGCAATAACAACACCTGCCGGTCCAACATTCTTCTGAACACCACCATAAATCACACCGTATTTTGATACATCAACAGGTTCTGATAAGAAACATGAAGATACATCAGCTACTAATGTATGTCCCTTAGTATTAGGTAATTCATGATACTTTGTACCATAAATAGTATTGTTTTCACAAATGTATACATAATCTACATCATCATCAATATCTAAGTCACTACAATCAGGAATATATGAGAATGTCTTATCTGCTGATGAAGCTACTCTCTGTACCTCAAGATACTTTTCTGCTTCTGCAGCTGCTTTCTTAGCCCACTGTCCTGTTACAATATAAGCAGCCTTACCATTCTTCTTTAAGTTCATTGGTACTGCAGCGAACTGCTGTGAAGCACCACCCTGAAGGAATAATACTTTATAATTATCAGGAATATTCATTAAATCTCTAATATCCTGTTCTGCTTCATCAATAATCTGCTGGAACATTTTTGAACGATGACTCATTTCCATTACGCTCATACCGCATCCCTTGTAATCAAGCATTTCTTCTGCTGCTTCCTTTAATACTTCTTCCGGTAATACTGCCGGTCCTGCTGAGAAATTATATACTCTAGCCATTTGAAACCTCCCTTTTATGTCATAGGAAAATGCCTGCATAACAGGCATTTTCCGTATTTTTAGTAAATACTAATATATCTATATTAGCAGTCATATCCTTTTTCTGCAAGGTCTTCTTCTGAAAAAACTTCACTAATTGCTGTATTAGCAGGAACCATAGGGAATACCTTTTCATCCTGATCTATCTGACAATCAATAACACATGGTATATTGAGAGCTATAGCATCTTTTAATGCATTTTCAAATTCTTCAACTGTTGTTGCTCTGTAAGCCTTAGCTCCCATTCCTTCTGCAATCTTTACGAAATCAACGCTATCGTCAAGAACAGTATTTGAATATCTCTTGCCATAGAATAATGTCTGCCACTGTCTAACCATACCAAGAACGTGGTTATTAATAACAATCTGAATAATTGGAATATTGTAACGTGTTGCTGTTGCAATTTCATTCATGTTCATTCTGAAACATCCATCACCTGCAACATTTACACATACTCTGTCTTTATTGCCCATCTTAGCACCAATACATGCGCCAACACCATAGCCCATTGTACCAAGTCCACCTGATGTAATAAGCTGTCTAGGTTCTTTAAACTTATAGAACTGTGCAGCCCACATCTGATGCTGTCCAACATCTGTTGTAATGATAGCATCACCATTTGTAATGTTATATAAAGAATCAATAACAGCAGGTCCTGTAAGAACATCTTTATTAAGAGCTAAAGGATATTTTTCCTTCATTTCTTTAATTTTCTGCATCCAATCTGCATGATCCTGTTTTGTAAGAGCACTATTAAGTCTAATAAGAACCTCTTTCATATCTCCGATGATGCTTGCGTCAGCCTTAATATTCTTATTAATTTCTGATGGATCAACATCAATATGTACAATCTTTGCATTGTTAGCAAAAGCCTTAGCCTTACCGATTACACGGTCACTAAATCTTGCTCCAAGAACTAATAATAAATCACACATTGTAACACCATAGTTTGATGTTTTTGTTCCGTGCATACCGATCATTCCTGTATATCTTTCGCTGTTACCATCCATTGCACCTTTACCCATAAGTGAATCACAAACAGGTGCGTCAACTAATTCTGCAAGTTCTCTTACTTCCTTAGCTGCATCTGAAATAACTGCGCCACCACCAACTAAAATAAATGGTTTCTTTGATGACTTAATCATCTCTACCACTATATCAATGTCTTCTTTTTTAATTGTGTCAGAAATTCTTTCCACTTTAACAGGTTCCTGTTTTTCGTAGTTGTACTTAGCTGCTGTAACGTCTTTTGTTATATCAACAAGTACAGGTCCCGGTCTTCCTGTCTTGGCAATACGGAAAGCCTTTCTAAGTGTATCTGCAAGATTTTCAATATCTTTCACAATAAAATTATGTTTTGTAATTGGCATTGTTGCACCAACAATATCAATTTCCTGAAACGAATCTTTTCCAAGTCCTGACTTGGCAACATTAGCTGTAATAGCAACCAATGGAACTGAATCCATATATGCTGTTGCAATACCTGTAACCAAGTTAGTTGCACCAGGTCCTGATGTTGCCATACAAACTCCAACTTTCCCTGTTGAACGGGCATATCCGTCGGCTGCATGAGCTGCCCCCTGTTCATGGGATACTAATATATGTGTAATTTCATCTGAGTGCTTATACATTTCATCATAGATGTTAAGGATTGTTCCACCCGGATAACCAAATACTGTATCAACACCCTGTTCTTTTAAACATTCTATTACTATTTGTGAACCGTTTAATTCCATAATCTTGTCCTCTCCCTTGTCTTATTTATCGATTGCAAGAATTGCTCCTCTGTTACCTGATGTAACCATAGATGCATATCTTGCCAAATAACCTGTTGTAACCTTTGGTTCTCTTGGTGTCCAGTTCTTTCTTCTTTCTGCAAGAACTTCATCAGAAACATCAAGTTCAAGAGTCATTTCAGGAATATTAATCTTAATAATGTCTCCTTCTTCTACTAAAGCAATAGGTCCACCTACTGCAGCTTCAGGAGATACATGTCCGATAGAAGCTCCTCTTGAAGCACCAGAGAAACGTCCGTCAGTAATAAGAGCCACTGATGAACCAAGTCCCATACCTGCAATTGCTGATGTAGGATTTAACATTTCTCTCATTCCAGGGCCACCCTTAGGTCCTTCATATCTGATAACTACAACATCACCAGGTACAATCTTTCCGCCCTTTATTGCTACAATAGCATCTTCTTCGCATTCAAATACTCTTGCAGGTCCTTTATGAACCATCATTTCATCTACAACTGCTGAACGTTTTACAACGCTACCATCAGGTGCAAGATTTCCTTTTAATACTGCAAGACCACCTGTTTTACTATATGGGTTATCAAGAGGTCTGATAACCTGTGGATTCTTGTTTTCACAATCTTTAATATTTTCTCCAATTGTATTTCCTGTTACAGTAATACAATCTTCATGTAAAAGACCAAGTTCTCTTAATTCATTCATTACCGCATAAACACCGCCTGCTTCATTAAGGTCTTCCATATATGTAGGACCTGCCGGAGCTAAATGGCAAAGGTTAGGTGTTTTTTCACTGATTTCGTTA
Organism: Eubacterium ventriosum; assembly: GCF_025150745.1. NCBI lineage: Bacteria > Bacillati > Bacillota > Clostridia > Eubacteriales > Eubacteriaceae > Eubacterium > Eubacterium ventriosum. Next base: position 2,062,886 of record NZ_CP102282.1, read on the forward strand.
GCAAATGAAATATCAAAATCAAATCCAACTTCATGTGCAATAGCAGGTAAATGAAGCATACTGTTTGTTGAACAACCAAGTGCCATATCTACTGTTAATGCATTTAAAATAGCATCTTTTGTCATAATGTCACGAGGTCTGATATTCTTTCTGTATAATTCCATTACTGCCATACCTGCATGCTTAGCAAGTTTTAACCTTTCTGAATATACAGCAGGGATTGTTCCGTTACCCTTAAGTCCCATACCCAATGCTTCTGTAAGACAGTTCATTGAGTTAGCTGTGTACATACCTGAACATGAACCACATGTTGGACAAGCCTTACATTCATATTCATTTAATTCTTCAAGAGACATCTTGCCGGCAGCATTGGCACCTACTGCTTCAAACATTGATGAAAGACTGGTCTTATGTCCTCCAACATGTCCTGCAAGCATTGGTCCTCCTGAAACAAATACTGTTGGCACATTTACTCTTGCTGCAGCCATTAATAATCCCGGTACATTCTTATCACAGTTAGGAATCATAACTAAAGCATCAAACTGGTGAGCCTTAGCCATACATTCTGTTGAATCTGCAATCAAATCTCTTGTTACAAGAGAATATTTCATTCCTTCATGTCCCATTGCAATACCGTCACATACGGCAATAGCTGGGAACATAATTGGTGTACCACCTGCCATGGCAACACCCATCTTTACTGCGTTAGCAATCTTATCAAGGTTCATATGTCCCGGAACGATTTCATTATATGAACATACAATACCAACTAATGGTCTTTCCATTTCTTCTTCTGTCATACCCAGAGCATTAAACAATGATCTGTGTGGAGCCTGCTGAAGTCCTTTCTTTACTGCATCACTCTTCATCTTATTTCCTCCTAAAATCGGTCTATCTATTATAGTCTATAAAATCTAAAATCATATGAAGTGACTTTATTAAAGTCTGTTTACTATCTCGTCACCCATCTCTTTACAGCCAACAAGTGTCATTCCGTCTGACATAATATCAACTGTTCTGATATTGTCTTCTAACACTTTCTCAACTGCCTTTTCAACTGCATCTGCTTCCTTATCAAGATCAAATGAGTATCTCAGCATCATAGCTGCTGAAAGAATTGTTGCTATAGGGTTAGCCTTGTTCTGACCTGCAATATCAGGTGCAGCACCGTGGCTTGGTTCATAAAGTCCAAACTTATCTTCTCTAAGACTGGCTGATGATAACATTCCAATTGATCCTGTAATCATACTAGCTTCATCTGAAAGGATATCCCCAAACATATTCTCTGTTACAACAACATCAAACTGTGCCGGATCCTTAACTAACTGCATTGCACAGTTATCTACTAACATATGTGTTAATGTAACCTCAGGATAATCCTTTGCCACTTCATTTACAACCTTATCCCATAATCTTGAAGAGTCAAGCACGTTAGACTTGTCAACGCTTATTACGTTCTTTCTTCTCTTCATTGCAATTTCAAAAGCTTTCTTTGCAATACGTCTAATTTCGTTCTCATTATATGTTAAAGTATCTGTTGCTGTAAGCACGCCGTCAACTTCTTCAGTCTTTCTTTCTCCAAAATAAAGACCACCTGTTAACTCTCTAACAATAATCATGTCAAAACCGGCATCTGCTACCTCTTCCTTCAATGGACAGGCACCCTTTAATTCTTTGTAAAGATATGCAGGTCTAAGGTTAGCAAAAAGATTAAGTCCTTTTCTTATGGCAAGTAGTCCTGCCTCTGGTCTAAGGTTAGGTGGAAGTTCGTACCAACTGTCTTTTCCGACGACACCACCTACGGCACCAAGAAGGACTGCGTCACTTTTCTGTGCTGTGGCTAATGCTTCATCTGTAAGTGGAACTCCGTGCTTGTCAATTGACACCCCGCCCATATCCACTTCTGTGTAGTTGAAGACATGACCAAACTTAGTTCCAACAGCATCAAGAACCTTCTGTGCTTCTCTTACAATCTCTGGTCCAATTCCATCACCGGGAATTACTGCAACATTAAAATTCATCATGTATCCTCTTTTCTATCGTGATTAATAAGAAGTAGCTTCTGCATAATTAAGTACAAAAGTCTACGCTAATTCTTAAATTATATCGTAAATGATATATTTTATCAACCTACATATATAATATATTTCTTGATTAAATTTAACCTGGTTCATAATTTATAATAAACATTCTACTTTATTTTTTCTATTTTTCATACTTGTTTTCTTTCTTAAATAATGTTTCCGTAACAGTTTTGCTAAAAGAATAAACTAAAAGAAGGCAACAGCCTTGCCTTTACAAGTTCACCATTGCCTTCTTTTTATAATATAACACTATATTATCGCTTGATTTTTCTTATTGAGAAGAATGCCATTCCAAGTGACATCATCAGCATAGCCATCAACATAGCCAAAACAGAAAAAAGGTGTTTATAGACCTTAAATCTCATAAACACCTTTACTTCAAGCTTTAATATTATTGTATTTATATCATAGTAACTATTCAGCTTTTTCTACATCTACAATAGCTGATTTCTGCATTGGAATACGGCAGTTCTTGTTTCCACCAAATTCAACGATAACTGTATCATCTGTTACATCAATAACCATTCCGTAAAATCCACTTGTTGTTAAAATGCTATCGCCTACTGCAACTGCATCCATAACTTCTTTCTGTTTCTTTTCCTGTTTCTTCTGTGGCTTAATAGCAAGGAAATACATAAATCCAATAATTAATACTACATAAAGGACCATTATTCCCCAGCTTGCTGCCTGAGAACCTGCTGCTAAAATTGGCATTGTTCGTTCCTCCTATTTCTTGTCATTTTCTTTAAAGCCTTCTAATTTCTTAGCTTTATATTCGGCATAGTTTCCTGCCTCAATGGCATCTCTTATTTCCTCCATCATTGTATTATAAAAATACAAATTATGCAAGACGCATAAGCGCATGCCTAACATCTCCTTAGCTTTAAGAAGATGTCTGATATATGCTCTTGAGTGATACTTACATACAGGACACTCACAACCTTCTTCTATTGGTCTTGAATCTGTTTCATACTTTGCATTAAACAAATTCAACTTACCGGCATTAGTATATACATGTCCATGACGACCGTTTCTTGATGGGTAAACACAATCAAAGAAATCCACACCACGTTCTACTGCTTCAAGTATATTAGCCGGAGTACCTACTCCCATTAAATATATTGGCTTATCCTTTGGAAGATGAGGTTCAACACTTTCAATAATTCTATACATTTCCTCGTGGCTTTCACCTACAGCCAGACCACCTATGGCATATCCATCCAAATCCATATCAGCTATAGCCTTGGCCTGTTCAATACGGATATCAGCATAAATACCACCCTGATTAATACCAAACAATAATTGATTCTTATTAATCGTATCTTCCAAACCGTTAAGTCTGTTCATTTCTTTCTTACATCTTTCAAGCCATCTTGTAGTTCTTGCAACAGAATTTTCAATATACTGTCTTGATGCAACACTTGAAGGACATTCATCAAAAGCCATAGCTATAGTTGAAGCTAAGTTTGACTGAATCTGCATACTTTCCTCAGGCCCCATAAAAATCTTTCTTCCGTCTACATGTGAATTAAAGTATACACCTTCTTCTTTTATTTTTCTAAGTCCTGCAAGAGAGAACACCTGAAATCCGCCTGAATCCGTAAGAATGGGTCTGTCCCAATTCATAAATTTATGAAGACCGCCTAACTTCTTAACAATCTTATCACCCGGTCTAACATGAAGGTGATATGTATTAGATAATTCTACCTGTGTCTTAATTGTCTTTAAGTCTTCTGCAGCTACTGCACCTTTAATTGCAGCCGCTGTTCCTACATTCATAAAAACCGGTGTCTGAATCTTGCCATGAACTGTTGTAAATTCGCCTCGTTTTGCATTTCCATCTTTTGCTAAAACCTTAAACATAAAACACCTCATTGATTTCATTTTTTTAACGCATTGTATTATTATATTATTTTATTAGTATTAACGCAAGCAGATATTTTCAATTTGCTATTATCCCTATTCCTTGTTATAATCGTGAAAGGCAAAAATTTTTACGGATTTTATTTACGGAGGTTAAAATGGCTGGTTCAACATATGGTAACATTTTTAAAATAACAACTTGGGGAGAATCTCATGGAAAGGCTGTTGGCGTTGTAGTTGACGGTTGCCCTGCAGGAGTTCCTCTTTGTGAAGAAGACATTCAGTTTTTTCTTGACAGAAGAAAGCCGGGACAGTCTGCATACACTACACAGCGTAACGAAGATGACAAGGTCGAGATTTTGTCTGGTATTTTTGAAGGAAAAACTACCGGCACTCCTATTTCTTTGTTTGTACACAATAAAGATCATCATTCTGCTGATTACTCACAGATTGCAGAATGCTACAGGCCGGGACACGCTGATTACACTTTTGATGAAAAATATGGTTTCAGAGATTATCGCGGTGGCGGACGTTCATCAGGTCGCGAAACTATAGGAAGAGTTGCCGCAGGCGCCATTGCTTCTAAGATTTTAGAATCACTTAATATTTCCATTATGACTTATTCTAAATCTATCGGTAACGTATCTATAAATTACAATAATTTTAGTAAAGACGAAATTCAGAAGAATCCTATGTATATGCCTGATAGCAACGCTGCTAAACTTGCAGGTGATATGCTTAAAGAGAAAATGGCTGAAATGGATTCCGTTGGTGGTATTATCGAATGTGTTGTAGCCGGAATGCCAACAGGTGTAGGTGAACCTGTTTTTGATAAGTTAGATGCTAACCTTGCAAAAGCAATTATGTCCATCGGTGCTGTTAAAGGTATTGAGATTGGTGATGGTTTTGCAGTTGCCACATCTACCGGTTCTAAAGATAATGATGGTTTTAAAGTTGAAAATGGTCATATTTCAAAAACATCAAACCATGCCGGAGGGGTTCTTGGTGGCATAAGCGACGGCTCACCTATTGTTCTTAGAGCCGCAATCAAGCCTACTCCTTCTATTGCAATGACACAGCAGACAGTAAATAAATCTATGGAAAATATTGATATCAATATAAAAGGTCGTCACGATCCTATTATTGTTCCTAGAGCTGTAATTGTTGTTGAATCAATGGTTGCCATTACTATTGTTGATTTACTATTCCAGTCAATGACTTCCAGAATGGACAATATTATAAAATTCTTTAAATAATAAATTTATATAATCTTCCAAGCATGTTTAAATATACTGTTTGGAAGATTTTTATTTTCTATTTTTTTGCTTTGCTCTATTTCCTGCACTCTTTTGAGTTAAGCATTTTTTCAAAAATAACACCTACAATGCACCACAGCGGTGCATAATCAATTCTAATCACACCGTTTATGTTGTACTTTTTATCGCTATAATCCCACGGACAATTATTTGTTTTCTTAAGAATACTTCCTGTAATTAATTCTACCATAAAAATTCCTATTGAATAAACTATCCCCCTGATTATTGTAGGCATTTTCATTTTCTTTAACTTAAGGCTTATTGGCTTTATAACTGATGCCAAGCCATATATGGGGAACATAATTATTGACGTATAACCAATGAATTTATTATTTTTGCTTTTTATTCCATGAAAGGCTGTCCATATAATTTCAATACACCAACCTAAAATACCACATTTTACAAAATCACTTTTCATATCTCCCCCTGTAAATCTAATCCATTACATTATTTCCAAAAATTGGGGAATTATGCAGGAAACATATTCCATAAAAAACAAAATCCTTACAGCTCGCAAGACCAATCAGTCCTTTTACTGTAAGGATTTTACAACACTATTGATTCTACTTTCTAATCAACAGTCATATTAATATTTTGTTTCTTTATGCATATAAAGGATATTTGTCTGTTAATGCCTTTACTTTTGCCTTTACTGCTTCATTGTTTCCTTCCGGATCAGCAGCGATTAATGCCATGCATTCTGCTATTACATCCATATCTGCTTCATTAAGTCCTCTTGTTGTAACTGCAGGTGTACCAATTCTTACACCACTTGTAATTCCCGGTTTCTGTGGGTCATTAGGAATTGCGTTCTTGTTACATGTAATGTTTGCTTTATCAAGAGCAATTTCAAATTCCTTACCTGTAATGTTTTTGCTTCTTAAGTCTACTAACATTAAGTGATTGTCTGTACCGCCTGATACAAGGTCAAAACCTCTGTCTGTAAGACCTTTTGCAAGTGCCTGCGCATTTGCCACAATGTTCTTGCCATACTGCTGGAATTCAGGTGATAAAGCTTCTTTGAAACAAACAGCCTTAGATGCGATAACGTGCATTAATGGTCCACCCTGGATTCCTGGGAAAACTGCCTTATTAAGCTTATGTTCCAAAGCAAATTCTTCACTTGAAAGAATAAGTCCACCTCTTGGTCCTCTTAATGTCTTATGAGTTGTAGTTGTTGTTACATGCGCATATGGAATTGGGCTCATATGCTGTCCTGTAGCTACAAGGCCTGCAATATGTGCCATATCTACCATAAGGTAAGCACCTACTTCGTCAGCGATTTCTCTGAATTTCTTAAAATCAATCTTTCTTGGGTAAGCACTTGCACCAGCTACGATAAGTTTAGGCTTGTTAGCTTTTGCAACTTCCAACACCTGATCGTAATCTATATAACCGTCTTCATTTACTCCATAAGAAACAATATTAAAATATGTACCTGAAATATTAACTTTTGAACCATGTGTTAAATGTCCACCTGCATCAAGGCTCATTCCCATAACTGTATCTCCCGGTTTAACCAAAGCGAAAAATACTGCTAAGTTAGCCTGTGCACCTGAATGTGGCTGTACATTAGCATATGTGCATCCAAATAATTTCTTTGCTCTTTCTCTTGCAAGTTCTTCTACAACGTCAACATATTCACATCCGCCGTAGTATCTCTTTCCCGGATAACCTTCTGCATATTTATTTGTTAAATGACTTCCCATAGCTGCCATTACCGCTTTGCTTACTATATTTTCAGATGCAATAAGCTCCAAATGGCTCTGCTGTCTGTCCATTTCGTCCTGCATAGCTTCTGCTATTTCAATATCTGCATTCTTAATTTCGTCAAATGAAAACATTTTGTACCTCCTGTATATTGTCAAATACTTATCAAACATAAGTTTACCACAATTATTTCTATTAAGAAAGTCAAAAAATAAGCTTTTTACTTATATTTATTCATTTATTTCTTTCAAAATTAAATTTTTATAAAATATTCTCTTTTTCCCCTCTTGATTTTTCAAACATATATGATATTTTAAACTAGTAATTAATAGTTGCTATGCACAGCACTATTATTATTTTTTATAAGCAATTTTATTAAATAGCCTTAAAGTCAAATACTAAGGAGAATTTTATTATGAACATTCCAAAAGTTGCAATTTTTGATATGGATGGATTGATTTTTAATACTGAGCGTCAGTTTTTCAAGTTTGAAAGCATGGTTCATAAGAAATATGGCTATCCTTCAAGAATTGAAGATTTTACCCAAACATTAGGGCTCTCATTTGCTTCTGTTAAAGAAGTTCACAAGAAAATCTTTGGCGAAGATTTTTCTACCGAACAGATATTTAAGGAAACTCGTGAATTAGTTGCAAAGGATGTTGAAGAAAACGGTTTGGAAATTATGAAAGGCATTCCCGAATTATTGGAGTTTTTTAAGGAAAACGGAACAATTTGTTGTGTTGCCTCTTCAACAGTAACTCCTATGGTTGAAAAATATTTAAATATAGCCGGTATTCGTGATTATTTTAAACATATTATTGGCGGAGACCAGGTAAAAAATTCAAAACCTAATCCGGAAATTTTCTTAAAAGCCCTTGGGAAGACACCTTTTAACAAAGATGAAGCTGTTATTTTTGAGGATTCAGAAAACGGAATCCGAGCCGCACACGCAGCCGGCATTCCTGTTATCTGCATTCCTGATTTAAAATATCCAAATGATTCTTTAAAGGATATTCCTATTCATATTGTGGATAGCGCTTTAGATGTAATTGATTTGTATAGCGAATAATACTTTAAATCTAATCCTTTTATAATAAATAGCTCTTTAGGTTTAATTCATTTTGTACATATAATAGTGCTTTAAACCTAACGTTTTATGAAATAATTTTTAAACCTCCTGCATATTTTGTTATATGATTTATATAGCAACTAATATGGGAGGTTTTTATGTATCATATTATAGAATTAGAAAACGGCCAACCAATGATTTTCGAACAGTCAGCACGGCAAATCAAATCTTACCTGATAGCCAACGGTCGTGTTTTTTCAAAGGGCTATGTTTTTAAAAATTTCAAAAAAGACTTTAATGTTTATTCAGTCAATTCTCCACTTGTTTCCTACTACTCTGTAGATAATTCGTTCGTCCTTACCCAAGTAACACAAAATAGTTTTCAAGAAGTTCTTTGCCTTAAAACATCTTGTGCAACACTTGTTTTTAACAATAAATTATATGTTTTTTATTTGGATAATTCACTTATGGGAGTTTGTTCAGACAATCTTACCGAGAAACATTGTATTGTCGAAAACATATCCGGCTCGAATCATATCTCTGCTTTTGTACATAATAATTGCATTTTTGTTACAACTGACAATACACTTTATGAAATCGACTTGAATTTTAATGTGGTTTGTAAGCAGGAAATTAATCTTTCTCTGAATAATATGACTAATGCTACTTCCGGGAGTGAAAATTCTTTAAGAAATAATTCTACAAACTATAACACTTCAAGCTACAATGTATCAAATAATAATATCTCAAATAACAATACTTCAATTCCTAATACTCCTAGAAATAATCTGCCTAAAAACAACACTACTAACAATTATAAAGCTTATAACGCCTCATATAATTCAAATTCATACAAAGAACTTGTATACAACTACAATATCTTAAAAAGAGATGTTGAAAAATTAAACAACAAATACAATGAGCTTTCAAACTACGTTGGCAGTATGCAAGAGCAAATAAGACGACTAAGATTAAACTAGCATCACAAAAGGCTGCCCAACTGAGCAGCCTTTTATCTTTGTATTAAGCTATGTGAATCCTTGCCAACTATTATATATTCCTATAATCGTTTCTATTTCTTTACATCTCTCATTATTTATTTTTCTTCTTCAACATCAATTGTTTCAATTGATAATTCTTCTAACTGTTTTGCATCTACAGCTGTTGGTGCTTCTGTCATTAAGCATGATGCATCTTTAACCTTAGGGAATGCAATTACTTCACGAATGTTGTCTTCACCTGTCATATGCATTACAAGTCTGTCAAGTCCGTATGCAAGTCCTGCGTGTGGTGGAACACCATACTTAAATGCATCTAATAAGAATCCAAACTGTTCGTGAGCTGCTTCTGTTGTAAAACCTAATGCTTTAAGCATTCTTTCCTGAACGTCTGCCTGATGGATTCTAACACTGCCGCCACCGATTTCTGAACCATTAAGTACGATATCGTAAGCCTTTGCCCTAACTCTGCCCGGATCAGATTCAATATAATCCAAGTCTTCATCCATAGGCATTGTAAATGGATGATGCATTGCAAGAAATCTGTTCTGTTCATCTGACCATTCAAACTGTGGGAATTCTACCACCCATAAGAAGTTAAATTTGCTCTTATCAATTAAATCTAACTGTTCAGCTAATTCTAATCTAAGTGCACCAAGAACGTTCCAAACAATCTTATTTTTGTCAGCAGCAAATACTAATAAATCGCCTGGCTGACCATCCATAGCCTTAATAAGGTTATCCATTTCCTCATCTGTCATAAACTTAGCAAATGATGACTTAATTGTTCCATCTTCATGCATTGCAATATATGCAAGACCTTTTGCTCCGTTGCCCTTTGCAGAATCAACTAACTTATCAATCTTCTTTCTTGGCATTGCGCCCTGTCCCTTAACATTAAGACCTCTTACAGAACCGCCGTTTTCGATTGTTCCTGTAAATACACCAAAGCCACAACCTTTAACAACGTCTGTTACGTCAATAAGTTCCATTCCAAAACGTGTATCAGGCTTATCTGAACCATATCTGTTCATAGCTTCAATCCATGTCATTCTCTGAATTGGTAACTGAACATCAACATCAAGAATTTCTTTAAATAATGCCTTTAATAATCTTTCATTAACATCGATTACATCATCAACATCTACAAAAGAAAGTTCCATATCAACCTGTGTAAATTCAGGCTGTCTGTCAGCTCTTAAATCTTCATCTCTGTAACATTTTGCAATCTGAATATATCTGTCAAAACCTGAGCACATAAGCAACTGCTTATATAACTGTGGAGACTGTGGTAATGCATAGAAGCATCCCGGATGTACTCTACTAGGTACTAAATAATCTCTCGCACCTTCAGGTGTACTCTTACATAATGTTGGAGTTTCAATTTCAATAAATCCTTCATTTGACATAAACTTTCTAATAAAAGTTGTAATATCACTTCTCATCTTAAGATTTCTCTGAAGATGAGGCTTTCTTAAATCAAGGTATCTATATTTTAATCTTAACTCTTCTCTAGTATTAGCATCTTCTTCAACAGGGAATGGAGGTGTTTCAGCTTCTGATAAAATTCTAAGTGTGTTTACAGTTACTTCAATATCACCTGTTGCCATATTTTCATTAACTGCACCACTACGCTGTCTAACAACACCTTCTGCTGCAATAACAAATTCGCTTCTAAGATTTTTAGCTTTTTCAAAAACTTCACCATTGTTTTCATCAAAAACTAACTGTAAAAGACCTGAACGATCTCTTAAATCTATAAAAATCAAGCTTCCTAAATTTCTTCTTTTCTGGACCCATCCCATTACAGTTACAGTTTCACCAATATTCTTATTAGATACTTCTGTACATCTGTGACTTCTATGAAGTCCCTGCATTGACTCTGCCATAATTCTTCCTCCTAATTCATCCACTGTGAAATAAAATATATTATTTTAATGGGTTCTTATAGAATTCTTTGAATTCTTCATAACCCTGCTCTTTTAACTGTTCTTTCTGGAACTTTTTATTCTTATTCATTCTTGTTACAAGAACCTGAGTACCATTCTTTCTTTCTTCCTGAGCCTGTGCAATAACATCACAAAGTGCATCTTCCTTAACACCTTTTTCAATAAGATAAGCAACCTTATTGTATTCTTCAGGAATCTTAAAGCCCTGTTCCATTAATAATAAAACAATACGTTCAAAACCAATTGAAAAACCACAGGCTGGAACATCATGTCCAATGAATTTTCCAACCATCTTATTGTATCTTCCGCCACCACCGCAGCTTCCACCAAATTCAGGAATTGCAATTTCAAAAATTGTTCCTGTATAATATGACATACCTCTAACTAAAGTAGGATCAAATACAATTTCAAAATCAGATGACTTCGTAGCCTTAACACTTTCAATAATCTCGTTCATCCACTGCTTAACATCATCTTCCATATAATCACCAAACTTTTCAGCCAAATAATCAATAGGATTAGCCTGCTGTTCAATTTCTTTAAATAAAGAAACGTACTTATTTACTGATTCTTCAGAAAATTCATATTTAATAAGTTCTTCCTTAACTCCTTCAAGACCAATCTTGTCCATCTTGTCAAGAATAATAAATACGCTGTCATAACTTTCTTCAGGGAAGCCACTGTAAGCAGCCATAGCCTTTAATATTCTTCTCTCGTTAATTCTAATCTGGAAATTCTTAAATCCAAGCTTTCCAAGTGTTGTTGTAGTTGCAAGAATCAATTCGATTTCTGCCAGGTTACTTGGGTCTCCAAGAATATCAATATCACACTGCATAAACTGACGGTAACGACCTCTCTGTGGTCTGTCAGCTCTCCAAACACTCCCCATCTGTAAAGCCTTAAAAGGTGATGGCAAGTTATTGGCATTATTTGAATAATATCTTACAAGAGGAACTGTTAAGTCATATCTTAACCCGTTGTCAACAACATCCATATCTGTCTGTGCTGTTTCAAGATTAAGCTTCTCGCCTCTTTTTAAAATCTTAAAAATTAACTTTTCGTTTTCTCCACCCTGCTTATTAGTAAGGTTAGAAATATTTTCTACACAAGGTGTTTCAATCTGTGTAAAACCGAAAGCCTTATATGTATCTTTAATTACGTTCTGCACATAATTTCTTATTTTCATCTCTTCAGGAAGAATATCTTTCATTCCTGTAACAGGTTTCTTGCTTAATGCCATTTTCTATGTCTCCTTATTATTTTTCTCACAACCATAAATTTTACTATTGTTTTTTATTTTTAACAACCCATAGATTGAAAGTATTTTCTTTTTCTTTCAATCATTTCGTCAATTCTTTCAATATATTGGTCTACATTCTTTACAGTATCTATTCTTTTGCCCTCTTTTCTATCCGGTGACAAAAGCTTAGTAACCGCTCCTGCTCCAACGGCCCATACATCCTGAAAGTCACCCATCATAAGAATATTGTAAAGGCCTTCACAACCTTCAATAGAATATCCTACATTTTCCTGATTACCTGCCATATTCTTCTGTCTATATAGATAATAAGGTTTCATATTCATCTCTTCTGAATACTTTTCTGTAACTTTCATAAGTTCAGAACTATTTTCCATATGCATGTCAGAATATTTATCTTTCATAATATTTAAACGTGCTGCTCTCTTTAACGCAAGAGAATGTACGGTTATTCCTTCCGGACTAAGTTTCTTTGCCTCTTCCATAGAATATCTTACCATTTTTTCATCTTCTTGTGGAAGTCCAAGAATAAAGTCCATATTTATATTATTAAAGCCACACTGTCTTGCAAGCTTAAACGCTTCCTTAATCTGTTCTACAGTATGTCGTCTTCCAATAATATCTAAAGTTTCCTGATTCATCGTCTGGGGATTAATTGAAATTCTTGAAACATTATGTTTCTTTAATGTTTTAAGCTTTTCTTCAGTAATACTGTCAGGTCGTCCCGCTTCAACAGTAAACTCTCTTACTGTGCTAAAATCAAAATTCTCCTTAAGACTTGTAATCAACCTATCCATCTGATCAGGTTCCAATGTTGTAGGAGTTCCTCCTCCAATATATACCGTGTTAAGTTCACGACCTTTTAATTGCTCACCTAAGAATTTAATCTCTTTTATGACGCTGTCTACATAACTGTCAACCTTATCCTTGTACATTGATATAGGATAAGATGTAAACGAACAATAAAGGCATGTAGTTGGACAAAAAGGAATTCCAACATAAAGACTGTATCCTTCTTTATAATTAATATCTGATAATATTCTGCTTTCCCTTCTTGAAATGTCAATTGCAAGGTTAAGCTTTTCATCAGAAATCAAATAAGTTTCCTTCATTGTCTTTCGGACCTGCTCTTCTCTCATTCCCTGTTCAAACAACATTCCTGGAATTTTGGCAGGTCGTATTCCCGTTAGATTGCCCCAAGGCAATTCCTTGCCTGTATCCTTTGACATAACACTGTACAAAAGCTTTTTTAAAACATTCTTTAACTCTGTTCTATGAGTTTTAGATAAATCGCAGTGGTTAACAATACCACTGCAGTCTATTTCATAATGTTCTTCAAAAAGCTTTTTTTCATTGTCTGACAATATTATATTTATTCTGTTTTCTTCATAAACAACTTTTAAAATTCTATAGTAATCCTGAACCTGACTGTTAATCTTAAATGGATGTCCCATATAAAAAGCCTGAACCATGGATTGTACATCATATTGAAATTCTTCCGGTACTATCTGAATATCAATCATTAATAATATACCTTCTCTGTTCCTATTGTTGTGCTGTCATTATGTCCCGGTAAAACTGCTGTTTCATCAGGAAGTTTCTTTAATAATTTTTCTCTAATTGATTTCATTATTTCAGATTCGCTTCCACCCGGAAAATCTGTTCTTCCTCTGCTTCCGTGGAATAATGTATCACCGCTAAATAAGATTTCATTGTCTTCCAAATAATAACATCCGCTGCCTGGTGTATGTCCTGGTGTTGCAATAAATGTCATATTAATTCCTGCCAATGTAATCTTCTGTCCGTCTTTTAAGAACTCATCTGCTTCAATTGTCATTGGTGAATCAAAATATGAAGAAAGATTCATTTTTTTATTTCCAATTAACTCTTTTTCAGCTTCTGATACATAAACCTTAATTCCGTATCTTTCCTTTAAAGCATTTACGGCACCAATGTGGTCATAATGACCGTGTGTTAAAATAATTGCTACAGGTTTCATTTCCATCTTTGAAATATTTACGGAAATTTTAAGTTCGTTTTCACCCGGATCAACTATAAATCCTTCGCCTGTTTCTTTATTTTTACATAAATAACAATTAGTGTAGCACTCGCTAACTAAAAGATTTCTAATTTCAATCTTTCCCATATATTCTCCATTTCAATTTTATTTCTGTTAATGTTTTGACTTTTTATTTAAAATTGTCAGCCTGTTGTTCTTTCAATATCAATAATGCTGTCAATCTGTCTTATTCTTGAAATAAGACTGTTAAGTTCTTCAGTTCCCTGAATTGCAAATGACATAGATATTGTGGCTATTTCAGACTTACTTGTTCTACTGTTAATACTGTTAACATCAATGTTTTTCTCTGTAAATATTTTAGAAAGGTCTGTTAAAATACCTACTCTGTTGTGAGCATATATGACAATCTCTGTCATATACTTGCCGTCCTGCTTTCCTTCATCAGCAGCCCAGCTTGCCTCAATAAGTCTTCCTCTTTCAAAATCAGGAAGATTAATTATATTAATACAATCTGTTCTATGAATTGACACACCACGTCCTCTTGTAACAAAACCAATAATTTCATCACCGGGAACAGGGCTACAGCATTTAGAAAATCTAACTGCCACATCATCCATACCTTCGACAATAATTCCACTCTTTGATGTATGTGTCTTATTTTCAGCCTTTTCACCTATTGTTGAATTAAGAACATCCTGATCTGTTATTTCTTTTCTATGGGTCTTGTTGTATTCCTCAACAAGCTTATTTACAATCTGTCCTTCTTTAAGCCCACCGTGACCTACGGATGCAACTAAAGAGTTCCAATCCTTATAGCTATATTTAAGTCTTACTTTCTCCATATATTCAGGTTTTAAAATATCCTGCAATACAATGCCTTTAGACTTACAATATTTATCTATAAGTTCCTTACCTTTAATAATGTTTTCTTCTTTATTCTGTAACTTAAACCATTGATTAATCTTGTTCTTTGCCTGTGTACTTTTAACAATCTTAAGCCAGTCCATACTTGGTCCGTTAGAATTGTTAGATGTTACAACTTCTACCTGATCACCGTTCTGAATCTTATAATCAATATTTACCATCTTTCCGTTTACTCTGGCACCAACCATCTTGTTACCTACTGCACTATGAATACTGTAAGCAAAATCAATTGGTGTTGAACCATTAGGTAGACTCTTAAGGTCTCCATTAGGTGTGAAGCAATATACATTTTCAGAGAACATATTAAGGTCATCTTTGAGAAGGTTAAGAAACTCGTGATTATCAGACAAGTCTCTCTGCCATTCAAGAATCTGTCTTAACCAACTAATCTTCTGTTCCTCATTGTCACCTTCACCTGTTATGTTTTCTTTGTATTTCCAATGGGCAGCGATACCATATTCTGCTGTTTTGTGCATTTCCATTGTACGAATCTGGATTTCAAACGGCTGACCGTTAGGTCCGATTAATGTTGTATGAAGTGACTGGTACATATTCTGCTTAGGCATCGCAATATAATCCTTAAATCTTCCCGGTACAGGAGTATATTTCTCGTGGATAACGCCCAATGCACCATAACATTCCATTACTGTGTCAACAATAATACGAATGGCAAAAACATCATAAATCTGGTCTAATGTTTTGTGCTGGTTAACCATCTTCTTATAAATACTGAAATAATGTTTTACACGTCCATCTATTGTAGCTTTAATTCCTGCCTTCTCAATATATCCGGCAACTTCAGCTATAAGCTGGCTCATAAATTCTTCTCTATGTTCAAGTCTTAAATGAACACCATCTACCAAATCTTTATATTTCTCAGGTTCTAAATATCTAAGGGCCAAATCGTCTAACTCTATCTTAATCTTAGAAATACCAAGACGGTCTGCAATTGGAGCATAAATCTCCATTGTTTCCTTTGACTTTTCTTTCTGCTTTTCAGGTGTCATATACTGCAAAGTTCTCATATTATGAAGTCTGTCGGCAAGTTTTATAAGAATTACACGAATATCCTTTGCCATGGCAAGAAACATCTTTCTAAGATTTTCTGCCTGCTTTTCTACTTTGTCAGCATCATAGTCTAATTTTGTAAGTTTTGTAACACCATCAACTAAGTCTGTTACTTCCTCTCCAAACTCGCTAATCATCTGCTCCCTTGTAACTTTTGTATCTTCCATTACATCGTGAAGCAATCCTGCCATAATTGATTCTTTATCCAATTCAAGATCAGCAAGAATCAGTGCAGTGTGAATGGGGTGAATTATATAAGGCTCACCTGATTTACGTTTCTGGTCACCGTGAGATTTCTTTGCGAAATTGTAAGCTTTGTCAATTGCACTCAAATCACCTGCTGAAGGATGATATCTTTTAATCTTGTCTATAAGTCTGCTATATAATTCCTCCGGTGTAGCATGTTCTTCTTCTTTCGGTATAACACCATGATTTTCAATTTTTACGTTAATGTTGTTTTTTTCGCCCATAGAGTATCTCCATCAAAAAATTATTTACCTTCGTAAACTACAACTGACTCTACATTATATCCTTCAAGAGCCTTTCTTCCGTTAAGTCCTGCCAATTCAGTTAAGAATAAACATGAAACAACTTCTCCGCCTAAACGCTCAACTAAGTTAATTGCTGCCTTAACTGTTCCACCTGTAGCTATTAAATCATCTACTATAACTACTTTCTGTCCTTCTTTAATGGCATCAGTATGAATTTCTATTTCAGCACTTCCATATTCCAAATCATATGATTCTGAAATTGTTTTCCATGGAAGCTTTCCTTTCTTTCTAATTGGAACAAATGCCTTTTTCATGTCAAATGCAATAGGTGTACCAAACATAAATCCTCTTGCTTCAAGACCAACTATAACATCAAAATCTTTGTCCTTAATCTTATCTTCCATACTTTTAATGGCTAACTGTAATCCTTCAGGATCCTGTGTTACTGTTGTAATGTCTCTGAAAATAATTCCCTGTTTTGGAAAATCAGGAATGCTTCTAATGTACTTTTCTACTGTGCTCATTTTTTCCTCCTAATGTATATGGCTTCTTTAATTATTATATATTTTAAAAAAAGTATGTTTTATACACACTTTAGGTATATAGAAGTATTTTACCCTTATTAGCAAAATCTATCAATAACTATTTGTAAATCTATGTTACCTCTAAACTCATTTATTGTAGGATAAAAGGTTGCCATAAATGTAATTGCATTATTTTGACCAAGTAAAGCTTTATTAATCTCTTCCTGTCCAAATTTTTCCTTAATAAATCCCATAAATTCTTGAGTTCTGTCAAACATTATAGCCGTCATTCTGTAATTTGTACTGTTTTCAATTGTCAATTTCAGCACATTTCCGGCTTTTCCCAATATTTGAAGTTTTTTAATTTTTAAGTTTTTGTCTGCAAAAATAGGCTTCTCGTTTCCTTTTCCAAAAGGTGCAAGTGTTTTTAATTCTTCAACAAGATTCATTGAAATATACTCAATTGGAAGCTGCATGTCTATCCAGACTTTAAGGCATAAATCATCTTCCGTCAAAGTACTGTTCTCGTTTAATCTTTTTCTAAGAAGTTCTATGTTTTCTTTTGGAAGAGACACACCTGCAGCCATTTTGTGGCCACCAAACTTAAGAAACAAATCCTTAACCTTGCAAAGTTCTTCATACATATCATATTCCTCAATAGATCTTCCTGAGCCTTTCACACAATCTTTGGCATCCGTCAGAACTATTACCGGCTTATTACACCTTTCTCTAACTCTTCCTGCAATAATTCCGGCTATACTTTCGTGACAATCTTTTAAATATATTACCAAAACATTATCATCATAGTCTTTTGCTATTTCAATTGCTTTTTTTGTTCCTTCTTCAGTCATAGCTTTTCTTTCGTCATTTAATTCTTTTAATGACGTGGCAAGAATATCAGCTTTTTCCCTATTCGTTTCACTTAAAAGTTCCATGGCTTTCTTAGCTGTATCAAGTCGTCCACTGGCATTTATGCACGGTCCCAAAACAAACCCTATATGGTATGAGTCAATGTTGTTCTTGTCTATTTTGCAGGCATCTATTAATGCATTTAAGCCAACATCTTTGCAGTTCTTTATCATTTTAAGCCCATATTGAACAACCATTCTGTTTTCGCCCTGAAGTTCAACTACGTCACATATAGTTGCCAAAGCAGCATATGGAAGTAACCGGTAAACGTCTCTTTTTGATATGCCATAGGACTCTGTCAGTGCTGAAATTAGTTGAAAGGCAACCATTGCCCCACACAATTCCTTAAAAGGGTATCCACAATCTTTCTGTTTGTGATTAATTACTGCATCAGCTTTTGGAATAATATATTCTCGCCCCTGTTCTGTTTCCGTATATGGAACTTCGTGATGGTCTGTTACAATTATTGTCATTCCAAGGCTTTTAGCATATTCAACCTGATCGTATGCGGCAATTCCGTTGTCACAGGTCAAAATTGTATCTATTCCCTGGTCGAAAGCTTTTTTTATAAGATTCTCGTTAATACCATAGCCATCTTCTATTCTGTGAGGTACAACAACATCAACTACTGCTCCAAGCTTTTTAAGTGATCTATACAAAATATACCCTGAGCAGACACCATCCACATCATAATCACAAATAACTCTTATTCTGTTTCCGGCAGCAATTTTGATTTTTAAAATATCAACTGCTTTATCCATATCTTTAAACATCCATGGTGAACTTAGTCTTTCAATGTCGGGAGAAAGATATTTTTTAATATTTTCATCACCTATAACATTCCTGTTTCTAAGTAATCTTGCCAGAATGGGACTAATGTTAAATTTTCTGCTTATTTCATTGAAATCTGCTTTTTTAGTTTGCAGATACCATCTTTCTTTCATAGTTTCTCCATAAGATTAAGAAACGGTATCACCAATGGCAATACCGTTTTCTAAAATCTAACAATTATTATTTATCAGATTTCTTTCCTTTTAAAACATACCATAATGAACCTGTAATGAATACAGATGAGAATGCACCGGCAATCATACCTGTCATAAGTGGTAATGTAAATTCTCTAATTGATGAAACACCCATGATGAAAATCATAAATACCATTACGAATGTTGTTAAAGTTGTATAGATACTTCTTGTAAGTGTCTGTGTAATACTTCTGTCAACTATTTCAATCATCTTGTCATCACGCTTCATAGCTGCCTTGTTTTCTCTAATTCTGTCAAAGATTACGATTGTAGCATTAATTGAGTAACCTACGATTGTAAGCATACATGCAATAAATGTTGTACCAACTGTAACTCTTGATAATGCATAGAATCCGATAACTATAAGTACGTCGTGGATTAATGCCATAACAGCTGCAAGAGCGAAATGGATGTTCTTAAATCTAATCCAAATGTAGAATAACATACAGATTGTGGCAAGAACTGTTGCGACTACTGCATCACTTCTCATTTCCTTACTTACTGTATCTGAAATCTTAGTATTAGTAAAGTTCTGTTTGTCATCTACTGCCTTGTAATCTTTTACAAGCATATCTTTCATTTCTTCAAATTCATTGTCTTTGAAGTTTCTAGTCTTAATTGTGAAAAGTCCGTCTTTGTTAGTATCTTTCTGTGCCTGAATATCAGTTGAATTTAATAATTTTTCAATTGCAGGTTTAACATTGCTGTTAAATTCATCCATTGTATAGTTTTCACTAAACTGAATTTCTGTAGATGTACCACCCTTAAATTCAATACTATAGTTAAATGCACCACCGTTGTTAGCTGAGTTAAAGATTAATCCACCAATACCAATTGCGATACAAACAATAGCGATTCCAAAGAATACTTTTCTCTTTTCAACAAAATTGATATTCTTTCTTGTCTTTTCTTTTCCGTAGAACTTAGGTGCCTGGAATCCCATATAGTAAAGAATCCATACAAATATTCTTGAAATAACAAGTGATGTGAACAACTGAATTAAAATACCAATTCCTAATGTTGTTGCAAATCCCTGTACTGTACCTGACCCCTTCCAAAGAAGAACCAAAGCTGCGATTAATGTTGTAATGTTACCATCGATAATAGCTGAGGCTGCTTTCTTGAAACCTGTCTTAATAGCTGTTTCTGTTCTTCTGCCGGCAGCAATTTCCTCTCTGATACGTGCGTAAATAATAACGTTAGCATCAACTGCCATACCAATGTTAAGGATAATACCTGCAATACCTGGTAATGTAAGTGTTAAATCAAATCCATTTAATGCAAGTAACATTAATTCTACATATGTAAGTAATGCAAGTCCTGCAGCAAGTCCCGGAATTCTATAAACTATTAACAGGAACAAAATAATGATAATGAAACCAATGATTCCAGCTTTAATACTCTTTGATAATGCATCACTACCAAGCTGAGCACTCTGAACCTTATGACTGATTTCCTTTAATTCTACCTTTAAAGCACCAATTCTAATGTTTGAAGCTAATTCTTCAGCTTCCTTAAGACTCTTCTGTCCGTTAATTTCAGCCTGTCCACCTGTAATAGCTGACTGAATTGTTAGTGCACTTAAAATCTCATCATTATAGATAATGTATGATGACTGTCCAACATACTGAGTTGTCATTTCACCGAAAGCTGTTGTTCCTTTCGAATTAAATTCAAGATTTACAACATATTCTGTCTTTCCTGTATCCTTGTTTTTTGAAGCAACACCCTTAGCGTCTGCCACTTCATTACCTGATAACCAAACTTTGTAATAGTTGTTTCCAACCTTAACATATTCGTGATTATCAATCTGTTCATCTGTTGGTTTGTCTGTTGTTGCTGTACAGAAGTATAAAGCACCCGGCTTACCAAGTTCTTCTACTACTGCATCTGCATCATATTCACCCGGAATATCAACAGTGATTCTATCGTCACCTTCTTTGTAAGCTGTTGCTTCACTACTGAAAGTATGAACTCTGTTTTCAAGTTTCAATCTTGTGTCTTCTAAATCAGTTGCTGTAAAACTTTTAGTCTTGCTATCATCAACCTGATAACTAACGCTTGTACCACCCATTAAGTCCAAGCCCTGTGTTACGTTCTGTGCACTACCTGTATGACGTCCGCCTACACCGAACATAACAACGTAGCCTAAAAATAAGACTACTGCAATAGAGATTATAAAACATATAATACTCTTTGTTTTGTTCATTTTCATTTTCATTTTTTTAATAAACCTCTTTCTCATTATCAGCTAACGCTGCCTTAATCATAATTGAACATTCTACTCTCTTTCTTTCCATTTCACATCCAATCTCATATGCATCATTGATTGTTCCATGAAAATTAAATGAGTTGGCTGCACAACCGCCACTGCAATAAAATCTTGCAAAGCAGTTTTTGCATTTCTCTTTTGAGTATACGTTACAGTTTCCAAATGTTTTTACAAGGTCAGTTCTCTTTATGCCCTCATCAACATTGCCCATTAAAAACTCTTCATTTCCAACGAACTGGTGACATGGATAAAAATCACCCCAAGGTGTTACTGCCAAATACTCTGTACCTGAACCACATCCTGATAATCTCTTGTAAACACAAGGTCCCTGATTTAAATCAATCATAAAGTGGAAGAAATTAAAGCCTCTTCCTTCTTTCTCGCGTTTAATATATTCCAAAGCTAACTTGTCATATTCTTCCATTATCTTTGGCAAATCCTCTTCTCTAATTGAATAAGGATCTTCTTCCGGTCCTACAACCGGCTCGATTGACATCTGCTTAAATCCCAAATCCGCAAAGTGCTTTACATCTTCTGAGAAATCTAAATTGTCTCTTGTAAATGTACCTCTGACATAATAATTGCTCTGATTTCTGCTTTCTGCAAGTTTTTGGAATTTAGGAACTATTAAATCATAGCTTCCCTTTCCTGTTCTAAATGGTCTCATTCTGTCATTAACTTCTTTACGACCATCAAGACTCAAAACAACATTAGACATTTCCTTATTAAGGTATTCCATTATTTCGTCATTTAAAAGCACTCCATTAGTTGTCAAAGTAAATCTAAATTTCTTATGGTTAGATTCTTCAAGTGAACGGCCATATTCTACTAACTGCTTTACAACGTCCCAGTTCATTAATGGTTCGCCACCAAAGAAGTCAACCTCAAGATTTACTCTGCTTCCTGAATTTGCCACAAGGAAATCTAAAGCCTTCTTTCCGACTTCAAAGCTCATCATGGCTCTTCTGCCATGATATTCACCTTCTTCTGCAAAACAATATTTGCAGGCAAGGTTACAGTCGTGGGCAATATGTAAGCATAACGCTTTTACAACTGTCTGTCTCTTATCTTTGAATTCTTCAATAAAAGGCTGATAAATATCTTGAGTAAACAGCTGTCCATCTTCCTTTAATTGATTAACCTCACTAATTGCTTCTTCAATGTCTGCCTTGTCATACTTATCTGACAACTGCTCAACAATCTTTGAGGTTTCTGTATCTTCAAATAATGCAATAACATCATATGTAACATCATCTACTACGTGAACCGCTCCACTTTCAACATCCATTACAATATTGTATCCATTACTCTTATACTGATGAATCACTGTAATATCCTCCTACCATAACGCAGAAAGTGCGCCCATGGCGCTCTTTCCGGTTAAAATTATTTAATTTTTAATTATTTATTTTCGCAAGTCTGGTTTCCTACTGTACATGATGTCTTACATGCTGACTGACATGATGTCTGGCATTCACCACAACCGCCTTTTTTCATAGTTTCCTTTAAAGTCTTTCCTGTTAAAGTTTTAATATGTTTCATAGTTATCCTCCAAAATTAATATACTTTTATGCCTATCTGCACAATTCTTACGCTATTATAACACAATATGGTACAAATTCAAACGTTTTTTTACTATATTCTGTGGTCTGTTTTCCTCATTGAATTTACCCAAGCATTCCACCAAAAGTTCCAAAGCCTAAAGCTACTGCTACTCCTGTGCCAAGTCCAATTGCTCCACCTCCTGTTTCGTCCCTTATTATAAAGGAAATACCCATAATTAGCCCTATATAAATTGCTCCCGCAACAAGCCCCCACAAAAACTTTCTCTTTTGTATATTTTTTCCAAGGATTAAACCTCCTACCAATGAACAAATCCCATAAATTGCTAAAATCATAATTCTGATTATTCCATCTCCTAAAGAAAGTTCAAAAACAATAAATGCAAGAATCACCACAAGCACTGTGCTTAAAATAATTTGAACTAATAATTCTTTTAAAATCAAGCCTGCTATTTTCTTCATAAAAACCTGCAAAATACACTTTCATTCTATATTATTCAGTAATTTCAAAATTAATTACGATTGTTTTTTAATTCTCATTCAACATTTTTATATATATAAAAAGTTTTTCTATCAAAATAAAAAGGAACTGCATCAGCAATAACCAATGCAGTTTCCTGTCAGAACTTTTTTAATTTTTCTATTTTTGCTCTTTGTCCTCATCTTCAGATTTTTCTTCATCTTCCGTTTTTTCCACTTCCGGATCAATCTGAACTTTTACAAGGTCAATTCTCTTTTCATCCATCTTAATTACTGTAAGTTTGCAATTTGATATCTTAACACTATCTCCCTTGTTAGGCAATCTATCAAGATGTTCAATTATCAATCCTCCTAGTGA
The DNA here is from genome assembly GCF_025150745.1 of Eubacterium ventriosum. Taxonomy (NCBI): domain Bacteria; kingdom Bacillati; phylum Bacillota; class Clostridia; order Eubacteriales; family Eubacteriaceae; genus Eubacterium; species Eubacterium ventriosum. The sequence continues at coordinate 2,086,766 of NZ_CP102282.1, forward strand.
TTCATAATCTTCTGAATCTATGTCTGTTCCCAATTCATCATTGAAATCATCTAAGTTAATTGAACCTTCAACAATATATTCATTGTCTCCGATTTTTCTAACTGCCAATTCTTCCGCCTGGTCAAACTCGTCATGAATATCGCCGATTATTTCTTCGACAATATCTTCCAAAGTTATAAGGCCTTCTGCCTGACCATACTCATCAAGAACGATACACATTCCCGGTTCATTATTTCTCATTTCAATAAGAAGATCATTTAATTCTTCTTTCTCGTGAGTATAATATGGTTCACGCATCAGCTTCTTAATATCAAAATTAGATGCATCCACCTGATTAATAATCATATCTTTTATATTTATAATTCCAACAATATTGTCCGTGTCTTCCTTATAAACAGGAATTCTTGTATATTTGTCTGTTTTGATTACATCTAATAACTGTTCAAAAGTTGTATCAATTGGCACCATGGTTATGTCAACCTTAGGTATCATTATATCCTTTGCGCAGGCATCTCCAAAATCGAACACATTAGTAATCATATCGTATTCATCGTCTTCTATAATGCCCTCTTCCTGACTAACACCAACAATAGTTCTTAATTCATCTTCTGTAATTGATTTTGAGTTTAAGTTTACTTTTACCCTAAAAAGCTTAAGTATTATGTTTGAAAACATATTCAAAATAAAAATAACCGGTGTAAGCACAAACATCAAAATACTAATTGGTTTGGCATATTTTAATGCCATTTCATCTGCGTGCATTGATGCAACTGTTTTTGGAACAATCTCACCAAATATAATAATTAACAAAGTAAGTATTCCAACTCCTACACTGATAAATATGTCACTTAAAAGACTTTGTGTAAAAATAGTCGCAATTGATGAAGCGGCAATATTTACAATGTTATTTCCAATAAGTACCGTGCTAAGCATCTTTCTTGAATTGTTTAGCACATTGTTTAAAACAATAGCTTTCTTATTTTCTTCCTCAACAAGAGTTCTAAGTCTAATCTTGTTAACTGTTGTCAAAGCTGTCTCGGCAGATGAAAAAAATGCCGAAAATAAAAGTAACACTACTAATACACATAGCAATGCTATGTCACTGGGTCCCATATAAATCTCCTTATTGATAATATTTTTCAGGCAAAAGCCTATTTGCATAATTGTACAAAAACATAATATTAAAGTCAAGAATACATAGTAAAGAATATATTAGAATTTTGCAAAATGTTAAGAGTAAAATTTCACTTGTAAGCTCTATTTCAAAGTGTATATTTTGAAATAGCCACCATGCTCCTGCACAGTGGCTTTATTCTCATTCTAAATGTTCTATAATTTTTCCCACAACTTGCCCTGCTTTTCTTCGCAGTACTGGCAACTGTATGTTCCGTTTTCTTTATCTGTTAATACGAAAACATGTTCCAGTTCCTGTTCAATTGAAGTGATACAACGTGGGTTCTTGCAGTGAAGTACGTTTACAATCTTCTTAGGAAGTTTAAGTTCTCTCTTCTCAATTAATTTTCCATCTTTAATAATATCAACTGTAATATTATGATCAATGAAACCTAAAACATCAAAGTCAACAATATCAAGAGGTCCTTCTACTTTGATTATGTCCTTTCTTCCCATTTTTCCGCTTCTGGCATTTTTGATAATTGCCACCTGACAGTCAAGTTCATCAAGGTTAAGGTAATGGTAAATAGCCATTGAACGTCCTGCCTGAATATGATCTAACACAAAACCGTTAAAAATTTCATCTACATTAATCATACCTCTACCTCCAACAATTTTAATATTAATGCCATTCTAACGTAAACGCCATATTGTACCTGTTTAAAGTATGCTGCTCTTGGATCCTTGTCCACTTCTACTGAAATCTCATTTACTCTAGGCAATGGATGAAGCACAAGCATATCATCTTTTGCCATTGACATTTTCTTCTTGTCTAAAATAAAACTATCTTTTAATCTAATATAATCTTCTTCGTTAAAGAAACGTTCTCTCTGAACTCTTGTCATATATAAAATATCAAGTTCACCGATTACATCCTCTAACTTATTTACTTCTTTATATTCAGCTCCAGCCTTCTGTATATTTTCAATGATATATTCCGGAACTTTTAATTCATTAGGCGAAATAAGAACAAATTTAACATTGTCATATCTTAAAAGAGCATTTATAAGTGAATGTACTGTTCTTCCGAATTTCAAATCTCCACATAAACCAATTGTAATGTTATCCAATCTTCCTTTCAAAGATTTAATTGTCATCAAATCAGCTAATGTCTGAGTTGGATGTTGGTGACCACCATCTCCGGCATTAATAACCGGAATTGAAGAATTGTTAGCTGCTACAAGTGCTGCACCTTCCTTCGGGTGACGCATAGCACATATATCTGCATAACATGATATAATTCTAATAGTATCAGCAACACTTTCCCCTTTAGAAGCTGAGCTTGATGATGCCTCCGAAAAACCTAAAACCTGGCCTCCTAAGTTAATCATTGCCGCTTCAAAACTAAGTCGTGTTCTTGTACTTGGCTCATAAAATAATGTTGCTATCTTCTTGCCCTTACAGGCATCCTGATATTTTGTAGGATTCTTTTCGATATCACTTGCAGTTTCAAGCAACTGATCAAGTTCTTCTACCGTAAAATCCAACGGACTAATTAAATGTCTCATTTCATCCTCCATTCTGCTTATGTAAAATTTCAAGGCTTATAATAGAGTCTTGAGCAAATCTGTTTGGTGCAAGTTCTGTTATTACTTTTTTAACAGCAGAACTCCGCCACTGATTTTTGCTATTAGAAATGATACATTATTATAATCAAATATTCAATAGAAAATAACATATAAAATTCACTTTTTTCGAATATTTTTTCTTCTAAAAACTACTTTTTCATAAAATGGTTTTTTATACTTATTTTTTATTTTTTCATATCTGAAAATATGATATACTTATATTGATTTTCTTTTTTTAAAGGAGGTACTCCATGGAAAATATTCAAAAAACAAATGTAGAAACTTCTGCTTATAATAAGCTTAATTTTTATTTAAGACAAATACGATCAAAAACAGATTTCATTCCTGAAACTGCCATAGTTCTTGGTTCAGGTCTTGGAAATTTTTCAGACAAAGTCAAAAAAGTTTGTATCATAAATTATTCTGATATTGAAGACTTCCCTATTAGCACTAACAAAATGCATGCTGGACGTTTTATTTTCGGATATATTGAAAGTAAACCTGTAGTTTTAATGGACGGAAGAATTCACTACTATGAAGGTTATTCAATGGAGCAGGTTGTAACTCCGATTAGAATTATGAAAATGCTTGGTGCAAAGAACCTTATTCTTACTAATGCTGCCGGTGGCATTGACAGCGATTTTAAACCTGGTGACTTAATGGTAATCACAGACCAAATTACTTCTTTTGTTCCATCACCTTTAGTGGGACCAAACATCGAAGAATTAGGCACAAGATTTCCTGACATGACACATGTTTATGCATCCGATTTAATTAATAAGCTTGAATCAATCGGCAAAAAATATAATCTTAATTTAAAGAAAGGCGTTTACTTACAGACAACAGGTCCAAACTATGAAACGCCTTCTGAGATTAGAGCCTATAAAATTCTTGGAGCGAATGCCGTTGGTATGAGCACAGCTTGTGAGGCTATGGTAGCTGTACACTGTGGGATGAAAGTTTGTGGAATAAGTTGTATTACAAACATGGCTGCCGGAATAACAGGCCAACCTTTAGATGATAAAGAAGTTGTTGAAGTTGCCGTTACTGTTGCAGACAAGTTGGAAGCAATTTTGTATAACCTTGTGATTGAAATGTAATAAGTGCGTGATTAGTTTATAATTGAAATGTAATGGAGTATATGATTAATTTGTAATTATTATAATGATTATTGTCTAATCATTATGGATAGCATAAGCAGGTTATAATGTGATTGATATGTTTGATATGACTATTCTATGTTGTACTAGCGCTTTATAAAAATTGTTGTTATTCATTTTATATACGAATAATACGTGTGCTACGACATATTTGTTGTAGCACACGTATTTTTTGTATTTCTTATATTTTTTTCATTTATTTAATTTGGGATTACATGTCATATAACAAAAATTTTATACGGCAAGTATTTTCTCTTGTTTTTAGCGTCATTTATTCTGGAATTACGTGTCACAGGACAAAAATCTTATACGACAAGTATTTTCTCTTGTTTTTAGCGTCATTTATTCTGGAATTACGTGTCACAGGACAAAAATCTTATACGGCAAGTATTTTCTCTTGTTTTTAGCGTCATTTATTCTGGAATTACGTGTCACAGGACAAAAATCTTATACGACAAGTAATTTTTTAATCTTTTATTATAATTTGATTGAAAATTACGTGTCATACAAAAGTAATGACAAATGACACGTAATCACTTGTTATAAAGTCTTATTCTTTCAATAAATTACGTGTCATATAGAAAACCCACTGTGTCACATGTAATTTACATCTATTACAGATTTCTGAATACCAAAACGTTATATCTTCCGTAAATATTTGATTTAAGCTTGTCCTTTCGTTAGCCATTACGAATTTCCTAATCAAAAATATTATAGTTTCCGTAATATAATATATTGAAATATTCTTGTTCTATCGTTGCCCATTACGGAACATAGAAACAAAAATGTTGTAACTTCCGTAATCTACAAATATTCTTGTCATTTTCGAACCAAATTACGGTTTTTACAACAACAAATATCATATTATCCGTAAATAACTAAATAATGTTGCCTATACCAAACCCGGAGCGTGGACACCACCCAGAACAACTTTGTATAAAAAACGAAGGAAGAAATCTTCTTACTTACATATTTCTTCCACGAAATATTTGTGTACCAGCAGGCTGTCATTTAATTCCGGATGAAATGATGTTACCATTTGGTTGTCCTGTACTGCGGCAACTATGTTGCCGTTGCAGGTTGCTATGGCCCTGGCTTTAGGACCGCACTCTGTTATGTACGGTGCTCTGATAAATGTCATCGGAACTTTTCCTATGTTGTCGAAGTTTTCTTCAGAATAGAAACTTCCAAGCTGTCTTCCGTATGCATTTCTTTTGACAGTTATGTCCATTGTTCCAATATGAACTTTTTCATCATTTTCTATTTTGTCAGCCAAAATTATCATTCCGGCACAAGTTCCAAAAACAGGCATTCCATCATTAATCATGTTTTTCAAATCTTCAAGAATATCCAGTTCTCTTAATAGTTTGCCTATTACTGTACTTTCTCCTCCCGGAATAATTATTCCATCCATTTGACCTTCAATATCCTTTTTTTGACGTATTTCAAAAGATTCCACTCCTAATTTTTCAAGGATTTTTTCATGTTCTACGAATGCTCCCTGTAATGCAAGTATACCAATTCGCATATTATTTACCTCTCTCAGCCATAAGAAGTTCAATTTCCTGCTCATTTATTCCAACCATGGCTTCGCCTAAGTCTTCTGATAATTCAGCAAGGATTTTTGCATCGTTAAAGTTTGTTACAGCTTTTACTATAGCTGCTGCTCTCTTCTTAGGATTTCCTGATTTAAAAATACCTGAGCCAACGAATACACCTTCTGCGCCAAGTTGCATCATAAGTGCTGCATCAGCAGGTGTAGCAACTCCGCCCGCTGCAAAGTTAACTACAGGAAGCTTTCCGTTTTCTGCAACATATTTAACCAATTCATAATCTACCTGAAGGTCTTTAGCTGCCTGATATAATTCATCTTTTGAAAGACTTGTAAGTCTTCTGATTTCACTCTGCATACTACGCATATGTGTAACTGCCTGGATTACATCCCCTGTTCCGGGTTCACCTTTTGTACGAATCATTGAAGCTCCTTCGCTGATTCTTCTTAATGCTTCTCCTAAATCTTTTGCTCCACATACGAATGGTACCTGAAATTTAGTTTTATCAATGTGGTATTTACCGTCTGCCGGTGAAAGCACTTCACTTTCATCTATGTAATCTATTTCAATAGCTTCAAGAATCTGTGCTTCTGCAAAATGTCCAATTCTACATTTAGCCATAACAGGAATTGAAACAGCTTCCTGAATACCTTTAATCATCTTTGGATCACTCATTCTTGAAACGCCACCTGCTGCACGAATGTCAGCCGGTATTCTTTCAAGTGCCATAACTGCACAAGCCCCTGCTTCTTCTGCGATTCTTGCCTGTTCAGGTGTTGTAACGTCCATAATAACGCCACCTTTTAACATCTGTGCTAAGTTTTTGTTTAATTCATAACGATTTTCTGCCATAATAAAAAGCCTCCTAAAAATTTGTTTTTCTCAGTATATATTCATAGTGACTATATAGGAATAACCATTTTAGGAGACTTTTATAATACCAGATTTATTTCTTACAAAACCAATCCAGCAAGAGAGTTTGCAATTAAACTCTTTATTATTTATTTGTTAGCAAAATATTCATTGATGTTCTTTAATAATTCATCTACTTCAATTCCGTGAACCATACATGCTTCTTCAAGTGATTCACCGATAGATGAAGGACATCCGATACAGTGCATTCCTGCATTCATTAATACAACTGCAACACCTCTGTCGATGCTAAGCAATTCGCCCATTGTCATTTCCTTAGTAATATTAACTGCCATAACTTCCTCCTTGACCGTTTAAAAATTTTATACTCTTTTAGTATAAACCTATTATATATTTTTATGAATGAGTAAAGCTGTAAGCCGGGTTATGTCGTGGATGATCATCTATCTAGACATATCGTTACCAATATGTTCAAGCAACCTACCCGAAAGCTGGCGGGCAACCATATGCTTTCTGCTCGGTCTTGCTTCAAGTGGGGTTTACACTGACCCTCGATGTTACCACCGAAGCGGTAGTCTCTTACACTACCATTTCATCCTTACCAGCAAGCTGGCGGTTTTATTTCTGTTGCACTTTCCTGGGAGTCACCTCCACCGGCCGTTAGCCGGCACCCTGCCCTATGAAGCCCGGACTTTCCTCACCTGCGTCCTTTCGGCAATAGCAGCTGCGATCATCTGCTCTACTCACAATTAATTAAAATAGCATATTAAATATATTTTTGCAACTTATTTATATAAATCAAATATAGTATACAAAAGTTCATATTTCCACTTTTGCTTACACAATGGTATAAAAAAGTTATTTATCCCACAGGGAAAATACTTCCACCTACGAACTCTCTAACAAGAGAATTATGTGGAATTGTATCCTTAGGCATTCCGAGTACATAATCAAGACATTTCAAAAGCCGCTTAGCTTCAAGATATTCAGATGTTCCCTCCGGCACGCTAAACAAAGCAGATTCTGCATATGTTTTAAGTACCGAAAGTTCATACACCATTGCCGTATCAAACACTACATCGGCTGTATCCTGGTAAGGGAAAATATTTTTTTCCTCACCTCTTCTTACCCGTTGCCACATCTCTATTGTTCTTTCTGCAGAAGAACCTCTAGTTCTAACGTCCCTTACTATTCTTCTAAGTAATCTAAGATCAGATGTTGAAACTCTATTATGTTCATCTACATTAATTGGAGTTAATGCACTAACATAAATTTTATATTTTTTATCATCCGGCAAACTATAAGACATCTTGTCATTAAGACAATGTATTCCTTCAATAACAAGAACATCATCTTCTCCCAGTTTTAGATAATCTCCGTTAAACTTTCTCTTTCCTGACACAAAATCAAATACAGGTAGTTCTACCTCTTTTCCTGCAAGAAGATCTGTCATCTGCTCATTGAAGAATTTTACATCTAATGCTTCAATTACTTCATAATCAAGTTTTCCATCTGCATCTCTTGGTGTATCTTCCCTATTCACACAGTAATTATCTACTGAAATAGGATGAGGTTTCAAACCCTGAGCCATTAATTGAATAGATAATCTATGAGAAAAAGATGTTTTTCCTGATGAAGAAGGTCCTGCAATCATTACAACCTTAACATTTTCTCTTGAAGCAATATCTGCTGCCACATCACCTATTCTCTTTTCCTGCAATGCTTCCTGAACCATCATTATATTGTTCATTGACCCATCAGTTATTTTGTCATTTAGATATCCGATTGTAGGCACACCAATCATTTCAGCCCAATCTGTTGATTTTTTTATAACATTGTAAACCTTATTTCTAGGTACAAACTCTGGCACAACTTCCGGTTCTTCTTTTGTAGGCAACTGTAATACAAAACCTTCATCATATTTAATCAAGTCAAAATATTTAAGAATACCTGTTGAATACGCCATATATCCATAGAAATAATCTTCAAAACCTTCTATTCTGTAAATATTAACTGCTGAAGATCTTCGATATTTAAGCAAATGAACTTTATCCTTCATTCCATATCTTTCAAACTTCTTAATCGCTTTAGCTGTAGGTATTGATTCTTTCTGAATAAGTATATCTCTTTTGCATAACTTAATCATTTCGTTCCTAACATTTTTTAAAAGTTTATCATCTACTTCAACATTTCCAAAAACCTGACAATAATAGCCTTTGCTAACTGAGCAGTGAACAGAAATTTTTTCTATGTTATTTCTGCCTGCCACTGCATAAAATGCCTTAAGCATAAGGAATGTTGCGCTTCTTCTATAGCACTCATTTCCAACAAAACTTGCCGTTGTAACAAATGCAATATTACAGTTTTCAACTAATACTTTAGATAATTCAGATAAAGTTCCATTGCATTTTGCAAGAATAATCTGATGCTTATATTCACTTTGGTGCTCTCTTGCTATTTCATAAAGTGTTGTTCCATCCTCATATTCGTATGTTTTCTGTCCTATAGTTACTTTAATCATATGATTCCCTCCCAACTCTGTTATATTCTAAAATCTTTTCAACTTCTAAAAGATCTTTGCTTTGATTCTCAATCATTTTCTGTTTGATTTTTTGAAATTTAGCATTCTCTTTATCCAGATATTTTTTTAAAGTTGCATCTTGTCTATCAAGTAATATTCTACCATATAATAATTCTGTTTCTGAATAAGGATAAGATTCCTGTCCTTTTTCGGCCTTTATTATCGTGTAAAACTTATTCATGTCAATAAGCATTTTTTCGTCCGTTATGTGCCACTTATGTTCTTCTAAATACTTGCGCACCAAGTCTCCCCTTTTATGAGGTGATAAAACAAGTTCTTTAACCGGTCTACTACAGTTTTCTAACTTTGCCAAACCATTCTCAAGAATGTTAACAATAAGCTCTCCGCCCATTCCAGCAATTATTATAGTATCTGCTTTTTCAGGTTCAAGTTTTTCTAATCCATTTGATTTAATTGCCTGAATTTTTTCACTTAAACCATAGTTTTCTATATTCTTAATTGCACTTTCTATGGGGCCTTGATTAATATCCATTGCATAAGCTTTGGGACATATTCCTTTTTCTACAAGATAAATAGGCACATATCCATGATCTGTGCCTATATCTGCTATAATATTTCCTTTTGTAACCATTGAGGCTACCTGTTCCAGTCTTTTTGATAACATATATATTACCTACTTTTAGTCTATTTTTAATCCAATGTTACATGAATCTTTTGTAACTGATTCTGTTCTTTTATTATATTCTGTAAGTCCTGAATATCCGTAGCCTTTGAAGCTCTATAGTCAAGACTTGATTTTTTTATCTTAATAACTGCATCATTTATGGCTCTTTCCTGCTCTGCAAGACTTAAATTAGCCCTTATTGGAGAAACAAAAAGTTCAGCCACTTTCTTGTGTTCCTCCTCATCGGAATAACTGTCCATAATCTGTGCAGGATTTCCTTTTCCTGATTCCATTTGTTCCCAAAATCTTACTGCTACATCGTGATAAAACGGATCAATAAAATCCTCCGGTGAAATAACCTGAGCAACTTTCTTAAACCAGTTGTCTCTGTCTATAAGATATGCCAACAATATTCGCTGTGTCTTTATTGCCGCATCTTCTTTAGTACTCTTCTTATTTTCAACCTGCTGTCTTTCCTGAACTGTTTCTTCCTTGCCTACATAATTCAGGGCTTTCTTTTTTACAAGCCTTGAAAGACCGTCTTTTGAAATGTTAAAAGTCTGACAAACTGAATCTATATAATTCTCTCTTTCCAGTTCATCTTTAAAAACAAGCAACATTTCTGCAACTTTGTTCTGAAAAGCTGTTTTCTCCTGAGGATCATTCAAATCATAATTCTTTCGCTCATTGTCAACCTGGAAAATAAAGAAGTTCGTTGCTGTCTTTATTCTTTCCTCGTAAGCTTCTCTTCCCATATTCTTAATAAATTCATCAGGATCTTTGTAAGGTTTCATGTTAAGAACCTTAATTGCAAGACCGGATTCCCTAAGATATGGAATGGCACGTAATGCAGCTTTAATTCCTGCTTCATCACTGTCAAAAGTTAATACTGCTTCCTTTGCGTATCTTTTTATAAGTGATGCGTGACGTGAAGTAAAAGCTGTTCCAAGGGCAGCTACCGCATTATTAAAGCCTGCCTGATGAAGACTTATAACATCCATATAGCCCTCACATATAAGCATATAATCCTTCCTTGCACTTCTTGCCACGTTTAGTCCGTAAAGATTTCTGCTTTTATCAAAAACCTTAGTTTCAGGAGAATTTAAATACTTAGGCTTACCATCCCCCATTACTCTTCCACCGAAAGCTATAACTCTGTTATTTGCATCCATAATTGGGAACATTACACGATTCCAAAACTTGTCATTTACGCCTCTTACTTCATCAAAAGTAAAAAGTCCTGTTTCCTTTAGCTCTGTATCGTTATACCCCTTACTTCTTAAATACTGATACAAGTTGTTGCTATATTTGTCTGAATAGCCAAGTCCGAATTTCACAATTGTTTTATCTGATAACTCTCTGCCTTTTAAATAATGATATGCTGTTTTTCCTCTGTCTGAACGTAACAAATAATGATAATACTTGGCTGCTTCTGTATTTATCTCTATTATCTTAGATTTAAGGTCCTTCTCCTGTCTTGCTTCTTTTGAATATTCCATCTTTGGAAGTTCAATTCCTGCACGGTTTGCAAGTACCTCTAAAGCCTCAACAAAAGTATAATTTTCATATTTCATAAGAAAAGATATAACATTTCCCCCTTCTCCACATCCAAAACAGTAATACATCTGCTTGTGTGGTGACACAGAAAATGAAGGTGATTTTTCGTTGTGGAAAGGACAAAGTCCAAAATATGAACTTCCCTTCTTCTGTAACTTAACATAATCACCAATTACATCTACTATATTATTTTCTGTTCTAACCTGTTCTATAATATCTTCTGAATAAAACATTTGTGCCTCTCTATTTTAGTTTCTTATTACCACATTTTCCAAAAACCCGGTTCATATATCTGCTGGAACTTTGCCACTGAATACTGGTCGCTCATTCCTGCAATGTAATCGCAAACTACTCTTTCCTCATCCTGACCTTTTTCTTCAATCAGATATATAAACTCTTCAGGCATTAATTCTACATTTCTCATATAATACTCAAACAGCATTTTAAGCATTGCCTTGGCTTTTGTTTCTTCACTTTTGGCCAACGGATTAGTATATACGTTCTTAAACATATATTTTCTAAGACCCATCATAGCATTCTCAACTTCCGGTGACATTAAAATATCATTCTTATCAATGCTATGAGATACAACATCATGTATTAAAGTATCCAATCTAACCTTTGTAGTATCTCCCAATATATCTGCATATTCTTTTGGAATATCTTTCTCTGTGATTATCTTTCCTCTTATGGCATCATCAATATCATGATTAATATAGGCTATCTTATCTGATAGCCTTACGACCTTTCCTTCCAAAGTTGATGGATTACCGCTTGTTCTGTGGTTAACTATGCCGTCTCTTACTTCTTTTGTAAGGTTAAGCCCCTTACCGTTATTCTCCAATATTTCAACTACTCTTATGCTCTGTTTGAAATGTTCAAAGCCCTGACTGCAAACATCATTAAGTGCCGACTCTCCTGCGTGGCCAAATGGTGTATGCCCCAAGTCATGTCCCAAAGCTATGGCTTCTGTCAAATCCTCATTAAGCCGCAATGCCTTGGCAATTGTTCTTGCAATCTGCGCAACTTCCAGTGTATGTGTAAGTCTTGTTCTATAATGGTCACCCATAGGTGCAAGAAAAACCTGTGTCTTATGCTTCATTCTTCTAAACGCTTTACAATGTATAATTCGATCCCTGTCTCTCTGATAAACTGTCCTAATGTCACATTGTTCTTCTTCCCTGTCTCTACCCTGACTTTCACAACTTAATGATGCATAAGGGCTTAGGTATTTTCTTTCTAATTTCTCACTTTGTTCTCTAATATTCATAAGGCTTCACCTCCACTAATATATGTGGTTACAAATATGTAGTCGAAAATATGTTCATAGTATTTATTTAGATTTTAACACATTTTTTACTTTTTTCATATAGGATTTGGGTGTTAAAACACCTAAATCCTACTAAATCTGCCAAAAACCAAAAAAGCATTACCAAAGTCCTGATACAATATTGCCACTTGTTAAATCCCGTTCTTTTTTCATTTATTCCGCTCCGTATTTTTACTATTTCATTTAACTAGTTTACTTTTTTTAAGAAATTAATGCAATGACTGTCACCGAAAACTTCAATTACAGCTTTAATTACAGCTTTAATTACATCTTTGATTACAGAACTTTTGTCACCTGAAAAATATTGCTTGCTATTTTATTCAAAATGTAGTAAAACTTTTAGGTAACGCAAATTACTAAGTTACATGCAGTTGTGGCGGAATTGGCATACGCGCATGATTCAGGTTCATGTTCTCGCAAGGGAGTGTGGGTTCAAGTCCCATCAACTGCATTTAAGTAGAAAATATGTGTTTGGTTGTCAAATTTCACTTACATAATTCTACTAAAAAACAACTTTTTAAAAAATTTAAACTTTTTAAAAAAGTTGTTGACACATAGCTAAGTTGATGGTATTATCTTACTTGCGTGTGAAACGTACGCGGAAGTGTCGGAACTGGCAGACGAGCAAGACTAAGGATCTTGTGATCAATGCGATCGTGTGGGTTCAAGTCCCATCTTCCGCATATTGAAAGCTTTGGAAGTTATTCCAAAGCTTTTTTTATTTTTTCACATCTTAATTTTCCACACTTTTCACAACACTTATAAAATCCCCGAAAAGCAGGCTCATCGCCTACTCATTCGGGGATTTCTACAATTCTGTAATCTTATGAAAATTTCTGCTTGTACTTTCCTATTCTGCAGTTGTTTCCTGTGCTGTTGTCTCGCTTACAGTAGTTGTTTCTTCTGTTGTCTCTTCCACTGTTGTTGTTTCTTCTTCCAATTCTTCAACATCTTTTGAAAAGGCATCATTTACTGTACTATCTACCACATATACGTTAGTGTCATCATTTACCATCATATAGTATTTTGTAGAATCATATGGATTAGTACTACCAATATATATTTTATTTACTTTTCCATCATTATCTGTAACAGTTATTGAATTTGTTTCACCTGTTATATTCCCATCAGAATCCTTTGTGAATCCGTACTGTGAAATATCTTCAGGGCTATCAATCTTGGTTGATGCATCTATTTCAACCAGTGTTGAAAGCATTTCACTATTTATATTATTTGAATCAAGACTTTTTGATGTGTCACTTTCATCTTTCCACTTGTCATCTTTTTTCACAAGATTAATTGTGGCATCTTCATAATTATAAGAAACTTTAGTAAGGTCCTTATAATTTTCTATTTCTAAAACTTTTATAGTTGAAGCTTCTTTTTCATTTGACTCTTTATTTTTGTAATAAGATGTGATTCCAAAATATCCACCTATGCAAACAATAAGTATCACTGCCAACACTATAAATTGAATTTTTTGTTTTCTCATTATCTCTTTCTCCTTCTAACCCAAACCACAATTCCTGCTAACAGGATAATTACAGGTACTACTACTGAAATTAAAATTCCAAATAATCTGCTTCCTGATTCTGTTACTGTTAACTGTTCACTTGAAAGACTCTTTGCGGGTACCGATACTGTTTCAACTTCTGTATCAATGTAATCTTTCAATGCGTTATTTACTATCTGAGTGTTTGACTGAGAAACACTATTATCCATTGTGTCTGATAATGAGTATACTGAACCAAATACAAGTAAACTTGCTGTGTTAGTTGTTGTTTCATCTGTAGAGTCACTATTTTCCTCTGATGAATTACTTGTATCTGATGATTTATTTGAATCATCATTTGTTTTAGTTGTTGTTACAGTTTTTTCTACTGAAACTACTATATCAAATGGTCCATCCACATCCCCACTCTCTTTCTTGTATGTTGTTGCTTTAGAAGCATTCGTCTTAAGAACTGAATCTGATGATGTGGAAGCAAGTGCTGTATAAGTAATTGAATCATCACTATTTTTAACCTGCTTTAATCCTGATGTATAAGGTGCAAATACATAACTTGAAAGCCCTGATGCGTAACCTGTTATTCCATCTGCAAAAGCAAACCATGGGCCATACTGGGTTGAATAATATGAAGTATTATTTTCTGCCACTACACCTGACTGAACATTAATGCCAAACTCTTTAAGAATAGAATTAAAGTTTGGCTTGTCAACGCCCTGACTTGTAAGATTTTCCAAACCTATAATTGCTTTTCCGCCATTATTTAAATAATTAATTACTATTTTTGCTTCATCTTCTGTATAGTCCTTTTCAGGTCCCAAAATAAGAAGTGCTGCACACTCGTCCGTTGTAATTTCTGTTCTATTTACTAATTTAATAGATTCTATTTCTGCATTATATTTTGAAACAATATCTTTTAAATTACTGTCTGAGCCAAAATTTGTTGTGTCCGTTACAGCTTCGTCATGACCTTCAATCTGATATATTTTATACGTTGTATTTGATCTGACATATGAAATCGCACTGTCTAGCTGCCCTTCACAATCATATGAAGATGCATTGTTTGAACCGGATGTGTAGTAAGAATAGGAATCCGAAACATAAATATCGTTGTAATCTACTACCTTTGATTTACTTGTTTTCTCATTTACAACTATTAAACTGTTTGATGTAGGTGCTGTATCAGTATATTTCTGATAGAAATTTGGATATAAAGTTGTATCCTTATATTCAACTTTAATATGCTTTGACGTAGACTGATACCTTTCAAGAGTTTTCTTTATTGTTGAATCTGCACTTGTTTTTGGTGCCATTACGTAGATAGTTATATCCGAATCTAATTTTTTAAGCATCTTCTTTGTATCACTAGAGATTGAGAACAGTGCTGTTGATGTCATATCAATTGTTGCGCTGCTGACTTTTGATGTAACAGTTGTGGCAATCATATTTGCAAAAACAGTTACTGCTACAACAATGGCAATAAATCCCATGCTGAAAACTCCTGTACCGATAGTTTTCTTTGATACATTCCATCTTCTTTTTTGAATTGACTGACATGTAAGGAAAAGGAATAGCACTGTAATTGAAATGTAATAAACAACTGCAGAAAGACTAATTACTCCATTTAAAAAATCCTGTACCGGTGTATACAAATCAAAACATCCAAGAATCTTTGTTAAAATGTTCCCATTAGATGAAATCATATTTTCCAACGACTGCATCATATATCCCATAAGAAGCACTACAATGCTTAAAATTGCCGAAATAACCTGACTTTCTGTTATTGATGAAATAAATATGCCTATTGCTATAAAAGCTGTACCATAAAGAAATAATCCAAAAATATTTGTGTATGATGTCTTAAATGATACTGTTCCAAAACTTGAAAGAATTAAAGGATACAGACACATTACAAAAACAGGTACTGCATAAATAGTTTCAAGTGCAAAAAACTTTCCTACAACTATTTTTCCAACAGATACCGGTGCTGTAAGTATTAACTGGTCAGTTTTCTGTCTACGTTCATCAGCTATTACTTTCATAGTCAAAATCGGCACTGTAAATACTAAAATCAATAAGCACTGATATACGGAATACATTTCTGAAACTCCGTAACTCAAATTATAATATACAAAAAATATTCCTGCTATTAACGTTGTAACTGCAATAAACAGGCACGCTATTACTGAAGTAAAATAGGATTTTAACTCCCTTCTATAAATCGCTAACATTGTCTTCTTCCTCCTGTTTATCTTTTTTCTTCTTAAATCTGCTCTTCTTTTCAGGCGTGGCATAATCTTTTGTTAATTCAATAAATATATCTTCCAAAGTTTTCTGCTTAAAACTCATTTCCATAATAGGTAAATCATTTTCAGCACATATATAAAATATTTTTTCTCTTAAATCAACATCTCTGTCACTTTTAATTTTCAACCTTACAATATTTTCTGCCTCCGATTCAGCAAATTCATATTCAAAAACATCTTCAAGGCTTTCTATCATCTCCTTAACTTTGTCTTTATCACCTTTTATTTCAAGTTCAAGATTATTCTCTCCTGCCATTTGTTCAACAAGCTGTTTTTCTGTTCCTTCAGCAGCTAATTGTCCTCTTGAAATAATAAAAATGTATTCACAAACTTCACTTATTTCTGATAAAATATGAGAACTTAAAATTACTGTGTGATTCTTGCCAAGTTCTTTAATTAGTTGTCTTATTTCAATAATCTGCTTTGGATCAAGTCCTACTGTAGGTTCATCTAAAATAATTATTTCAGGCATTCCAATTAACGCCTGGGCTATTCCAACTCTTTGTTTATATCCTTTTGACAAGTTCTTTATAAGTCTGTTTTCAACCTGTGTAGTTTTAGTCATTTCAAGAACTTCTTTAATATTTTTCATTTTTTCTTTTGCCGGAATCTTCTTTAATTCAGCCACAAAAACAAGATATTCTTTTACTGTCATATCCTGATAAAGCGGTGGAATTTCAGGAAGATATCCTACACATTTCTTTGCCTTTTCAGGCTCTTTAAAGATATCATATCCATCAATTTTTACCGTTCCGCTTGTTGCTCCAATATAGCCTGTAATGATGTTCATTGTAGTTGATTTGCCTGCTCCGTTTGGTCCTAAAAATCCATAGACCTTCCCCTTTTCAAGATTTAAATTCAACCCATTTACGGCAATATTATCGCCATATTTTTTAACTAGATTTTCTATTTGTATGCCACTCATTAACACACCTCCCTGTTTTTCTAACTATTAAAAATTATAGTTTTCATTTGTGTTTTTTATTAGTTAAAATTGTGATTTTTATAGGTATAAAGTGTGTTTTTATTTTGTTGAAAATGTGAATTATCCTGCAAAGTATTTTTATATATTGAAAGTTATGAGAACTTTCCTATATAATAAAAACTCCACGCCAACCTGTGTCAGCGCGAAGTTTCATGTAATTATCTTTTAATATTAAATTATACTCCGATGTTCATAATCTTTCTTCAATCAATACCTATTTATGATATAGTCTATTTTGCCCAAAACTTGTCATATATTCCAAAAGCAAATATAAACAATACAATTAAAGGCAATATATATGTAAGATATACTCGCATCCAATTATGAATCTTTATACCTTTTCCTGTATTTGCCTCTTCTTTATAATTCTTCCAGCCCCAACCGAACTTACTTGTACAGAAAAGTAAGTATATTAATGAACCAAGTGGCAACCATATATTACTTACAAGAAAATCTTCAAAATCTAGGAATGAACCACCGAATACTCCAAGCCAGTCAAATGACCAAAGATTAAATCCTAATACACATGGCATTGAAAGTAATGCCACAAGAATCATATTAACTATACTTGATTTCTTTCTGTTAAATCCTGTAAGTTCCATACCACACGATACAATATTTTCAAATACCGCAAGTACTGTTGAAAAAGCTGCAAATGTCATAAACACAAAGAACAAACTTCCCCAAACTCTACCAAAAGGTATGTTATTAAAAATATTTGGTAATGTAATAAAAACAAGACTTGGTCCTTGTGTCTGATCTACACCAAATGTAAAACATGCAGGAAAAATAATTAAACCTGATGTTATTGCAACAAAAGTATCAAGAGCTGCAATTGTTACAGATTCACCTAAAAGTGAACGATCTTTTCCAATATAGCTTCCAAAAATTGCCATAGCACCTATTCCAATACTAAGTGTAAAAAATGCCTGATTCATAGCTCCTACTGCTGTATTGCCAATACCTGCCGCTTTTGCTCTTTC
Organism: Eubacterium ventriosum; assembly: GCF_025150745.1. Lineage (NCBI taxonomy): Bacteria > Bacillati > Bacillota > Clostridia > Eubacteriales > Eubacteriaceae > Eubacterium > Eubacterium ventriosum. Next base: position 2,104,967 of record NZ_CP102282.1, read on the forward strand.
AATGCTTGGAATTAGATAAAAACTTAAACCTTCCTTTGCTCCCTTCATGAAGAAACTGTTAATTGCAAGGATAACCATAATTGCAAGCAATGCAACCATCATAACCTTTGTAACCTTTTCAAGTCCATTTTGAAGTCCAATGGAGCAAATAAAAAATCCCACCACTACTATAATAAGCATACAAATAGTCATTGTTACAGGTTTTTGCAACATTTCCGAAAATACATTTGCTACTCCATCTGTATTAAGTCCAACGAATTTTCCTGTGCTTGTAAGATAAAAATAGTAAAGCATCCAACCTGCAACCGTTGTGTAAAACATCATTAGTAAATAATTGCCTATTAAAGCAATATATCCGTGAATATGCCATTTTTGTCCCGCTTTTTCAAGAGCTTTGTATGCCTGAGCCGGACTTTTCTGGCTTGCACGTCCCACAGCAAACTCCATTGACATGATAGGAATTCCAAGCATTACCAAAAATAATAAATAAAGTAATACAAAAAATCCTCCACCACCTTGGCCTGCCATATAAGCGAATTTCCATACATTCCCTATTCCAATTGCACATCCGGCTGAAATTAAAATAAAGCCCAAACGTGATTTCAACTTTTCTCTTTCCACAATTTTTTCCTTTCAAGAAAAAAGGAACTACTCATCTGAATAGTTCCTATTTTTGTATGTTAATGTATTTAATAAACTATGCTAATTTTGCTTTAGCAACTTCTACTAACTTAGCAAATCCTTCAGCATCGTTAACTGCCATTTCAGCTAACATCTTTCTGTTCATTTCTACACCAGCTAACTTAAGACCATACATAAACTTGCTGTATGAAAGTCCATTGATTCTAGCTGCAGCATTGATTCTTGCAATCCATAACTGTCTGAACTGTCTCTTCTTCTGCTTTCTGCCAGCATATGAACTTGTTAAAGCTCTCATAACTGACTGCTTTGCTACTCTATACTGTTTTGATCTAGCTCCTCTATAACCTTTAGCTAGTTTTAATACTCTATTATGTTTCTTCTTAGCGTTCATTCCGCCTTTAATTCTTGCCATTTCTTCTTCCTCCTACTATAGATTATAAATAAGGTAAAATCTTCTTCATATTCTTTACATTTGTAGCATCAGTTGTTGTTGCTTTTCTAAGATTTCTTTTTCTCTTAGCTGATTTCTTTGTTAAGATATGTGATTTGTAAGCTTTATTTCTTTTAAGCTTTCCTGTACCTGTTTTTTTGAAACGTTTTGCAGCTGCTCTGCTTGTCTTAATTTTTGGCATGTTTGTGTCCTCCTTAAATATCTTAAAAGCTTAACGCTTTTTTTCTAAAAACATTGTCATGTTTCTGCCTTCTAATTTCGGTGCTTTCACAACTGATGCAATATCTTCAAGCATCTTTGCAAAGTCATCAAGCACATGTGCATTACTACTAATGTGCGCCATTTCTCTTCCTCTGAATCGAAGAGTTACTTTAACCTTATCACCTTTTTCAATAAACTTTCTGGCATTGTTAGCCTTTGTTTTTAAGTCATTAATTTCAACGTTTGGTGATAATCTAATTTCTTTTACTTCGACAATATGTTGTTTCTTCTTTGCTTCCTTTTCACGCTTCTGCTGTTCATATCTGAACTTGCCATAGTCCATAATCTTACAAACCGGTGGCTTAGCCTTAGGTGAAATCTTAATCAAATCAAGTTCTGCTTCATCTGCTAACTTCTGAGCATCTCTTGAAGACATAACTCCCAACTGTTGTCCGTCTGTTCCAATAACACGAACTTCTCTATCTCTAATCTGTTCGTTAATCATTAAATCGCTAATAGTATTGCACCTCCAAATTATTTCTTCAAAAAGAAAAGTGGATAACCCACAGATTACCCACTATTATTTCTACACAATAAAATCGTTATAAAAATATTAACCTGGAATCACTTAAAAAGTGTCTTGGTGAGAGCGGATACTCTGCTTTCTTTTTTCACATCAGTGTTTATATTACCATCTTCTCATCCATATGTCAACATTTTTTATAACTTTTTTTGATTACAGTGTTCCAAATGAGCATAAAAGCGAAGCTCTTGCTTTGCGATATGCGAATTTGGTGGTGGATTGCGGCAGTGCGTAGCACGTAACAATCCGTGTAATCAATATATTTACATTCTACAACTCTATTTTTTCGTATGTGCTTGCACAATTGCAGAAAAATAAGTTGATTCTACTTACAACCACATTCAAAGCTTCCACATTCTGTCTGGCTTTCATGCTTTGCTCCATTACCTGAAATTGTAATTTTGTCCGCATGGCACTTAGAATTATCATTAAATACACAATTCTTAGCTTCACATGATACATCTAATGTATCCTCCGGACCTGCGTTGCAATGACATGCTTGTGCTGTTGTGCCCTCAGTCTTCTCTTTAAAATCCCCACAATAAGTCGCATCAATAACAGTTGCATCCTGTCCTTCTACATTTATGCCGTCACGACAACATTTTGATGACTTATTGTAATAACAGTTTTTTACATTACATTCTAAATTAGTCATAATAACACTCCACCTAAATTTATTTCGGATTTTATCCGATACATTTAGTGTGGAGTGTTTTTTATTTTTTATTCATTTAGTTTTTGTAAAAATAATTTTAAACTAAAGTATGCTTATTTACTTTTAATTAAACATTACTTGTTTTCTTCTACTTCAACTTTACGGATTTCTTTTGTTCTGATTTCCTTACAAATCTGTTCAATAAATTCATCCAAAGGCTTAACACCTTCATCTCCTGCAAAACGGCTTCTAACTGATACTGTTTCGTCAGCTTCTTCCTGCTGTCCTACAACAAGCATGTATGGAAGTTTATCAAGTCTTGCCTCCCTAATCTTGTAGCCAATCTTTTCTGAACGTGAATCAACTGTAACATCAATACCATTCTTCTTTAATTCAGCCGCAACTTTGTCAGCATATTCAACATATTTGTCTGAAATAGGAAGTACTCTAACCTGTTCAGGACATAACCATGTTGGGAACTTTCCTGCATATTTTTCAATAAGCCATGCAAGTGTTCTTTCGTAGCATCCAATACTTGTTCTGTGGATGATGTATGGACGTTTCTTTTCACCATTTTCATCAATATAATACATATCAAACTGTTCAGCTAAAAGAGCATCCCACTGAATTGTAATCATTGTATCTTCTTTTCCATAAACATTTTTTGCATTAATATCAACCTTTGGTCCATAGAAAGCTGCTTCTCCAATATCCTCTACAAAAGGAATATTTAATTCATTTAAAACGTTTCTGATATCCTGTTCTGTTTCATTCCAAACTTCAGGTTCTCCGATATATTTTTCTCTATTTTCAGGATCCCATTTTGAAAGATGATATGTTACATCTTCTTCTAAGCCTAAAGTCTGTAAGCAATACTGAGCTAAAGCAATACAATTCTTAAATTCTTCAACCATCTGGTCAGGTCTTACAATAAGATGTCCTTCTGAAATTGTAAACTGACGAACTCTTGTAAGCCCGTGCATTTCACCTGAATCTTCATTTCTGAAAAGTGTTGATGTTTCACCATATCTGCAAGGTAAATCTCTGTAGCTCTTCTGGCTTGCTTTGTATACATAATACTGGAACGGACATGTCATTGGACGAAGTGCAAATACTTCTTTGTCTTTTTCTTCATCTCCCAAAACAAACATTCCATCTTTATAATGATCCCAATGTCCTGAAATCTTATACAAATCACTCTTTGCCATTAAAGGCGTCTTTGTACGTACATAGCCCCATTCATTATCTTCAAGGTCTTCAATCCATCTCTGTAATTTCTGAATCATTCTCTGTCCCTTTGGCATTAATAATGGAAGTCCCTGTCCGATAACATCAACCGTTGTGAAAAGTTCCATTTCCCTACCAAGTTTATTATGATCTCTGTTCTTTGCATCTTCTAATTCTTCAAGATATTTATTCAATTCATCTTTGCTATCAAAAGCTGTAGCGTATATTCTCTGCAATCTTGCTTTTGAAGAATCACCTCTCCAATAAGCCATTGATGATGAAATAATTTTAAATGCCTTAATTGATTTTGTGTTCATAAGATGTGGTCCTGCACATAAGTCTACAAATTCACCCTGGCTGTAAAATGAAATTGTTGAACCTTCAGGTAAATCTTTAATTAATTCAACTTTGTAAGGTTCATTTCTGTCTTCCATATATTTGATTGCATCTTCTCTTGGAAGTGTAAATCTTTCAAGTCTGGCACCCTTTTTAATGATTTTCTTCATTTCAGCTTCGATTTTATCTAAATCCTCTCTTGAAAAAGGTTCATGCTCAAAATCATAGTAAAATCCTGTATCAATTGAAGGTCCAATTGCTAATTTTGCTTCTGGGAATAAATTTTTAACAGCTTCAGCCATAACATGTGATGCTGTATGTCTATATGCAGCCTTACCTGCTTCATCCTTAAATGTAAGAATGTTTAATGTACAATCCTTGTCAATTGTTGTTCTAAGGTCTACAACCTCTCCATCAACTTCGCCTGCACACGCAGCTCTTCCTAAACCTCCTGCAATGTCAAATGCAATATCATTTACTGACATTGGTTCTGAATATTCTTTTACTGAACCATCTTTTAAAGTAACTTTCATAGTGTTTTCTCCTTTACTTCTACAATGTTTATTCTGAAACATACAGGTTTCTTCTTTTGTTTTTTGTATTAAAAAAGTCCCTGTTTATGTTTCCATAAACAGGGACGTAAAATACGCGGTTCCACCCTGATTGTTTCTGTCAAAATCTATTCTGACAAAAGCCTCTCATTCTGATTATAACGGAATCACCGGACTTGATTAGAGTCGCTCAGAGGTAGTCTTCAATTATCCTTCTGTAAAATGCTCTCAGCTATGCATCTCTCTCTGTGACCCTCCGGATAACCTACTCGTCTCGTCAACGCTTTGTTCACCACTCATTATATCATTGCTTTTTTTGTTGTCAAATACTATTTTGAAATCTTATAAGAAAATTTAACTTTGGCATGATCATATACCCAATCTACCGCCTTATCCATTAATGCTCCCTGACGGATTTCCTCGTCTGTATACTGTGACTTCATATCTTCTTCTGATTCAAAATCACCTTCCTGATATAACTCATCCCACTTATTCTGAATATCTTCATCTGTAATCTTGTTAGCAAGACCTTCTTTTTCAACAATTGCCCACATAACCATTTCAGACTTAAGTGCATTCATGTATTCATCTTCCATATCATCTTCTGTCATACCATTTATTTCCAGATATTCATCAGTTGTCATACCGAAAAATTCAGCATTATAATTGTAATCACCATCCACTTCTTCAATAACTCTCTGATATGCTGTCTCTGAATATTTATTTACGACAGAACTTTCAAGGACTTTTGACCATAACTCAGCTTTTGCATCTTCTATAAGACTCTGTTTACACCATTTATAAAAATCATCAGCATTTTCCAAGCCATAATCATCATAGTAGTTCTCTTTAACCCACTTGTCAGTTACCTTTTCTACGTATAATTTTCTAACTGATTTTATTTTTGCTACAAACTTAACATTCTTACCTGAATAGTCGCTGCCATCTGTTGCAAAATCTGAAGCATTTAAACCTTCAATAGTAATTTCTTCACCTGATTTATGTCCCTTTAGGGCATCTGAAATAATTTTTAATGCTCCTTTTGAATTTTCACCAATAATAACTTCCTGATCTTTATGTGTAATGTTGCTGTCTTTCTTATCATCAACATATCCTGTTAAATTATACTCAACCTGATCAGTATCTTCTGCAACTTTCTTTGCTGTATTATATTCATTAGTTTCATCTGAAACACTTTCATCCCACATATCCTGTGTTATCTCATAAGTTAATCCCTTATAATTTCCTAAAGAAATATAATTGCTAAAGTAATCCTTCATACTGCTAACACCATAATTCATCTCTTTAAGCAACTCTTTCTCAGGTTCTACTTTTTTCTGATAATAAACAACACCTGCAAAAACAGCCAAAATTATAATTATTAATCCCGGAACAACAATTTTTCCGAATTTAAAACCGTTCTTTTCGTTTTTATTATCTGACGGATTCCCGTTTTTTCCATTTGTTTCAATTGTTTCTTCCTTTGTAGTTTCTTCAACTGTTTCAATTTTTTCAACACTTTCATTTGCATCTGTCTGTGTTTCTAAGTCCTTGTTTGTTTCTTCCATAACCTCTCCTTGGCACTTTATTTTTTAGTTTTGCAACATTAAACTCTTTCAATTTTCCTATTCTACAATTTTAATTTATAGAAAAAGGACCTTATTACAAGGTCCTTCTTATTCTAACATAAATTAGTTAATTAATATATGTTTTTTTATATTTTTCATATAATTTTAACAATTAATGTTGCTATTTATTTTAACCAAATTAGTTTTCAACTGTGTAGTTTGGTGCTTCTTTTGTAATATGAATGTCATGTGGATGACTTTCTTTTAAAGATGCTGCTGAAATCTTAACAAACTTACCTGTTTCCTTAAGTGTTTCAATATCTTTTGCTCCACAATATCCCATACCTGATCTAAGACCACCCATTAACTGGAATACTGTATCTTCTAATGTTCCCTTGTATGCAACTCGCCCTTCAACACCTTCAGGTACAAGCTTCTTAGCACCACTCTGGAAGTATCTGTCTTTGCTACCATTTTCCATAGCTGCAATTGAACCCATTCCACGATATACTTTGTATTTACGTCCCTGGAATAATTCGAAATCTCCAGGTGCTTCATCACATCCTGCAAACATTGAACCCATCATACATACGTTTCCACCTGCAGCAATGGCTTTTACAATATCACCTGAGAATTTAATACCACCATCTGCAATAATTGGAACACCATATTCCTTAGCAACTTCATAACAATCCATAATAGCTGAAACCTGTGGTACACCAATACCTGCAACAACTCGTGTTGTACAGATTGAACCAGGTCCAATACCTACTTTAACTGCATCTGCTCCTGCTTCAATTAAATCTCTTGTAGCATCTCCTGTTGCAACGTTACCTGCAATAACCTGAAGGTCAGGATATGCTGCCTTAATCTGCTTTAATGTATTGAAAATATTCTGTGAATGTCCATGAGCTGAGTCAATAACAATAACGTCAACCTTAGCTTCAACTAAGGCCTTAACTCTTTCCATAACATTAGCTGTAATACCTACAGCAGCACCACATAAAAGTCTTCCCTGTGAATCCTTTGCTGAAAGTGGATACTTAATCTGTTTTTCAATATCTTTAATTGTAATGAGTCCTTTAAGATTAAAGTCATCATCTACGATTGGAAGTTTTTCTTTTCTTGATTTTGCAAGAATTGCTTTTGCTTCTTCAAGTGTTACTCCTTCTTTTGCTGTAATAAGTCCTTCTGAAGTCATTGAATCCTTAATAAGTTTTGTTTCATCTGTTTCAAACTTAAGATCTCTGTTTGTAATAATACCAACTAACTTCTTTCCTACAACAATAGGTACACCTGAAATACGGAATTTTGCCATTAAATCATTGGCATCTTTAATTGTATGTTCTGGAGATAAGTAGAAAGGATCAGTGATAACACCATTTTCTGAACGTTTTACTTTATCTACTTCGTCGGCCTGCTGTTCGATTGTCATATTCTTGTGAATAATTCCAATACCACCCTGTCTTGCCATAGCAATTGCCATTCTGTATTCTGTAACTGTGTCCATTCCGGCGCTCATCATCGGAATATTTAATTTGATCTTCTTTGTAAGGTGTGTTGATAAGTCAACCATATTAGGTGTAACTGTTGAGTACTGTGGCACTAATAAAACATCATCAAATGTAATTCCTTCACCAATAATTTTTCCCATTGGTTCTTTCCTCTCTTTCTCTTTTTATTCTTAATGTATTGTCTGCATTGCAGAGAAAGTGCCATCCCGTATATCTATCTTTCAAGATACGTTAAGACGACACTTTTATTTGTATTTTCAACATACTAACAAAAAACAATAGTATTGTCAATATTTTTTCAAGAGACAAACCTGATTTATTTTAACGCAAGCACTTTATAATTGCTTATTTAAAAATATTATTTTATCTCTTTACTATTGATGGTCTCATATGACGCATTGCCTCAATAAGCTTTTCATCAGCATTAAATAAGACCTGTACTGCTCCCTTGTCAGTATTTGTTATCATAGAATAAAGATCACTACTTCCATATCCTGTTGAATAATCAAGCGTCACTATATTTCCTGCTCTGCTCTTAATTTCGTCAGATACAGCAGGTGCTATAATTTCAGCCTGTTTTATATCAAACTCATCAACATGTTTTCTTTTTCTTTGTCCCATGATTTTTTCAATTGTTAACTCTGTGTTTAGAAAAGAATATTCATATTCTACACTAGTGTAAGCCCACACAAGATATGTTAAATATGCGAATAATATAGTTAATGTCAACCCAAGCATTCCTAAGAATAAAATTGTGCATAATGACAAAACTGTCAATACAACAGCTAACACTCTTAATAACATTCCCTTTATATCTACTTTTCTTTTTACTATTCTTTCTATAAAAATTTCATCCATACGTTAAGTCTCCTACTATTCTACTGAAGCAATATAGTAGTAAATAGGCTGTCCACCCGGATATACTTCTACTTCAATTTCAGGCAAAGCTTCTGCAATCTTATCTGCCAGCTTATTTGCTGCTTCCTCTGTAACTTCAGCACCATAATATAAACTTACGATTTCTGATTCTTCATCCTGCATCTCTTTAATCATATTAATTGTTGTATCGTCGATTTCTTCTCCTACTGCAAGGATTCCTTCATCGCCAATACCCATAATGTTGCCTTCTTTGATTTCCTTGTCATCAATAACTGTGTCTCTTACAGCGTAAGTAACCTCACCTGTCTTAACATATGACATACTATCAATCATGGCTTCTTTATTGTCTTCAGGACTATTATCCGGAATAAATCCTATCATTGCTGAAATTCCCTGTGGAATAGTCTTAGATGGAATAACAATAATATTTTTGTCTTCAACAAGGCTTTCCGCCTGCTGAGCCGCAAGAATAATATTCTTGTTGTTAGGCAATACATAAATATTGTCTGCATTAATCTTATCAATTGCGTTTAAAATATCTTCTGTACTTGGATTCATTGTCTGCCCACCTGAAATAATATGGTCAACATTTAATCCCTTGAATATTTCATCTAATCCTTCTCCTACTGATACAGCTACAAAACCATATTTCTTTCTTGGTTCGTCAGCTTTCTGCTGTTCAGCCATCTTTTCTGCATTCTTGATTAAGCGTTCCTGATGCTCTTCTCTCATATTGTCAATCTTCATTCTTGACAATGAACCATATGTTAAAGCTTTTGTAATCGCTACACCAGGCTCGTTAGTATGAACATGCACCTTTACTATTTCATCATCAGCAACAAGAACAATTGAATCACCAATTGATTCTAAAAATTCTTTAAATGCCTTTTCTTCTGACTTAGGCATTTCTTTATCAAGATTAATAATAAACTCTGTACAGTAACCGAATTTAATTTCAACATCATCCATAGGAACTTCTTCTGTAACCTTAGTTCCTGCTGTCTGTACAGGTTCTAATGTGTAATCTATCTCTTTTCCTAAAAGAGCATCAAAAGCCCCCTTGATAACTGTCATCAATCCCTGTCCACCTGAGTCAACTACTCCTGCCTGTTTCAAAACCGGAAGCATTTCGGGTGTCTGACTTAAAACATAATCACCATGCTTAATTATTTCATCAATTACATGCACAAGGTCATCACTTTCGCCTACAAGCTCGCATGACTTATCAGCCATTCCTTTAGCAACTGTAAGGATTGTTCCTTCCTTAGGCTTCATAACTGCCTTATAAGCAGTTTCTACTGCTTTTACACAAGCTCTTGACAAAACATCTACGTCAATCTGATCTACCTTCTTAATCTCTCTTGTAAATCCTCTAAAAAGCTGTGATAAAATAACACCTGAGTTACCTCTTGCACCTCTTAAAGAACCAGTTGAGATAGCCTTGGCAATCGTTTCCATTGTCGGTTCTGTAATTGCGCCTACTTCTTTAGCAGCGGACATAATTGTTAAAGTCATATTTGTTCCTGTATCCCCATCTGGTACAGGGAAAACATTCAACTCATTTATCCATTCTTTTTTTGCTTCTAAATTCTTAGCACCTGCAATAAACATTTTTTGTAATGTTTCTGCATTAATTGTTGTCATTTCCAAAATAATATCCTCCTGGGGTACTAATCAATGTTTCTTACGCCTTCAACGTACACATTAACTTTCTTAACTGACATACCCGTAAATTCTTCTACTTTGTATTTTACATTTGAAATAATATTGTCTGCTATTGTTGCAATATTAACACCGTAAGATACAATAATATGAAAATCTATAGTGATTTCATTATCTTCATCAATTATTACATTAATTCCCTTAGTTGAGCTATCTCTTTTAAGAAGTCTTACAAGACCATCTTTCATGCTTACCATTGCCATACCAACAATACCAAAGCATTCATATGCTGTTTCTGATGCGTATTTTGCAACAACTTCAGGGCTAATCAATACCTGACCTAAATCAGTGTTTAACTTACCTTTCATATATGTTCCTCCTAAAATCGAACTTCTAATAATTATACTATCTTTTTTAGAAAAAGGAAAGAGTTACATTTATATACTAAAAAAAGTTATCATTCATAAATGATAACTTTTTTTATTTCGTGCATACATGCTCTAACAAACTATGCTCTTTCAACTTTACCAGATTTTAAGCAAGAAGTACAAACGTACATCTTCTTTGATCCGCCTTCAGTCTTAACTCTAACAGATTTAATATTTGATTTCCACATTTTATTAGAACGTCTATGAGAATGGCTCACAGCGTTTCCAAAGTGAGCACCCTTACCGCAAATACTACATTTAGCCATAATAGCACCTCCTTTAATAAATTAGGTCGAACTCTCAATCGACCTGACACAAAGAGCATTCTATCAGATACAGACAAATTTTGCAAGTACTTTTTTCCAGTATATTGTTATATATTTTTCATACGGAAAAAAGCACCTGCATTTTTGTCTTTAATCTTTGGTCCAAAAACAATTATTATACAATATTTTTGTTAATCATTATTTCTTTTTGTATTTTTTGATTGTTTTCTTCTTGCTCCACTTACCATAGTATCTGTTTCCATCCTTAACCATGTAAGCTCGTACCTTGATATAATACTTATTATTTGCCTTTAGTTTTTTGATTGTAAAGTTAATCTTTTTAACATTTACAGTCTTTGTGTATTTTTTCTTAAAAGATTTCTTTGTAGAGTATTTTGCCTGATAATTAGTTATTCCTGAAATCTTCTTAAGACTAATTTTTGCCTTTTTATTTCCAGTACGTTTGACTTTCTTTATTACAGTTCTTCCAATACCTGCTACAAAGTTAACATCATCTGACGGTGCTGAAACAGTTCCTCTTACAGTTGTTTCTTTGTTGTCAGACTTATTATTACCTGATGTTACCTGTGGTTTTGTAACAGGTGTTGTTGTGGTCTGTTCATTACTTGTCGTAACTTTCTCTGGCTTTGTTGTTACCTGCTCTGGTTTGGTTGTTGTTTTTTCATTATTTGTTGTAACATTTTCAGGTGTTGTTACGTTTGGTTTAGTAGTTACAACAGGTGTTGTTGTTTCCGGAACATCTACCTGGTCCTTGCCTCTTCCATATAGTTTAATTTCATATACCGAATCACCATATCCTGTTAAACGTTCACTGCAATAAATTCTTACATATTTTGCAGTTGTAACCTTATCAAATGATACCGACTCTAATCCTGAACTTTTATTGCCATCACCGTTTTTCTGACCGCCATTTCCATTTACTCTTGTAAATACATTAGTCCAGTTTTCATTATCAATTGATGTTTCTATTGTGTAATTCTTTGCAGCCGCTGCTTCCCAATAGATTTTAATACCACCTATTTCTTCGTTTCTTCCTAATTCAATAGTAAAATACTGTGGATCTTCAGACTTTGATTCCCATCTTGAGTCAAAATTACCATCAATAATCTTGTCACCTGTATTGTCACCTGTTTCTGATGAAACATCTATAACTTTTGCTCCGCTTAAATCAATTTCAGGATATCCTGATAAATCAGCTAATGTTAAATCATCTGATTCTGCTGTTGGTGGTTTAGTTCCTGCTTTATATATCTTTATATAATTAAGATTAAATCCGCCATCAACCATTAACAATTTCATCTGATACTGACCTTGTTTTAAATGTACTGTATTTGCAGTCTTAACATTTTTCCACTCAGTTGTAGAATTATCCAGCAATGTTGTAAGTACATAATCAGAATCATTATCTGTTTTTAATTTAATTGCACTGTTCTTGTTTGTATCCGTGCACTGTACTCTGTAATCAACAATATAGTCTCCTTCTTCTTTTACATCTAATGTATAAATAAGAGAATCTCCGTTATCAATCCATCCAACATATCCTCCTTCTGAATCGCCTGTTGTAGGTTCACATCCAAAGTTGGTATCATAATTTTCTGCCTCAACTACACCTGGTACTGTACAGACCTTATCCCTACTTTCATGTGGTACATATGTTGTATCTTTAGTCTTATCTTCATTCTTAGTTGGATCTACAGAAACAAGTGAGTGTGCCGGGATTTTTGCGCTACCAAGGTTACCGCTTTTGTTTACAAAATTAACTGTTATAGTGTCATTTCCCGGATTCCATACCTGTGCAGAATACGTTGTTTTTCCGCTTTCTGTTTTTGCAAATACCTGATAGCTTGTATAGTTACTTGCCCATACGTCTGTACAAATATTTCCTTTTGCACACATATTCTGAATAAACCAATATGAGTTAAACATTTCATCTGTTGATAATACGCCACCAACATAATCTCCATTTTCATTTAAATGAGATTTATATTCATTAGCCCAACAGCTTGCTGCTCCCTCAGCATCACTCAATGCCATAAACGGCCACAAAATATGATACCAGCCCTCTGGATCAATTTCACCATTTGCCTGAAGTTTCTTCTGGTAAGCCTCCTGAACTTTTTCATAATCATTCCATATTTTTCCTGCTGTTTCCTTATTGTACCCCATATAAGTAATTGCAGGTGAAACAGGAAGAAGATGGATTCCCATTATACAGCATGGATTTCCTGAAAAATATGTACCGTTAGTATATCCAAGTCCCCAAATCATTCCAATATAAGGAATATTGTTTACATTACTGTCTCCATATACATTTGTTCCATAATCAGAAGCCCAGTTATGGCTGTCTCTGTCTGTTCCCTTGTCCACATTAAACCAATACTGTTCAATTGCGTTAACTTCTGAAGTGTAACCCCAAATTCCCGCTTTTTCATATTTTTTATTTCCTGTTACAAGTCCCCAAAGATATAATCCTGCCCAGCCAAATGTTGCTTCTGAAGCCGATTCCTGATTGTTACCACTATTATTGTCTCCATAGCCTCCTGCCCATGAATGTCCTTCATAAACATCAAAGTTTCTCATAAATGGAAGCATATCGTCATTTTTGTCAGGATTCATACAATCTCTAATTAGTAATTCAATCATTTCGCCATAATCGTCAACGAAAGTTGAATCATATGAGGCCAATACTGCTGCCGGGAATATAAAATATGCCCAAAGGAAATGATGGTCCGATAAGTTAATTGCCATTCCATGGTCGCCGCCATCACCACTTACAGCTCCCCAACTTGTATGATAATACATATAATATGGATAGTCTTCATCTCCATCGTATGTAAGCCAGTTTGCCATAATTTTTTTTAATACGTCAATAAGTTTATCTCTTGTTTCATATTCTCCAAGTTGGTCTGCTATAAGAATTCCCATTGCTATAGGATGCGATTTTTTACCCTCCCAATAAGGATCTGCAACCCAATATGATTTAAGAGCACTATCTGTAAACTGTTTCAAATACGCATACATCCACTCCTTATCATAGCCATTTGATTCGCTAGGAGTCGTATACTGCGGAATAATTCCGTTAAACTTCTGACTATAAGAAAATTCATTTCCTTCATGGATTCTCAAATCACCTCTACTTGAAGTATAAATAAGTGCTTCACCATTTGTCGTTTCATATGTTGCATCTGAATATTTCCACTGATGAGGCATCATACATAATAATGTACTGTTAGAAATACCACTTCCTGTTCTCTTCTGTGAAACAGATACTTTGTATGTTGTTGTACATATGCTCTTTGCATCATCGTAACTGTAATCCACAACTGTATCTGTTACGTATGAATATGCATATTTGTACATATATTCTAACTGCTTTACTGCATCTCCATCTCTTAATAATGAAGGTTTTGAAATGCTATCCACTTCACTTTGTGATGCCAAAAGTTTTATTGGTTCTTCTACTGCTAAAGCACCAATAACTACATAATTGTCATTATTGCCAAGTTTAATTTTTAATTTACTGCCAACTTTTGTTGCCTTGGAATTTTCAGGTAAATAAATACCATAATAATGATACTGTTTCTTATTGCCATCTCCAGGCGCTTCACTTTCGTTTTCTGTTTCAACAAGAAAATGGTCAATTGTAACTTCCTTACCATCTTCTGTAATAATTTCACTTCCGTTTTTATCTAAAAACTTTACAAGATTATTTACATTTAGTTCTACAGAATCTCTATTGGCAAATGTTGTATATGCAAAAGGTGAGCCTTTAATTAAAGTACTCTCCATTTTTTCTGTGTCATCATCACTATATTTAACGTTAACTGACCAATCACCATAACCATCTAATTTAGCACTTGCCTTTCCTGTAATGTCTGATGAATTAAGTGTCAAATCATAATACTTGCTGTCTACACCCATTCCACCATTATCTGCTCTATTATACAATCCATCTGCATAATACATTGATAATCCTGTTGAGGAATATTTGTATGACATTGGAAGTGCTGGCATTGCATCACTGTACTGTGTGTAAACAATTGATGTCCACCAGTCATTTGATGGTATTGGCGTACTTATTTTTGAAGAAACATATTTAGGTTCTCTTGGCTGTAAAAGGTTAGCATCATCAATTACATAACTTCCTTTTCCTAAAGTTACTACTTTCTTTTTTGGTATTTCAGGTATAGTATTATTAACCTTTTCATCGCCTTGCTGATATTCAAAAACCTGTAATTCTCGAATTGAATATCCTGAACCTCTTCCCATTAAAATCCCCTGCATTCTAACATATCTTACATTTTCAGCATAGAATTTTATATCTTCATCCTCACCATTTCCCTGAAGCTGTCTGTAAACTGTTTTAAAATTAGTTCCATCTTCTGAAACCTGCAAATCCCATATGTTACCATATTCAACCTGCCATTGTAAAAATACTCTTCCTAAAGTATACTTCTTTCCTAAATCAACCGTAAGACTCTGATTACATTTGCTTTGTACATTGTCTTCACCTTCTGACAACCAGTATGTATCGTAATTTCCATCCACTGCATTAGATCCTGCCAATGGTGTAGATGCCCACCATGGTTTAGAATAAGATGTTGCCTCTACTTTCTTTCCCAATGCAATATTAGGTGCATCTGACTTAGGCTCATTACATTTATTGTCACCTATACCATATACTTCAAGTTCTCTAATTGCAGCGCCCCAACCTGATTTCTTATCAGCTGATTCTGACTGAGACTTACTATAATTAATTAAAACTCTTACATATCTTCCGTTTTTTTCTGTTAACTTGTAGTCATCTGTTGAATCAGAACTTAAGGTATCCTGATAATATGTGTAATCAACAGTTCCGTCATCTTTTAATACCTGTTTTTCAGAACCGCCATTTCCTTTTGTTGTCTCATAAATTTTAGTCCAGTTAATCTCATCATCTGAAACAAGTATCTGGTATGCAACACCATAGCTTGCACTATTTTGCCAATTAATAACAACCTTACTTACATCTGCCTTTCCACCAAGGTCAATGTCTAACCACTGGTCAGCTTTATTGGCTACAGCTTCCCACTGAGTTCCAATTTTTTCATCCGTTGCATAGGTTGGAAGATTTCCTCCATTGGTTGAAGATGCATATGCAGGTCTTCCATCTGACAAAAGCCACGGTGCACTTCTGTCGGCAGCCTGAGTATTTACTTTAGTATAATTAATTCCCGTAACACACAAAGCCGCACTAAGTGTTAATGCCAAAAATCTCTTAAATTTTCTTCTCATATAAACTCTCCTTCTTTCCTTATTTCCGGTACCATCTTTCGTGATTGAAACGTTTTCTATTTGAAACATAGCACACCAAAATACATAAATCCACAAATTCAGATTAACTTTCTTAAATTTGTGGATTTTCGATAAAAAAAACATTTCAATTTATTCAATTTTACTTTTTAATTTTTTTGACAGATTTTCATTATTTTTAAGTTTTTCAATTTGATTTTTATGTTTATATAAAGGATTTTTCAACGTTTTAAGATAATTTTATAAAAATATTTTTATTTTTAAAAAACATTGTTTGTTTTTAGTCGTTTTTTCTTACTCCATTTTCCATAAATCTTTACTTCATCTTTTTCAATATATCCTCTCACTTTAATGTAGTACTTTTTATTTGCCTTTAATTTTTTAATAACAACATTAAGCTTTCTAACATTAATTGTTTTAGTATATTTTTTCTTAAAAGATTTATTTGTAGAATATTTTACCTGATAGTTTTTTACACCTTCTATCTTTTTAATTTTAATCTTTGCTTTTTTGCCACTAATTCGTTTTGCCTTTTTAATTTTCCCACGTTTAACAGTTATTTTTTGACCGTCATTTTTTACTATATTCAACTGTGGTGTTGTTGTATCTGGAACTTTCGTTGTTATGATTTTTGGTGTTGTATCCGGAACTTTCGTCGTCGACTCAGGTGTTGTTGTATCTGGTTTTATTACTTCTCCTGCACCAACATCATATGAACTGCTCTTTAATACATAAAATTCATATATTGCCCACCAGTGTGATTCTGTTCCTGTCTGTTCTATTCTCACATATCTTGCATTCTGATTTCCTACATAATATATGTTGTTGTTTTCTCCCGATGCAACTTCCCGCCAGTTATTTCCATTATTTGATATTTTTACGACATATCCCCTTGGAACATCTCCTGTCTTTCCAAGATTTGTCACAATAAGATCAAAATTCTGATTCTCCTTCAGATCCACCTGATACCACTGTCCCGGTTCCTGCTGTCCCATGATTGTCCACTGCGTGCCAAGATTTCCGTCAAGGGAAAGTCCTGCATTCTCATTATGGACACTTGCCGTTGCACTCCAATTACTTCTGTTCCAGGTAGTTTACTATCACTCCACGAATGCCACTGTTTGCCGAAATTCTGATGAAAGGTGTTCCATCATTTTTTCCCTTATTGGCATAAGATTCAAGAATTGCTCCTGAGCCGTGTGGAACAGTACTTAAATCAGTAGCCCCTCTAAGCTCCACGTTTGATGGAATAACTATTGTTCCATCCATTCTGTAATGTCCTGAAGGAAGAAAAATTATTCCACCTCCATTTGATGAAGCATCATTTAAGGCTTTCTGAATAGCTTTTGTACAGTCACTTCCTCCACCGTGATTCTTACTGTTTTCTGCATTGTAAGGTGCCCTTGTCACATCATATAATGTAAAATTTGAAGGCATGTGACTTTGAAATGCCACCTTGTCATCCGGAAATTCAGATACCGGTGTAACGTCAACACTTGCATTAAAATCATCTGACCTGTATATTGAATTGTTAATTATTGTTTTTGCGTTCTTAAAAGTATTTCCACTTAAGCTTATTCTGCCAAGGCTTCCCACAGCTATCTGAGGTGTTTTGTTATTAAATTCTGAACCTACACTTACGAACGTTCCACCGTCAACTTTTACTAATCCGTGATTAATTGTGTTGTTGTACATTAAAATCTTAGTTGTTGATGTTTTGTTGCGGAAATTTTTGTTTTTGAAAACTGAACAACATCACCTGTGTTGTAGCCACTTATGTTTACGTAACATGTGTATGACCAGTCATTTCTCTTCATGAGGATTCCTGTTGCATTGTTATAAATGTAATTCTCAAATGTGCTTCCCTTAATAGGTGCATTGCTAACCCCTGATCCTGACCAGTAATCAGGTGAAAAATTTATATTTTCAATTCTTCCAACATCCGCAAGTCTGTCCATATCTATTTCCTTGTAGAGAGGTGTTCCGTACACTCCGTTAATTACAGGTGATGCACCACCGTTTCCGTAATGGGCTTCCTAGTCTCAGGCTTTCTCCAATCTCCTCTAAGCGTCACACCCTTTGGTATCTTAAGACTTCCTGTAACCTTGTATTTTCCTGCAGGAACATACACTATCCCACCACCAAGCTCATAAGTTTTGTTTAAAAGCTTTTGGAATATTTCTGTGTTATCCCTGTTTCCACTTCCGTCTGCGCCATAATCCTCTACATTGTATGCATATACAAAGGCATCTGTCTGTTCCATATTTTTCTGTACCCTGTAGGTAGGATTTCCAATGTTGTTAATGTCTGCTGCTTTAATATTTTGTCCATAAAAAAGCATAAGGCTAACACCGACTACAAATGTAGTCAGCATTAGCCTTGTAATTAAATTAATTCTCTCAAAATAACTTTCACTTTCCCTGTTTTTCATGATTTTTCTTTCCTCTGCTTTTTATATTTTAGCTTAGGAACATATTCAAATCTAACCCTTTTAATCCATTCATTTTAACTTTCAGATGACAAAGCACCCAACTTTTGATAAAGTTTTATCCCAAAACTTTCTTTGCTATGTCTGCACTCATTTTTGCATCCTTAGCATAATAATCTGCACCAATCTTCATAGCATAATCTTCAGTAAGAACTGCACCACCTACCATAATCTTACAATCAACATTGTGTTCTCTTAAAAGCTTAATTGTTTCTTCCATTGAACCTAGTGTTGTTGTCATAAGTGCAGAAAGTCCAACTAAATGAACATCATTTTCAATTGCCGCATTAACTACTTCCATGCAATCCACGTCTCTACCTAAGTCAATAACGTTATATCCGTAGTTTTCAAGAATAACTTTTACAATATTCTTTCCAATGTCATGTATGTCACCTTTAACTGTAGCAACAATAATCTTCCCCTTTGATTCAGAAGAATCTCCACTATCTGCAAGATAATTCTTTATTTCATCAAAACATTCTTTTGCAACATCCGCCGCCAAAATCAACTGTGGAAGGAATATTGTACCTTTTTCAAACTTATCTCCAACAACATCCAATGCCGGAATCAAAATCTGATTTATAATCTCCATAGCTTCTTTTTCTTTAAGCAATTGAGATGTGTAACTTCTTCCATCATCTTTCATTCCTGTTTCCATCGCCTTAAGAATTTTGTCTGCCAGTTCTGAACCAAGGCTTACTGTGGAATCATTTGATTTTACGACTTCTGTCTTAGTTGTTGTAACTTCAGGCTGAACTTTGCTTGAATAATCAATAAAATCCATTGAATTTTCATCAATTGCAGCCAATACTTTATATGCCTTAACTGCCCATACCATTGACGGTACATTTGGATTGATAATCGGAAGATCAAGTCCATTAGCCATAGCTATTGTTAAGAATGTTTTATTAATTATTTCTCTGTTAGGCAAACCAAAAGAAATATTTGAAACACCAAGTACTGTTCTTAAGCCTAATTCATTTTTTACAATGTTCATAGCTTTAAGTGTTTCTGCAGCAGCTTTTTGTTCTGCTGAAACTGTAAGTGTAAGGCAGTCAATAATAATGTCCTCTTTTGGGATTCCATAAGACATTGCCTTATCTCTAATACGTTTTGCTATTTCAACTCGTCCTTCTGCTGTTGGTGGAATACCATTTTCATCAAGAGCAAGTCCAATGACTGCCCCACCATATTTTGCAACAATAGGAAGGATTGTATCAAGAACTTCTTCTTCTCCGTTAACTGAGTTAACAATAGGCTTACCATTATAAACCCTTAGAGCCGCTTCAAGAACTTCCGGTTTAGTTGAGTCAATCTGTAAAGGTACATCTACTATTGCCTGCAAAGCCTTAATAACCTTTACCATCATTTCTTTTTCATCAATGTCAGGTGAACCTACATTTACGTCCAAAATGTCTGCCCCCGCGTCTATCTGTTCAATTGCCTGTGACAAAATATAATTCATATCATTGTCTCTTAATGCCTGTTTAAATCTTTTCTTTCCTGTAGGGTTAATTCTTTCACCTACAATTCTTGGCTGGTCAACAACTACAGTCTTTAAAGGTGTACATACTGCAAGCTGTCTTGGTTTCTTTTTCACAACACTTGCGTTTACTGTTGCAACCATTTCTTTTAGTTTGGCTACATAAGCCGGTGTTGTACCACAACATCCACCAAGAACTTTTGCTCCGTATTTTACCATTTCCTTACATGTATCTGCAAATTCATCAGGTAAAACATTATATGTATTTGTAACAGGATCAGGCAAACCTGCATTAGCCTTTACTACAATTGGAACAGTTGTCCACTTAGAAATTTCTTCTACAATTGGCATTAATTCTTTAGGTCCAAGTGAACAGTTTACACCAAGTGCGTCTACTCCAAGCCCCTGTACTGTAAGACACATTGCTGAAACTGAACAGCCTGTAAATGTTCTTTTGTTGTCTTCAAATGTCATTGTACACATAACCTGAAGGTCTGAATTCTCTTTTGCGGCAAGAATTGCTGCCTTAGTTTCCATTAAGTCTGTCATAGTTTCAATAACTATAATATCAGCTCCTGCATTTCTTCCTGCAATAACTTCTTCTTTAAAAATATCATACGCTTCCTCAAAAGAAAGACTTCCTGTAGGCTCTAGTAATTGACCTATAGGTCCCATATCTAAAGCAACAAGTGTTTCTGTTCCTTTGGCTGCTTCTTTTGCATTATTAATGGCTGCACCAATTAATTCATCAACTGAATATCCCGTATTAGCCATTTTGTATCGATTTGCACCAAAAGTATTGGCGTAAACAACATCCGAACCTGCATCTATGTATTGTTTATGTATATCTATAATCCAATCCGGCTTTGTTATGTTTAATGTTTCAGGTACAGTTCCAAGCTCCATTCCTTTTTGCTGAAGCATTGTTCCCATTGCACCATCCAACAATATAAAATCTTTGTCAAATATATTTTTATTTGCCACAGTTTTTTCCATCCTTTCTAAAGGTACATTTTTCTCTAAAATTACATAAGTCACAGCTTTTAACATTAGATACTTCTAAATTGTGACCAAGTCCTATTATGCATGTTACCGACTTAGTAGGCACAAGAGTCATTCCACTGTTTACGCATACGCCTATTCTTCTTCCTGCATCTAATATATCAAGAAACTGTTTCTGACCTGTCAAAGGAAAATCTCCATATCCCAAGCCAAATCTCCATGTATGTTCATATTCCTTAAAATCTTCAAGAATTTCATCTTCCGCTTTGTTGCATACCTGTTCTATTACAGCAGATGCAAGACTGTCAGTAAACATGGCATCAGCCATTCCCCTAATCTGCATCTTTCTTATAAGTCCGTCAACTCCTGCTGAAAGAGTAGCACACATAAATATTACCTTTTCACAATTTTTCAAATGGTTGGCAATAGACTTTCCTTCCAATGTAAAATTAATCCCCGGAACCTGTCCATCTACCAAATCAAAAACTTTATATGTATATTTGCCTTCCATTACTGACTTAAGCTGGTCTGCACAATTATACAAAATCTCTTTCGTTTTCTCATCAGGAGTGCTGTTTCCATAGCCTAAATATCTTAAAGCTTCACTAAAATCTATATTGTCTATAATAATATTTCTCTGCTCTGACATTTTATTTTCCGCTCTTTAATATATTTTTTACACCTTCAGAAATTCTTCTTGCAACATATGGATCATTCATTGTATAAATATGAACTCCGTCAACTCCATGAGCTGCCAATTCAATAATCTGGTCAATTGCATATGAAATACCTGCATCACGCATGGCTTCATGATTATCTCCAAATCTCTGAAGAACTTTTGAAAGTTTTGCCGGAATACTTGCGCCACACATTGAAACCATTCTCTCAATCTGCTTTTTGTTTGTTACAGGCATAATTCCTGCTTCAATAGGAACATTAATTCCTGCTATTCTTGCTTTCTCCTGAAAATCAAAGAATACCTGATCATCAAAAAATAACTGTGAAATCAAATGGTCTGCCCCTGAATCAACTTTCTTCTTTAAATTCTGAATATCTTCAATCATATTCGCTGCTTCCTGATGAACTTCAGGATAGCATGCGCCTGAAATATTAAAACCTCTGTTTTTTGACATAATATACTCTGTTAAGTCTGATGCATATTTGAAATCTTTTTCAATAGCAAAATCAGGATTTACATCGCCTCTTAAAGCTAATATATTCTTTACACCTTTTTCATCTAATTCATCTAAAATTCTATCAATGCTTTCTTTAGTATTATATAAACATGAAAGATGGGCTATTGTTTCAGTTCCTAATTCATTTTTAATATATGAGCATAAGTCAATTGTTGTCGCATTTGCAACGCCTTTTCCACCTGCTCCATAAGTTACACTGATAAAATCAGGGTTTAAGTTTTTTAACTCATTTAATGTTGAATATATTGTTTCTATACCACTTTCCTTTTTTGGTGGAAAAACCTCAAAAGAAAATACTGTGTGTTCTTTTTTAAATAAATCTGCAATGTTCATTAATCTCTGTCTCCTCTTCTTTTGTTTTTATGGTTTGCAGCAAAACAGATTAAATCCTACCAAAAGACATATTACTATTATGCACACCACAAAAAATGTACTCTCTATTAACAATGAAAGCGTCATTCCAACTGCAAGCCAAAATAACGCAAATCCACATAGTTTATGCATAACTCTTCCTAATTTATTTTTTATAATATTAGCATATGCATATAATTAGTTTTTAGTCGTTAATATCTTCATCCATTTCCTCAAAGTCACTAAAATCATCTTTTACATCATTCTTTGAAGTGAACTTGTTTACCACATCAGGTACCATATCAATAATCCTTGATAATCCATCCTGATCTTTAATGCTGATAAGCTTAGATGAACCATCCTTAATAACCAAAACAGCGCTTGGTACTATCTTTCCCCCAACTCCGCCTGATCCTGTTTCTCCTTTTGAAAAAGTACCTATTCCCATTCCAAAAGAAACATCAGCCATAGGAAGGATTATTGTATCTCCTACCACAACCGGTTCTCCAACAACAGACTTTGTTGTAATAAATTTTTCCATTGCCTTTAATAAATCATCTGTAGGTTTTTTGTTATCTGCCATAATAATGCCTCCCTAAATAAATTTCTTTATAATTCTCTTTATATTTTCATTAAAATAAAATTTCAAACAATATACTATAACCACGCCTAAGTAAATATGTCCCTTAAAAATAATGTCACCTTTAAACACTTTATTTTCAAAATCAGGATAAACCTTAAACCTTTTAGGATTAATATTAAATATTCCATATATCATTCCAAGAGCGCCTAATGCCTCTCCCGTTAAATAACTTTCTTCAAATCCCATATATAGATTGCCTTTTATCCTGTTAGGAGCTAAATGCTTTAGAAGTTTTAGAACCATTTTTTTGCCATAGGCATAAGCCTCTTTTGTTGTCTTTGAAGTTATAAATTGCTTAACGGTTTTAACCTGATTTATTATTTCATCTATACTGTTCTTTTTATTTTTTGCATTTTCTTTTATATTATGAATTTTATCTTTTATATTTTCTACAATTTTCTTTATTCTTTGTTTTAATTTTTTAAAGGAAATCTGCATTCTTGTTATAAAAGACTTCTTTTCTTTTTTTCTATTATTTGTTTCTGTAGTTTTCTTTGAATCTTCACTTTTTATATTCTCATTATTTTGATTTTTTACATCAGTCTCTTCCAAATTGGAATTTTGAATTTCCTGCTCTTTTTCATTTTCGGAAGTTCCAATTTGTTTAATGTCAGTTTTTTTAACACTATCCTCTTTCAATTCATCCTGTGATTTTTCTTCTTCATTCTTCGGTGATTGCTTCTCAGACTGATTTTTTCTTTTTTCTTTTTTCTTTTTTTCTTTTGTTTCAGAAGATTTTATTTTTATTCCTAATAGTCGGATATTATAATGTATCTCTGTGTTCTCAATCCATAATCTGCAATGTAGCAGATGAAAAAGCCATCCGGCTCTTATATTACCGGTTATTTTTTTCTCTTCAATATTTCCATTTGCTTTTCCTACATATGTTATAGGAAAAAACAAAATAAGTAAAGCAAGCCCCAGAATAGATAATACAATAATACCAATTATTTTTAAAATAAGTAATAATATATGTACCATAGGCTACTCTTCTCTCTTGCTTCTTTCTTCATTCATAAGATTCAATATATAGTCTTTCACTTTGCATCCTCCCGTGGAATTTAGACAATCCATTATTATTAATTGTACCATATCCATTGCCTCTTCCCTACCTTCGGCAATTCCAACAATTACAATATCTGAATCCTTATACCATTTCTGAGTAAGTACATTAGATGGATAGATGTCAAGTACATCATAATCATTAAAAGGCAATGTAATAACATATTTATTAAACTGTTGTTTACCCCTTTTAATTTTCCACATAACCTGTCTCTTTTTGTCTAACAGATTATATCCAACATACAAATCATCATACCATCTCATACTTATCTCCAATAATCAATCTGCAAATATATTACAACTGATTATTCTTCCATTATTCCATTTAAAATTTCAATACAAGCTAGTTTTTCAGCCTTATCATTACATACTGACAATGTATTATAAATATAATCCTGTAATTCACTAATATTATTGAAAAATACAGGAAGTTCTGCAATTGAAGCTGACATTACGGCTCTGTTAATCAATTTCTCGTTGTCTGCAAACAACTCAGTATATTCCTTGTAAAGCTCTTCTTCCTTAGCCTTTACATATTCTTCGTCGGCTGTAGTATTGTCCTCATCAACTGTAAGTTCCATAAACATACTGTCTGAATTAAGCCTTGGAAGTTTGTATACCACATCATATACATCCTTTAAACCAAGTTTTTCAATGTTTTCACTATAACTTTCCATAATCTGGTCTGTTATATCATAGGAAGATAACTTAGGATATAATTCTTCCTGAGTCCCCTCAAGCATTACAAACATATCCTCTATTTCTTCTAATGATTTAGGACTAAACTTGCCTAAGAATAAAAGATTTGTATCTTTTATAATCTCTGTACACCCCTTAACAATATTATCATCTAACTGATTTTCATAAGTATATAAGACAATAAGCAAATCATTTAAGATTTCCTGAATCATCATATTTGAGTTCATTAAATCTTCCATATATTCTGAAACTTTAGCAATATTAGCCATCATTTCATCATACTGCTCTTTTGTTATTTTCTTAAATTTAACCTCTTTAAATTCTTTAAAGAAATCGTCTAAGTAAGGGTAATTAACAGTCATTGTTTCTGTATTTTCAAGCATTGCTGTTGTTTTTAACATATATAAGAAATTCTTAAGACTTTCCTTAGTTCCACCCTTATAAATGCTAAGGCCGTTAGATAACATTTCGAAAAACTTATTTTTTGTAAGTCTAACAGGAAGCTGTCCTATTACCTGACTTATCTTTCTGTTAATTGCCATATTATCTTCATCTTCAAGAATAAACTGCATTAATCTTCTTGTAATGTTCTCATCACTATATCCTGACGGATAATCGTCATCTCTGAATCTGTATTCAACTCTGTTTAATGCATGTTCATAGATGTTAAACTTGTCAACATAACAGGTAAGATCCTGAACCTTCTCAATAATTCCATCTCTAAGTTTTTCTAACTTTTCAATGTTTTCAGAAATCTTCTCACTTTCCCCATTCATTAATTCTTCAATAATTAAATTAATTGTAGCAAGACCATACATATTCTCTGTACTTAAAAGACTTTCATCTTCTAAAGTCATTGTGTAATATGTGTAATAATTCATTGCCAAACGGATATTTGCATATTTGTTATTTATTTCCATAAATGGTCCACAATATGCTTTTAAGTTTTCATCTACGTGTTTGTTCTTTAATAATTCGCCTACTATCTTTTTCACTTTTTTTTCCCTTATTTTTTGTTACTTTTTGTATTACACGGATTGCTCCTTACTTCATTATGTCTGAAAAATCGAATGTAGCAAAATAATCTGCAGGTGTTTCTGCTCTACGAATCATTTCTACACTTCCATCTTCCTTTAATAATAATTCTGCTGAACGAAGTCTTCCGTTGTAGTTATATCCCATTGAGAAGCCATGTGCTCCCGTGTCATGAATATAAATGAAATCTCCCATGTCAATCTTTGGAAGTTCTCTGTCAACTGCAAATTTGTCATTATTTTCACAAAGACTACCCACCACGTCATATACATGGTCTTTTGGCTGGTCTTCCTTACCCATTACTGTAATATGGTGATATGCACCATACATTGCAGGTCTCATTAAGTTTACTGCACAGGCATCAACACCAATATATTCTTTATAGATATGTTTCTCATGTACTGCCTTAGTAACCAATGCACCGTAAGGTCCCATCATAAAACGTCCCATTTCTGTGTAAATAGCAATATCATCCATTCCTTCAGGTTTAAGAATTTCTTCGTATACCTTTCTTACACCTTCACCAATTGCCATAATGTCATTTGGTTCCTGATCAGGTCTGTAAGGGATACCAACACCACCTGAAAGGTTAATAAACTTAATGTCTGCTCCTGTTTCTTTTTCAAGTTTAACTGCAAGTTCAAAAATTGTTCTTGCAAGCATTGGGTAATATTCATTAGTTACTGTGTTGCTGGCAAGGAATGCATGAATGCCAAAGTTCTTAACTCCCTTAGCCTTTAAAATCTTAAATGCTTCAACTATCTGTTCAGGGGTCATTCCGTACTTAGCATCTCCAGGGTTATCCATAATACCGTTACATACTTCAAAAACTCCACCTGGATTATATCTACAGCTTACTGTTTCAGGAATTCCACATTCTGCTTCCATATAATCAATCATTGTAATGTCATCAAGGTTGATAATTCCCCCTAAATCATTACAATATTTAAATTCTCCTGCAGGTGTTTCGTTTGATGAAAACATAATTTCATCATTTCTAAATCCAAGCTTATCAGCTATCATTAATTCTGTGTATGATGAACAGTCAACACCACATCCTGCTTCTTTAAGTTTTTTAATAATAAATGGATTTGGTTCAGCCTTTACTGCAAAATATTCTCTAAAACCCTTATTCCATGAAAACGCTTCGTTTACTTTTCTTGCATTCTCCATAAATCCTTTTTCATCATAAATATGAAAAGGTGTTGGGTATGTCTTTTCAATCTCCTTTAACTGTTCAAGTGTTACAAATGGTTTCTTTTCCATGTTTTTTCAGTCCTCCTATTATTGTGTATATTATAATGATTACAAAAATCAATTACATATGCTTATGTGTAAACAAATGATCCTGGCAATATTCTTTGTTGCCTGAGCATTTAGAACAATATCTAAATGTTAAATTAGGATCATCTAATTCCGTTCTGCCACAGACTGCACACTTATGTCTTGCGCCATTCTGGTAAGTCTGATTCTGTCTTGCTCTGTTAACCTGCTGCCTGTACTGTCTCTTACGCTTTGCCTGAGCCACACTAAAGGCTCCGCCATTCTTTTTAAGAGAAATAAAATATAATATAAAGTTAAGCAACGACATAACAATAAGTACCGTTGTAATAATTGCAAGCACATATGTCCCAATCTGTCTTGCATAACTAAAAGCGTTGTAAATGTCAATTAAGATATATGCTCCATACAATACTCCAAACCACTTAATCTTAATAGGTATAATGAAGTACAACATAAGTTGTTCTTCCGGATAAGTTGCCGCAAAAGCTAAGAATATGGACATATTAATGTAATAAGTACTTACATAAGCACCAATGTAGCTTCCTAATGTTTGACTTGAAAATGTATCTTTATAAACAAATGTCAAAACTACGTATAAAACAATTGCACCTACAACTGTAAATATGAGACCTGATATAAGATAAACATTATATCTGTACGTTCCCCATGTTCTTTCCAAAGTCTGTCCCAACTGATAATAAAGAATCAGCATAATTATTGTGAAGATACTTAATTCCTCCGGCATTGTTAAAACCCATGTTACTATACGCCATATCTGTCCGTGCAAAATCATATACGGATTAAATGTTAAAAGACCATACAATGTAGGATTTATCAAACTAAGCATATATCCAATAACATATCCTGCTATTAAATATAAGGTAAGATTCTTTATAGCATACTTGCCGTATTTTCTTTCAAAATTAGAAATCATAAATTCTCCTCTGCCTTTCACCAAAAAGATATTGCAAAAAATATGTAATCTGCAACTTCTCTTCAAATAATAAACCAATTTACAGTATAATTTCCAAACCACTGTTTGTCAAACTACTTTCAATGTTTTTAATGGGATTTTCAACATATTTTCCATACATTTCTTTTTATTTGTTTTAATGTCTAAATAATATTACATTTTATTCATTTTTAGACATAGGCTTTTTACATTTTGTCTATTTTTGTTGGGTTGTTTTTTCTTATTAATTATATTATAATATAGAAATTCGCGTAAACACTTTTATTAAATATGAAAAAGATACGTTATTGAACTAAAATTTTTAATTAAAATCATTGTAATAACTTTACTGATTTTAATGATTAGATTTCAATTATAAGTGCTTTAATGGCTTATTAAGGCATTAGGAGGAAAAAAATGAATGAATTAGAATATTACAGTCTTGGTATTGACATCGGTTCTACCACAGTAAAAATTGCAATCCTTGACAAGAATAATGATGTTGTTTTTTCTGATTACAAAAGACATTATGCAAACATTCAGGAAACTTTGGCTTCTCTTCTTAAAGAAGCTAAAGACAAATTAGGAAATATAGAATTATCACCAATGATTACAGGTTCAGGTGGACTTGCCCTTTCAAATCATTTGAAAGTACCTTTCGTTCAGGAAGTTGTTGCCGTAGCTTCAGCCCTTGAAGATTATGCACCTCAGACTGACGTTGCCATCGAACTTGGTGGTGAAGATGCAAAGATTATTTATTTCACTAACGGTATTGAACAGCGTATGAATGGTATTTGTGCCGGTGGTACAGGTTCTTTCATAGATCAGATGGCTTCTCTTTTACAGACAGATGCCAGCGGTTTAAATGAATATGCCAAGAATTATCAGGCTATTTATCCTATTGCTGCCCGTTGTGGTGTTTTTGCAAAAACAGATATTCAGCCTTTAATTAACGAAGGTGCTACTAAAGAAGATTTAGCCGCTTCTATTTTTCAGGCTGTTGTTAACCAGACTATTTCAGGTCTTGCCTGTGGTAAACCTATCCGTGGAACAGTTGCTTTCCTTGGTGGACCACTTCACTTTTTACCTGAATTAAAGAATGCATTTATCAGAACTTTAAAATTAGATGATGAGCATATTGTTGCACCTGAACATTCTCATTTGTTTGCTGCAATCGGTTCTGCTCTTAACCATTCTGAAAATGTAAAAGTTAACATTTCTGATTTATATGAACAGTTATCTAAAGGTATAAAGATGTCTATGGAAATTAAACGTCTTGATCCTTTATTTAATAACGAAAGAGAATATAAGGAATTTACTGAAAGACACAATAAGGACTGTGTAAAAAAGGGAGATCTTGCTACATACAAAGGCAATTGCTATTTAGGTATTGATTCAGGTTCTACTACAACTAAAGCTGCTTTGGTTGCCGAGGATGGAACTCTTCTTTACTCATACTATAGTGGTAACAACGGTAATCCTTTACAGACTATTATTGATGCCGTTAAGGATATTTATAAGAAACTTCCTTCTGACGCACACATTGTACGTTCATGTTCAACAGGTTATGGTGAAGCTCTTATTAAGAATGCCTTATTGCTTGATGAAGGTGAAGTTGAAACGGTAGCCCACTATCATGCAGCAGCTTTCTTTGAGCCACAGGTTGATTGTATTCTTGATATTGGCGGACAGGATATGAAATGTATTAAAATCAAAAACAATTCTGTAGACAGCGTTCAGCTTAATGAAGCCTGCTCTTCAGGTTGTGGTTCTTTCATTGAAACTTTTGCCAAATCATTAAATTACTCTGTTCAGGATTTTGCTAAGGAAGCTTTATTTGCAAGTAACCCTACTGACCTTGGTACAAGATGTACTGTATTTATGAACTCTAATGTTAAGCAGGCACAGAAAGAAGGCGCTACTGTTGCAGATATTTCTTCAGGTCTTGCTTATTCAGTTATAAAAAATGCTTTATACAAAGTTATTAAAATTTCTGACGCAAAGGATTTAGGACGTAAGGTTGTTGTTCAGGGTGGTACATTCTACAACGATGCAGTTCTTAGAAGTTTTGAAAAAATTGCAGGTTGCCAAGCTATTCGCCCGGATATTGCAGGTATTATGGGTGCTTTCGGTGCTGCTCTTATTGCAAAAGAAAGATATAAAGGACAGGAAACTACTATCCTTTCATTGGAACAGTTAGAATCTTTTGATTACACTACTTCAATGACAAGATGTAAGGGATGTACTAACGCATGTCTTCTTACAATTAATAAATTCTCTGACGGACGTAGATTTATTAGTGGTAACAGATGTGAGAAAGGTATTGGTGGTGTTAAGAACAAAGACCACATTCCAAACCTTTTTGAATATAAATATCATAGAATGTTTGATTATGAACCTTTGGCTCCTGAAAACGCTCCACGAGGTGTTGTTGGTATTCCAAGAGTTCTAAATATGTACGAAAACTTCCCATTTTGGGCAACATTCTTTAAAGAATTAGGATACAGTGTAATGCTTTCTCCTAAATCATCACATAAGATTTACGAAATGGGTATTGAATCAATTCCAAGTGAATCTGAATGTTATCCTGCTAAGATTTCTCATGGACATATTGAGTGGTTATTACAAAACGGTGCAAAATTTATTTTCTATCCATGTATTCCATATGAGAGAAATGAAACACCTGATGCTAACAACCATTACAACTGTCCTATTGTTACATCTTATGCTGAAAATATTAAGAACAACGTTGAAGCTTTAGAAGATTCTTCAATTAATTTTATGAATCCTTTTATGGCATTTACAAATGAAGAAATTCTTACAAAACGACTTGTTGAAGAATTTACAGCTCTTGGCATTAAAGAAGATGAAATTAAGAGTGCTTCTCACAAAGCATGGGATGAACTTATTGCTTCACGTAATGACATGATGAAAAAGGGTGAAGAAACTCTTAAATATATGGAAGAAACAGGACGTAGAGGTATTGTTCTTGCCGGTCGTCCATACCACGTTGATCCTGAAATCAACCACGGAATTCCTGAAATGATTAACTCATATGGTCTTGCTGTTCTTACAGAAGATTCAGTTTCACATCTTGCTGATGTTGAAAGACCTTTAATTGTTTCTGACCAGTGGATGTATCACTCACGTCTTTACAAAGCCGCAAACTTTGTTAAAACAAGAGATGATCTTGATTTGATTCAGTTAAACTCTTTTGGTTGTGGTTTGGATGCAGTTACAACAGACTGTGTAAGTGATATTCTTACAAAATCAGGAAAGATTTACACAGTATTAAAGATTGATGAAGTTAACAACCTTGGTGCTGCAAGAATCAGAGTTCGTTCTTTACTTGCTGCAATTAGGGAACGTAGCGAAAATCATTTTGAACGTTACATTCAGCCTTCATCATTTAATAAAGTTGAATTTACTAAGCAGATGCGTGATGACAATTATACTATTCTTTGTCCTCAGATGAGTCCAATTCATTTCACAATGTTACAGGCTGCATTTAATGCTTGCGGATATAATTTTGAGGTAATGGAAAGTAACAAATCATGTATTGACACAGGTTTAAAATATGTTAACAATGATGCATGTTATCCTTCTCTTATAGTTGTTGGTCAGATAATGAATGCTCTTCTTTCCGGCAAATATGATTTGAACAAAACTGCCGTAGTTATTTCTCAGACAGGTGGTGGATGTCGTGCTACTAACTATATTGGATTTATAAGAAGAGCTTTGGAAAAAGCCGGTATGTCCCAAATTCCTGTATTGTCATTAAGTTTAAGTGGACTTGAACATCATAGCGGTTTCAAAATCACTCCAAAGCTTGCACTAAAAGCTGTTGAAGCCTGCCTCTATGGTGACTTGTTTATGCGTGTTGTTTACAGAACAAGACCTTACGAAGTTAATCCTGGAGAAACTAATGCTTTACATAAAAAATGGGAATACAAGCTTTGCAAAGAGCTTTCAGATAATAGTTTTGGAATTCATCGTTTCAAGAAGAATATGAAGAAGATTGTTGAAGAATTCGATGCTATTCCTGTAAAAGACATTAAGAAACCTAGAGTTGGTATTGTAGGTGAAATTCTTGTTAAGTTCTCTCCTACAGCTAACAATAACTTAGTTGAATTGCTTGAATCAGAAGGTGCCGAGGCTGTTATGCCTGACCTTGTTGACTTCTTCCTTTATGGATTTAGAAATGCAACATTTAAGGTTGAAAAATTAGGTTTTGACAAGAGTATTATTAGAATGAATAACCTTGGAATTAAAGCTATTGAATGGATGAGAGGTTCTGCAAAGAAAGCTCTTATAGAAAGTAAGCACTTTACTCCTACTGCTGATATTTGGGAAATGAGTAAAATGGCTGAAGATGTTGTTTCAATAGGTAACCAGACTGGTGAAGGATGGTTCTTAACAGGTGAAATGCTTCACTTAATCCACGACGGTGTTCCAAACATTGTTTGTACACAGCCTTTCGCTTGTCTTCCTAACCACATCGTTGGTAAGGGTGTTATTAAGAAACTTCGTGCACAGCATCCTGAAGCAAACATCGTAGCCGTTGACTACGATCCTGGTGCCAGTGAAGTTAACCAACTTAACCGTATCAAGTTAATGCTTGCAACAGCAAACAAAAAGATTGGGAAGAAATAGGCTTTATAGGTTTAGAATTGAATAAATTGATATATTAGTATTTTAATATTTTATAAAAGGGCTACCGCGATGGATAGCCCTTTTATTTTTACATATCTATTTTTGTTGTCCACTTGCTTACATCCCAGATGTCTGTTGCCCATTCTTCATAGAAGTCCGGTTCGTGACACACCATTAAAACACTGCCTTTATATGTCATAAGAGCACGCTTTAATTCCTCCTTTGCATCTACGTCAAGGTGGTTTGTCGGCTCGTCAAGAAGAAGGATGTTGCTTTCTCTGTTTATTAGCTTGCACAGATAGTTTCTACTTATGCAATGATGATATTTATTTAATATCTTTTCAACTATATATTTTCAATCTGCCAGTCAATAGGTTCAACACCGTTAGCCTTTAAAAATTCGTTTGCCTTGCTGAAATGTTTGCAGCCAAAGAATCCCCTATATGCTGACAATGGACTTGGATGTGGTGCTTTCAAGACCAAATGCTTAGGATTAGTTAACATCTTAGCTTTTCTGCCGGCAGGTGCGCCCCACAAAAAGATAACTATAGGTCTGTCCTGAGCATTTACAGCTTCAATTACTGCATCTGTAAACTGTTCCCATCCTTTTCCCTGATGAGAGTTAGCCTGATGGGCTCTTACAGTAAGAACTGTGTTAAGCAACAACACTCCCTGGTCTGCCCATTTCTTTAAATATCCATTATTAGGAATATAACAACCTAAGTCATCATGCAATTCCTGATAAATATTTTTAAGTGAAGGAGGTATGTCGTTACCCGGCAAAACAGAAAAACTCAAACCATGAGCCTGATGCACATTATGATATGGATCCTGTCCCAAAAGCAAAACTTTTACATCTTTAAGAGGTGTAAAATGAAATGCATTAAAAATATCATCTGCAGGCGGATATACCACTGTAGTACTGTATTCATTTTTTACAAACTCGAATAAATCTTTATAATATGGCTTTGAAAACTCCTTCTTTAAAGGCACAAGCCAATCGTTATCTATCATTGACATTTTCTATTCCTCGTTTCAATATTACCTTCATTATTGATAATTGGTATTATTTTTCATATTATCTTTGTTAAATTACACCCTAACCAGTGTATCTACATTAAAACTTTGTTCTGTTACTTTCCTATTATTCTTTCCACAAATTCCTTATTGCAGAAAACCTTTACTGCATTTTTTCTCATTTCTATTTCAAAATGAGTATCCGTTACCATTTCTCCGTCAACATTAAAAGTGTATCTCTTATCGCTGTCAATAACCACTTTTTCCCCTTGATATTTCTTAATCTTCGGAGATTTTTCATGCTTTGCGCTTAGCAGTTTTACAAACAATGGTAAAACCTTAACCTTTGGCATTTTTTCCACAAAATATACATCAAATAATCCATCGTCAAGTGTAGCGTGGGGTGCCATTCTAAAACCTCCACCATAATATTGACCATTGCATATGGCAAGTATTGTGCATTGGTTTTCAAAACTTTGATTATCGTCTATCTGTACTTTTACTTTTTTAAATTTATATTTAATAAAAGTATACAAAATGCTGGCATTGTAGCGCTGGCTTACCGGAATCCATTTCTTCTTCCTAATCCATGAAATATTGTTAGCCACATCAGCATCAAGTCCTACACAGGCAACATTAATAAAATGTCTTCCATTAATAATTCCAAAATCAAAATCATGTATTCCGTCATCATATTGGCTAAGTGTTCTTTCAAAATCATTTCCACTGCCTGTTGGAATATTTCCAAGAATCTTGTTCTTAGAACCTGCCAACCCGTTTAGAACTGCATTTAAATTGCCATCTCCACCGACAGAAAAAACAACACATTCTTCATCAGGTATTTTTTTTGCAAACTTCTTTGCATCCCCTGCATTATGTGTATAAAATATTTTGTATTTAATTTTTTCTTTTGAACATTCCTTTAAAATTCTCTGTTCAAACTGATTTGTGTCTATTTTTCCACTGTTAGGATTAATAATAAAATAATATTTCATCTTTAAGTATCTACGTTTCTACAAACGTACCGGCACTCCCTTACCATCTAAATAATGTTTTAAATCATTAATTTCTAATTCTTTGTAATGGAATAATGAAGCTGCAAGAGCTGCGTCAGCCTTTCCCTCTGTTAATGCATCATAAAAATGCTCCATAGTTCCGGCTCCACCTGAAGCAATAACAGGAACAGAAACATTTTCAGCTATAATCTTTGTAAGTTCAATGTCATAGCCCTGCTTCACTCCGTCACAATCCATACTTGTAAGCAAAATCTCTCCTGCTCCAAGTTTATCAACCTTCATTGCCCATTCAACAGCATCCATGCCCATATCGACACGTCCACCGTTCTTGTATATATTCCAGCCGCTACCATCTTCACGTCTCTTAGCGTCAATGGCAACTACAACGCACTGACTTCCAAACTTGTCAGCCGCTTCACTTATAAGATTAGGATTCATAATAGCTGATGAATTAATTGAAATCTTGTCAGCACCCTCTCTTAAAAGTTCCTTAAAATCATCTACAGTTCTAATTCCTCCGCCAACAGTAAACGGAATAAAAACCTGTTCTGCCACTCTTCTTACCAAATCCGTAACAGTATGTCTATGGTCAGAAGACGCAGTAATATCTAAAAATACAAGTTCATCCGCTCCTGCCTTGTTATAAGCTTTTGCAACTTCAACAGGATCACCTGCATCTCTTAAATTCACAAAATTAGTACCTTTTACAACTCTATTGTTATTTACATCCAAACATGGAATAATTCTCTTTGTATGCATATTTCTCTCCCAAATCTATATTATAATGCCGCAAAATTCTTTAAAATCTGAAGTCCTACATCACCACTCTTTTCAGGGTGAAACTGGCATGCAAAAACATTACCACTTTCAACAGATGCATGAATATGTGTAATATAATCTGTTGAAGCCTTAACTATCTGCTCATCTTCTGCTTCCAAATAATATGAATGTACAAAATAAACATAAGACTGTTCTTCAATGCCTTTAAATAATCTTCCGTTATTAGTAAGTTCCAAAGAGTTCCATCCAATATGTGGAATCTTAAATCCCGGCTTGTCAGGTATTCTAAGAATCTTTCCTTTTAAAATTCCAAGTCCTTCCACTCCCGGAGTTTCATCACTGCTTTCGAATAAAAGCTGAAGTCCTAAGCATATTCCAAGAAAAGGTGTGTTATTTTCCACAACCTTATTGATTGTATCAATAAGATCATAATCTCTCAATTTCTCCATTGCATCTCCGAAAGAACCAACTCCCGGAAGAACTACCTTATCTGCTGAAAGAATAACCTCCTTGTCTCTTGATACTACAGTATCTTCTCCTATATACTGAAATGCCTTCTCCACGCTTTTAATGTTGCCTGCATCATAGTCAATAATTGCTATCATTTATTCAGTCCCTTTCTCTAATGATTTGCAATCAAGCTCAAACCAAAATTCAACACCATCCGGTCTGTTAATTGCTCCACATTTCTTTTCGTGTCTGTCCATAATGGCTTTAACTATAGATAATCCTATACCGTTGCCACCATAAGCTCTTGTTCTTGCTTTGTCAACTTTATAGAACTTGATCCAAATATTATCAAGCTCATTTTCAGGAATATTTTTTCCTGTGTTAAACACAGACACTCTTACTATACCATTTTTTTCCTGAATTTTCACTTTAATTATTCTATTTTCGTCAACATGATTTAAAGCATTACTTAAATAATTAGTAATAACCTCTTCAATCTGGAACTCATCTGCCCAAACGTAAATAGGTTCCATTTGATTAAATTCAATATTAACCTGCTTTTCATTGGCCTTAATTTGCATAGAATGAATTACTCCTGCAATCACAGATATAATATCAAATCTTTCCATATTTACACTTCCGTCACCGAACTCCAGCTGGTTTAATGTAAGAAGATTCTTAACCATCTTATTCATCTTGCCAGCTTCATCAATAATAACATCGCAGTAGTAATCCATATCCTCCGGATTATCACTTATACTTTCCTGAAGTCCCTCTGCATAACCCTGAATAAGTGCAATAGGTGTTTTTAATTCGTGAGAAACATTTGAAATAAATTCTTTTCTCATCTCATCTACTTCTTCCTTCTTTGCAATATCCTTGTGAAGCTGCAAGTTGGCAGACTTTAGTTCCGAAATAGCTGTTTCAAGCTTGTCAGACATTTCATTCATGCTCTCTCCAAGAATACCGATTTCATCATCACGGTCATCTTCATACTTAACATTAAAATCAAGTTCTGACATTCTTTTGGAAATATCAGCCAATTGTAATAAAGGTTGTGTATATTTTCTTGTAATCCAAATAATAATTAAAGTTGTAACAAGAATAAGTGATATTCCAACACCTAAATAAAACTTGTTGGCAATGGCAATACTCTCCCTAAAGCTTTCAACTGACATTCTTATAACTACATAATTGCCTGATGCCAGTCCTCCTGACAATTCATAATATTGATTGGCCGAAAATCTGTCTACCGTAGACTGAATTGTATAT
This sequence comes from Eubacterium ventriosum, assembly GCF_025150745.1. NCBI lineage: Bacteria > Bacillati > Bacillota > Clostridia > Eubacteriales > Eubacteriaceae > Eubacterium > Eubacterium ventriosum. The sequence continues at coordinate 2,142,626 of NZ_CP102282.1, forward strand.
TTGTCGTTCTTTTCAATAACCCTTGGTTCCTCTTTCTGCTTAATATTACTACCAAAAATCATATCACGCCAACGGTCTGCAAGCATTTTTCCTGCACCATAGTCATAAACAGAATCTCCCGCACTATCTACAACAATCATTGTGGCACCGGCTTTTTCACAAATATTATTCAGCGTTGAAATATTGTCGCTATCCTTAAGATTTTCATCATCTTGGATTATTTTTATAAACTCATTGTAAACTTTCTTAATAGAATCTTGCTTTGTTTTCTTATAATACTTGCTTAAGAAAAAGCTGCTAAATATACTAGCAGCAATCAGGGATAATCCCATGATTGCCACTATAATTACGGTCATCTTGTAACCGATGGTATGTTTCATTTTATTCTTATCTATATCCTTCATTAGTTAACCTCGAATTTGTATCCCATGCCCCAAATTGTAACTATGTATTTGCCACATTCTCCAAGCTTATTTCTTAGTTTTTTAACGTGGGTATCAATAGTTCTTGCATCTCCAAAATAATCATAATTCCATACATTATTAAGAATATTCTCTCTTGATAAAGCAATTCCTTTATTTTGTATGAAATATGATAACAATTCAAATTCCTTAAAACTAAGTTCAATAGGTTCACCCTTTACTGTAACAATATGAGCCGCCTTGTTTATTTCAATATCTCCGGCCTGTTCAATCTGATCCTGACCTATATTATTAGTTCTTCTAAGGATTGCATCAACTCTTGCCACAAGAATTCTTGGGCTGAAAGGCTTGGATATATATTCATCAACTCCAAGTTCAAAACCAAGTAACTCATCACTTTCCTCGCTCTTTGCTGTCAGCATAATAATTGGAACCTTAGAAATCTTTCTAATCTCCCTGCAGGCTTCCCATCCATCCATCTTAGGCATCATAACATCCAAAATAATAAGATCAATATCATTACTCTCCACGAACACATCTACGGCTTCTTCACCGTTGGATGCTTCCACTACTTCATATTGTTTTCTTACAAGAAAGTCTCTTACAAGCTTTCTCATTCTATCTTCATCATCTACAACAAGAATCTTTAATTGTTTCATAATATTCCTCCACAGCATTTTTAGATAATTGGCAAAACCTAATCCCCTGAGAAAAATTTATTGCAAACACGTTGATTTTTTTCTCTGGGTGATTGTATTAATTATCTCTTATACATATATTAAATCAATAATCTGTGTATATTTAATGAACTACTCTGAATCTTTTTTGTATTACATTTAAAATAAATCAAGCATATTATCCAGATATATTTCTTCCCTAACATTTATATGATATTCAGGCTTTGTCATATAATACAATAAAAATTCTAATATCAGCGCACTTCCAAGACTTCTGCCTTCAATTTTAAAGTTAGAAAATCCCATAGGAACATATTTATTTTCAATGTCACCTATGCTTATAAATCCCGGATTTTTCATTGCTTCTGAAAAGCGATACCCCTTTTCAGCGGTAGGTGACTTACATATATGCTCCTTTTGATTTTCTCCTAAGTTTTTTCGGCTTACAGCTTCGTAACAGTTCTTCCTATCCTTACATCCAAACCAACAACATTCGTTGCACAAAAACTCTACTTTATTTTTCTGAGTCTGAGTTAATCCTTCTAAATTTTCAAAGTCTTTATTTAATCGAAAATCCGGTACAACATAACTAAATTCTTTCCTATCAGCTTCGCTTTTAAACTCTTCAAAATCCGTTATTACTTTTGTGGTTGATGATACAAAATAAAAATTCGGATATTTATTTTTCAAATAATTCAAAAGTAAATCCGAATGTACAATTATGCCACTCTGCACTTTGCTTTCTTTATAAAACATTTCACATAAATCGTTGCACCTCTTGTCTGAAAGATGCTCTTCTCTTAACAATGAATTGCTAAATGTAAGCCTTGGAGAAATGTTGTATTCATTCATAAGTTTTAATACAACTTTAGCATTGCACTCTCCAAAACCTGCACGACCACCGCCCCAAAGACAGTCTGCCGGGGCACCGTATATCGAACCAATTTCACACCAATCATAAAAATATTCTCTATGTTCTCTAAACAAGGGCAAAAACACACTATAAAAATCATAAAATTCAAACAAGCCCGGAAGATGAAAATATATCATTTTTCTATAACCTTCTTCACTAATTGCCATGCCACACTTCCTTCATCTCCGATTTCTTTTCCAATAAGTTTTGAGCCACAATACGGGCAATAACTAAAATGCAATTTATGTTGCCTCCATTCTTTAACTAAATTTAAATATATCATACCACACTTTCCACTAAACAACATATTTCCTTCGCTTAAATATATTACTTACAGCACTATCCTTAGTCTTCCAATTAAACTTTGCAAAAGTTGTTGATAAGTTTACTTGGCAACATTATTTAATTACATTGAAAGAGAAAGGCGCTAGTTAAAACTAACGCCTTGTAAAGTCTGGGATTACTCATTATCTTTTTTAAAGAAAATTTTTAATAATTTCTATTGCTTCCATCCAGATATATTCTAGACATTTTTCAACGAATCTTGCATCCCTTGCTCTTACGTTTAACATCTTTGCCTGATCCGCTAATATCACACCTTTTACACTTGTGGAATCGTCAAGATTCACATGAAAAGGATGTGATTTATCAGTGTTTGTAATAGGACAAACCATAATTAATGAGCTATGCTCATTTAATAAAGTGTTGCTGACGACCAATGCTGGTCGTCTTCCATTTTGTTTTATGACCCTGCTAAGGGTTAAAATTCATAATAATAATATCACCTTGTTCAAAAGTTACCAATATTCATCACCTTTAGGAGCTCCTACATCTACTTCTTGTGTACTTTCTACATAGATTTCATCAATTGGTTTTTGATAGAAAGCTTCTAACCTTTCTTGTAAATTAGTATATTTTGGATATTTAATTTTCTTAATAACCATTTCCCCATTGTATATGTTAATCTCCACATTGTCATTTTCTCTTAAATGCATTAAATTAGTTATTTCTTTTGATAATCGTAATCCTTGACTATTTCCCCATTTTTTTACAGCTGTTTGAGTAGTAAAGCTTTTTTGTTCCATAGCATTTGACATCATATTAAATTCCTCCGTTTTTTTAAAAAAGTATATACATTGTCAATAAAAAATTCATAACCTTATTTTTAGTATTTTTATAACGAGAAAATCTAGTTGAACAATACTAGCAATATGCTATAATGAACTTAAACAAGGAACTGAAAGTTAGATAAAACCTAACTGCCGGTTATGTTTGAGTTAAAAATAACGTCCTACACTTTGAACACGGCAAGGGCGTTATTTTTTTGCATTAATGATAACTAATACAAGTGTAAATACCATTTGCTCAGTATCGTTTTCACTAAACATTGCTGTTAGTGTTCCGTCAGCATCATTATCCCATTTTACTTCAAGGATAACTGTATTATCTGACCTGACAAAAACATTTACGTTATATAATATAAAATCTTTTGTGTTGTCTCTCCTAATCTGGCAACAGAAAGAGGGTGAGTTGTTTGTCATACACATTTATTTGTTAACTTTAACTTTTTTTGCATTGCTCCATTTGCCATATCCTGATTTGTTATATGCTCTCACATAAATTTTGTATGTTTTCTTTCTTTTGAGCTTTTTAATGGTATATGAAGTCTTTGTGGTTGTTTTTGTTATTGCTTTACTTCCAAGTACTGCCTTGACCTGGTACTTCGTGGCTTTCTTCACCTTTTTCCATTTTATAGCGATTTTCTTACCCTTTAAGTTTTTTGCAGAACTTACTTTTACTTTTGCCGGTACCTTTGAAACAGACTTTGTTGTGTCTTCAACATCCGTGTAGTCACCTGTTTCATAAATTGTGGGACTTATTGATGGTCTTGAAGTTGGTTGTGTTACACTGTGGTCTATCTTCTTCGGCACAAGGTTACCATTCTTGTCCGTTACGTACTCATATTCATATCCGTCTTCCTTGCTGACTTCTGTTCCGTCTGCAAGTATCCAGCACACAAGTTTGCTTTCTGTTTGTCCATCAATCATTTCAAAATCACACTTCTTGCATGTTACTCTGTCTATTACATATGCATACTTATATGTAAGTCCCATTGACATATCTGTTTCATAGACAGTTTCAAGTGTGTCAACATATGAATGACCCGTGGCATAAGTTTTCTTTCCCTTGGAAATTACCTTTCCACAGTTAATGCAGGTTTCATCACCTGTATATCCATCCTCAGTACAGGTTGCAGCCTTATAGTTTCTAAGCTCTGTTTCATGCGCTACCATTGGAACTTCCCTTGTTTCCGTCTTTCCACAGATTGTGCAGGTATACAGGTCCTCTCCCTTTTCAGTACAGGTTGCAACCTTACTGTGACTTGTAAACTCATAATCATGAGCTGAATAATACATCTTCTTTGATGTTCCAATTACCTCACCACATTCACTGCACTTATGAACTTTGTAAACACTCTTGTCTTCACAGGTGTCTGAAGTTGTTTTAACCGTAATGTATGAATGCCCAGTCTTAGGTGTGCTTTCAGTCCAGGTATAACCACATATTTCGCATGTCTTTTCAATTACTCCTTCTTCAGAGCAGGTGGCTTTCTTTACCGTCTTAATGTCACTGTCCCTTACCACATGATTACATTCTCCATCAATCTCTGTATGCTCTGATGTGTAGGTCTTTCCGTCGACCGTAACTGTTGCCTCATACTTTGTAACTGTGGCATCACCACACTTCTTTTCTGAAACCTTTGTTACATCACAATCAGTGCCAATGTATTCTCGGTCTACCAAATGATAGAAATATGGCTTTGATGAAGTCATTACAAAACCATCATTTTCATATTCCCCGCATTCACTGCATGTTCTGTAGAATGTTGCCTTGTCTCCATTCCACTTGATGACGTGACTTGTAAACGTGTGGCCCTTGTAGTCCATGTAATCAATTTTGCTTACAGGAAGTATGTCTCTTTTATCCCCTTCCTGATGAGCTCTGTCTATGTTTGACATGTATTCTGAGCCTCTGAGTACTTTAGTCATGTTTATGTTTCGTGTGGCATCATTTACAGAAGAATTGTTTTTGCTCTGTGGTTCAACCTCAAACCAGTTTCCACAAACCTTTACTCCATTCCACGAATGTACTCCCGGGTTTCCAATTTCCACGGATTCCATGTTTATGCAGCTTGCAAGGAAGTTAAATGCCTCTGCAAAACCTGTACACGTAGCCTTTCCCTTTACCAGTGCAGTGTATGCGTCATTGATTGTTCTGCCATTTTCATCCTTGCCATACTTGATGTAATGCATGAACTCTAATATTTTCAGTACTTTTTCATACTCGCTCATCTCGTCAAGGTTTGGTACTGTTGCAAGAAATTTCTTCTTCACTTCCTGCATTTCTGTAAAATAAGTTATAAACTTGTCAACTTTGTAATTCTCCAAGTTTAAAACAATATATTTCTTTCCATTTCCGTCTATAATTAATTCATTTTCAGAAGAATTGTTTCTAACGCCACCACCGCTAGTATTACAGTAGAAACCTATTCCGTTATCAATTTTATCTCTAAATGCATTATTTGCAAAAAAATCTATACTTTCATGATAGGCATCATATTCTAACCAGTTCTCATAATATTTTGCATCAATTGTTATTTTATATGGTCCTGAAATGTTATTTAAGAAGTAGTATTCTTGAAGTTTTTGTGCTTCCTCTGGTGAAGAAACGTAGTTTTCCAAAGTGTAAGAATCACCATTTTTTTGTAAAATATTTACTTTCGTTAATTTACTATCGGCATATGTTGTTGTGCTGTTGATTCCCCCTAAAGCTATGCTTATGGATAATGCCACTGCAATAAGTTTTTTTCTCATTTTTTCTACCTCCGATATTCTTTTTCTATTTATATTTTAACAGTTACATATAAAAAAACAGTAACTTTTGTAAACATATAAGAGTGTAAACAGGAATGAACTTCTTCACCCTGTTTACACTCTTTAATGAAATGTTTTAGTATTGACTATTTTTCCACAAAAAAGTCTTCATCTGAGGCTACTATGTCCTTATTCTTGGCATAGACCTTCTGTGCATCATCTTTATCGATTTCTGCATATTTAGTTATCGTCCTTGTTTTTGAGAGAATAGAAAATGTCGCTTCTCTTCCTAACTTCTCTAGATATGTTGCAAGATTCCAGTAAATTTCATCATCATATGGATTGGCTATGTTTTCTGCATACTCCCATGCCTTGTAAGTGTTCTTGATGTTTTCAAGTTGGTCTGTCACTGCCTTCTTTGCCGCAGCATATGCACTCGTCTCATCAGTGTAAGAATATTAAATTACATGCTTGAAGCAAGAATATTTTACTCACTATTTTCTACTCATGAATTTCCAGTGGAAGTCCATCCGGATCATGGAAAAATGTCATTTTATTTCCGGTATAATCATCCAGACGGACCGGCTCAGTTTCAATTCCTTTCCCATTCAATTCTTTTACTGTATCATCTACACTCTCCACTTTAAATGCCAGATGGCGTAATCCCAATGCTTCTGGATAATTTACACGAGCTGGAGCATTTTTTATGATAAAAAGTTCTATTTCCTGCAGCCCACATGCCATATCAATCTTGTAATCATCACGTTCTTTTCGATAATTCTCTCTAATTATTTTAAATCCAAGCAGATCCACATAAAAATGTTTTGATTGTTCATAATCGCTTCCAATGATTGCAATATGATGAATGGTATCGAACATAACTCTCTTCCTCCGTTTTTTATATGTTGATATATATTTTTCTCACATTTTATCACAGTAACGTATAGTGGTTCAGTTGTCAAGACAAAAACATAAGCATTTTATAATGAACTGATATATGTAACTGGATAGGGTTCTACATCATACCCATGTGGTAACAATATCCGGACGTTCATACAGACTTAAGAATCATATCAAAGGAAATGATTAATTGTACCTTTTTATATAATATTTTTTGTACATTAATCCTTGACACTTTATATTTGAATATGATGTTGCAAGACTGTTTTGCTGAAATCCATTGTACGTTGAAAATTTCAAAAGATACTTTTCGCCTTTATATATTATCGTTTTTTTCTTGTCTGCTCCCAGATAATTATTTGGAACTGTCAGGGCTTCTTTCGAAAAATCAATTAGCGTTTTACCACTCCCTTACATAATAATAATCACGCAACAATTTAATTTGTTCATCTGTAAGTGTACCGTCACAGCAATTTAAGTCTGCTCTTATGGTATCCTGCCAACAGTCCACTATGCTTTCCTTGTTATTCACTGACTTAACCATGGATTCAATGTCCTCTTCCAAAAAATCAGGGATTTCAAAATCTAGCTTAAGCTTTTCCATAATAAACACCTCTTTTACAAAAAGGGCGACTATTAATAGTCACCCTTTCCTCTGTTATGCTAGCCATATCGCCCGTCGGCGAATCCTTCTGAAATAAGTCTGTCTTCAATTCAGACAGCTACAATTCGAGCCTATCAAATTAAGGCTCTACTCACAACATTTCCCTTCAACTTCGGGAAATCAATAAAAAAAATACACTCATATATTAGCATTTCTTTTTTGTTTTTGCAATTGTTTTTATTTTTTAAATCAGGTTACGCCAATAATAAGAAGTTGTTACATATATTATTACCTCTTCCTTTAAAACAAAGGATTCGATTAAAACTGAGTCACCTTCTAATTCAAGTGTGACACCTTCCTTTATTTTCATTCTTTTTTTTATGGAATTTCGCCAGTTTTCTTTCTTATCTCATAAAATAATATGTTGATTCCTTTCTGCATTTGACACTAAAATTTCATTTGTAAATTGTACACTTTTTTTGCTGTTGCAAAAAAAATAAGAGCATAAAGCTCTTTATTTATAGTGCTTTATGCTCTTAATTGTACAATTTACGTTATACTTTAACCATTTTTCTAGTAGTGCTTTTTCTAATAACATCTTTTATAATCATTAATCAACTCAAAAAAATAGTTAACACTCTCAGAATTTCCTATAAATATTTTTTTACATTGTTTTAGAAGATTTTCTTCTATAACTTCTTTTTTTTCGAACTCATTTAAAAACATTGCAAAGCAATTATTCTTTTTCTCCTCTCTTATCAACTGATTTCCATATTTTTCTATCACACAATAGTCTCCTTCTAAGAAATCAAAAACCAATGGTGTAGAAGAAATACAATATCCCATAATTGTCTTTCCTAATGTATTATTTTTAGCATTCAAAATTACATCATATGCTTTTTTTAAATTTTGTGAGAATATATACATATGATTGTTTTCTACTGCTATAAAACAATCCCAATTCGATAAAACATACCAACATTCTATAAATATTCTTATATTAACATCTAAAAAATTTGTTTCATCAACTAAAGATGTTAAATAGGATATACATTTCCCCCATTTTTGTTTTTGCTCGTATTGTTGTAAAATTTCATCATCATACACACTCATAATATTACCTCGTCTTAATCCACGCATCTGCAATTTTTATTATTCCATTAACAACTGCATATCTTACTACTAATTTCCATTGATTATTTTTTTGCAATATTTAATTTTTTTGCAGTCTTATAACCGTATATACTTCCTACTGTTGCACCAATGACTGCACCAACACCTATTCCAATTAGTACGATTCAGGCAATTACGAATCCGAAGTACAAAGGGAATGGCTTAACCGTTTTAACATTTAGAATTACAGACACGCATACAACCTGATTTTTGAATACATCGAAACCTTTTATAACACTGTCAGAATTCATAGTCACTGTGATTACATGTCACCTGACGAATTTGAAAAATTGTATGAGAGGGTTAAATCTCTGCTGGCTGCTTAGCTGACAGAACTTCTCATTTTATTTTGTGCTAAATCTTGACATAGCACCACTTTGTGTTTCATAAATCTTCTCCTCCCATTTAATTAAATTTTTTCGTTCTATAAAACAAACGCACCAAACTTCTATTCCTGCTTCAGAAGTTTGATGCATTATGCTTTCTAATTATGTATTTTTCATCCCTTTTTCGTCCGCCCCACATTTATCTTCAGTTTATTATCTTTTTATCTTCTTTTCAATACCTACTTCCAAATTTTTTAAATATTAACTTTTGAAACCGCCTCGAAGATTGAGATTTTCGAGCCAGAACAGATTGCACTGATCCTTTACCCGCTCAAAGATTGCTTCAAAATTCGTGATACCTGGGAATACCGGGGATACGAAACATACTGTACGGATACCTGCCTCATATACCTGCTTCATAGCAGCGATACGGTGCTCAATGCTCGAAGCAGAATCCATATCGTTCTTGAAATTTTCATCTAGTGTGGCTCGGCTGGGTTTGCTATTTTTGAATGGTAATTGCAGATTTAATTCTTGCGACTATATCCAATGGTGCTTATTATGAGGGAAATTCCAAAAATCAAAATTGCCGCTATCCCTGTGATTAGCACATATGAATGAACAGAATTTACCATAGCAGCCATTCCCGGCCCATCTTCAAAATATTTTACAAAGTAAAACATTGGAATTACCACAATCAATCCCATAGTTTGCGCAGAACGAAAACCAAACCAATAAGTTAATGGCAAGCAAATTCCTGTCCATAACAACGGAATAATAGCTGCTGCTCCAATCGAAAATAACCAGATAAGCATATCAAAGTTTTGAAAAATTATGCTGGATAAACTATTGAACGCAATGCTTCCCAAAATGCTGATTGCAACAGTATATATTACGGAAACATATTTACTTGCAACAACAGTAAAATTGCTTATCGGCATAGCTAATTGATATTTTTTCCAGCTTGCCTTTTCATCACTTGCGAAACTCATAATATTTTGCATACCGATTGTCATGGCAAACATAACAGAAGCAAATAAGCCAGCATAAATTCCAGCATTGAAAATAAGCAGAACAATAGCTGCTGCTGCAATCAGAATAAGTCTCTTATCAATACTCTTGAAGAAAACGGATATGTCTTTATATATCAATCCTCGCATGATGTACCTCCTTTAACATAGAAAAGCATAATATCTTCTAATGTGGCATTATCCACAATGATGTTTTTGTATTTTCGTTTGAATGCTTCCTTGTCATGAACAAGACACTCCACGCTCATATTTGTAGTTCGGTGTATGATATAATCATCAGAGGAAAGCTGTGCAAATTTTTCTTTTCCGCACTTTGCTACGCCATAATTATAAACAAGATTATCTTTCGGTTCCTCGAAAATGATTTTTCCCTGATGAATTAAAATCACATAGTCTGCAATTTTTTGTATGTCCGAAGTAATATGCGACGAAAAGAAGATAGAGCAATCTTCATCTTGGATAAATTCCAAAAATAGGTCTAATACTTCATCACGCACAACGGGGTCAAGACCTGTTGTTGCTTCGTCCAAAATCAACAGTTTAGGTCTATGTGCCATAGCACAAATGATAGACAACTTCATTTTCATGCCTTTAGAAAATGTGTCAATCGTTTTCTTGGTCGGGATTTTGAATTTTTTCAAGTATTGTGAAAAAAGGTTACTATCCCATGTCTTATAAACTCCTTTCAAGATTTTTTCAATATCTGCGGCTGTAAACACATCATGAAAATTACATTCATCAAAAACGACGCCAATGTTTTCTTTGACAGTTGGAATTGTATGGTCTATTCCAAAGACTTGTATCTGTCCGCTATCTTTGCTTAGTTCATTTAATATCAGATTGATAGTAGTGCTTTTTCCTGCACCATTTTCGCCAATAAAACCTACAATCCTGCCTTTAGGGACTTTGAACGAAACATTGTCCAAAGAAAATCCCTCAAATTGCTTGCATAAATTCTGCACCAAAATGTTATTATCCATGCCTGTCACCTCTCGTTATTCCTCGTAAAATAGTTTTAGAATATTCGTCATTTGCCCAAGACTAATGCCATGTGCTCGACCAATTTCTGCGACCTTTTGTAAAAGTTCTTCAGCAATTCGTAACTGTTCCTCTTGAATAAATTCCTTATTCTGTGATGCTACAAAACTGCCTTTTCCAGATACAGTTTCTATAAATCCATCTCTCGTTAAATCTTCATATGCTCTCTGAACGGTAATAACACTGATATGTAAATCTTTTGCTAAAGCTCTCATAGAAGGGAGGGCTTCGCCAGCAGATAATTTGCCGTCCATAATAAAACTTTTTACTTGCATACAGATTTGTTCGTAAATAGGCTTATCACTGCTATTACTTATGATAATCTCCACTTTCTCACCTCACCATGCGTACTTATCGTAATAAGTGTACTTATTCGATAAGCACAGTATAGGCAATTTGTGTGAACCTGTCAAGAGAAAAGATGTAAATACATTAGGAAAAGTGAGTGGCTGTCTATCAAATAATAGATTTTGTTGTCTTTCCAGTAACAAAATGTCAATAGTTTTTTAATCACTTTTTTCAAAAAAGCAAAAAAAATAGAACGTATAGATTATTTCCATACGCTCTATCTCACATTTCATATTAAATTTTTGAATTCTACAAACTTGAATTTGAAAACTATAAAATTATGAATGATTATTGCTCTCCATAGGTTATCAATAAAATTCTCCAAAAGCCTTGAAAATAAAGGATTTATCGCAATATGTTCGCCTTATTCCTTTATATGATTTCACACAAGTTTACTCTTTCCCTGACTGCTTATAAGGGCAAAATCAAGGGCAAGAAAATCTCATAACAAGATATAACAGAGTGTGGCAATCGGAGAACTGTGATGTATGTGCGAATATATTATACTGGAGGATTAATTATATGGACAAGTACATTTTTGATAAAAAGAATGGTTTATGGTATGAGTTGCAGGGAGATTATTATATCCCTTGCCTTACTTTACCAACCGAAAAAGAACACAAACCTATCGGCTTATGGGGGCAGCGGCACAAACGCTACTTACAGGAACATAAACGGGCGGTTTACACCACGCTACTCACAAGCGGAAAATTGAACCGTTATCTTGCTGATATTGACGAACAGGCAGCGGAAATGATGTTTCGATTGGTCGAGCAAATGGCTGGCAAGGAGGGGGTAACCGAACAACTCAAAGCAGAAAACTCGATGTTGTGGGTTGGAAGAATGAACGAGATACAAGCAAGGGCAAGAGAAATCGTCAATATGGAAATTATTTACGCATAAAACAAAGGCGGCAGAGATTTCTTTCTGTCGCCTTTATTTGTAAAATTGTATTGAGTGATGTCGTATTACAAAGTTGATATTCTTTGTTTAAGCGAATAAAATATATATAATCTGCAATAAGGGGTATTATACTTGAATATAATTCGAGAGTGTCCTGTTCTTAAAAATTCAAAAAATATTGCACAGAAGGCTGAAAGCAAACAAAAACAGATTAGAAGAACTGAAAATGAATAAATTTTGAAATTTGTAAAAATCCCCCTGCGTAACATATTGCTTATGACGCTGCGTAATGAAATAAGATAGTGATGAAAGGAGGTGGAGGCTATGTCAAAATATACAACTGGAGAAATTGCAAAGCTCTGCGGTGTATCTGTCAGAACGGTACAGTATTATGATACCCGTAACATTCTAACACCCAGCGAGTTAACAGAGGGCGGAAGGAGACTTTATTCAGAAGAGGATTTAAAACGGATGAAGATTATCTGCTTTCTTCGTGATGCTGGCATTTCAATAAACAGCATAGGAGAGTTGTTGTCTGAACATGACCCTGGTAGTGTTATTTCCGTTTTGCTTGAACAACAAGAAAATATTCTGAAAGAAGAAATACATGAAAGACAAGTAAAACTTGATATGCTCGATGGTATTAAACAAGAACTAAAAACCATAGAAAATTTCTCCATTGAATCTATTGGTGATATAGCTTATGCGATGGAAAACAAAAAGAAAATGAGGAAACTACATGCTACCTTGTTGATTACAGGTCTTCCTATTAACATAATCCAATGGACATCTATTATTCTTTGGATAATTACAGGAATTTGGTGGCCGTTTGCTCTTTATGTTTTGGTAGCCATCCTATATGGAATTTGGGTCACTAAATTCTATTTCAAAAAAGTAGCATATATCTGTCCGCAATGCCATGAGGTTTTTAAGCCGAAGCTAAAGGAGGCTATTTTCGCAAGGCATACTCCTACTCTTAGAAACCTGACATGTACTTGCTGTGGGTATAAAGGCTTGTGTGTGGAAACCTATGGAGAGGAGGAAAAAGAATGAGTGAATTTATGGAATTACTTCCGTTTTTGCTTCCGTTGGCAATCGCAGAAATTGTTTTGTTGGGGTATACAATCTATCACATTTTAACCCATAAGAACTATAAAAGAGGCAATCGCACTTTGTGGCTTATTGTTGTGATTATTGGTATGCAGTTTATCGGACCAATTCTCTATTTCTTGCTTGGCAAGGAGGAATAAGATGAATGTACTAACAATACAAAACCTAATTAAGAGTTTTGGCAGTAAAAAAGTGCTTTGCGGACTTGAATTATCTGTTCAGGAACACAGCATTTTTGGGTTTATCGGTAAAAACGGAGCTGGAAAAACGACAACAATGAAAGCAATCCTTGGTCTTACAAAATGTGATAGTGGTGCAATCTATGTTATGGGAGAAAAAGTGCATTTTGGACAGACTAACACCAATAGGTATATCGGCTATTTGCCTGATGTTCCAGAATTTTATTCCTATATGACAGCGACAGAATATTTAACTCTCTGCGGTAATTTATGTGGAATGGATAAAGCAGATATTACAGCGAGAAGTACAGAGCTGTTGAAACTAGTTGGTCTTGGTCAGGAAAAACGGCGCATAAAAGGATTTTCAAGAGGAATGAAACAACGCTTGGGAATTGCACAAGCACTCCTAAATCGTCCAAAACTTTTAATCTGCGATGAACCGACATCAGCACTTGATCCAGCAGGGCGCAAGGAGATTTTGGATATACTTCTTGCAGCCAAAGAACAGACGACAATACTTTTTTCCACGCATATTCTTTCTGATGTAGAGCGTATCTGCACTGAGGTAGCTTTTTTGAATGACGGAAAAATTGCTATGCAAGGAACTATTGCAGAACTACGAAACAAGCAATCATCTAACGGATTTATTATTGAAATAGAGAAAAAAGAAGTTGCTGATATGCTTGCAGAGGCATTTAATGAACTTCAACATGCAGAGGAAAATGCGCTTATTTTTCAGGGAAACGAGAATCGTTTTTTTGATATGATGCAATATATTTCTGAAAACAGAATTCCTATACAAAAAATTGAACGATTAGAGCCTACGCTTGAAACTCTGTTTTTGGAGGTGACAAAATGAAATCTCTGTTAGCTCTTATGAGAAAAGAATATATGGAAGCTACACGAACGGGTAAAATTATGATTATTATATTACTATTTGTACTGTTCGGTATTATGAGTCCTGCGGTTGCGAAGCTAACACCATGGATGATGAAAATGCTATCTGACTCAATGGCAGAAAGTGGGTTGATTGTCACAAATGTTCAAGTGGATGCTTTGACTTCATGGACACAATTTTTTAAGAACATTCCGATTGCGCTGATTGCTTTTGTACTTATATTTAGCGATATATTTACTAAAGAATACAAATCTGGAACATTATTACTTGTGCTGACAAAAGGCTTGTCACGATATAAAGTTGTACTTGCAAAAACTGTGCTGTTGCTGTCAATTTGGACAGTTGGATATGAGATATGTTTTACCATTACTTATGGATACAATGAGTATTTTTGGGATAACAGTATTGCGAATAACTTATTTTTTTCAGCAACTATGTGGTGGATATTTGGCGTGTGGGTTATATGCCTTATTACTCTATTTTCATCATTGTTGAAGAATAACACAGGCGTTTCTTTGTGTATCGGAGGGACAGTACTATTGGCATATTTATTGAGTATCATACCGAAAGCAAAGTGGTATTCTCCTACTATATTGATGAATACCAACTCACTTTTGATGGGTGTAGAGGAAATAGACGCATATATAAAAGCTATAGTTATCACTGTTTTCTTGTGTATAGTATGCGTTGCTGTAAGTATTCCGATTATAAACAAGAGGCAGCTTTAAGTATGTGTATGAAGTATATGGATGCTTTGTCCTGTCTGCGGCAATAAAACCTGAACAATGATACAAGAAAATACTGAGATGAAAAACTTTCCTCTCTACTGTCCGAAGTGCAAGAAAGAAACAATCATCAATGTTCAAGATATGAAAATCACGCTTGCAGTCAGTAAATAATTATGTATGCCGCCGCTATGGGTAACGCCATAACGGCGGTTTTTTAATGCCTATCTGCTATCTCTATCAATGGATTTCTTACGCTGTTTTTGCGTAGGTTTCTGCTTGTTGCGTTCCTGTATCTCACGCAGATGTTTTAACACGCTCTGCTTTTCAGGCGGTCTGTGCTGTTCTTTAGCGGTGGCTGTTGGTTTCCTGCTGACTTGATATTCCCACTGGGCAAGGTCATGGTTATACTGTTCCACAACGCTTTCCATTTCTCGGAAAGTCCGCATAAATACCTGCACATCGGGATAACCGTCCCCTTTGAGCGTATCGGGGATTTTATCCAGCCTGTCGGCAATCTCCACTTCGGTTTCTTTGATTTTTACCTCCAACGCTTTTCGTTCTTTGCCTTTGAAAATTCCCTTTGTATTGGCAAGCTGCTGTTTCAACTGCGGCAAAACTTTATCCTGCAAGGTTTTGATTTCCCTTGCCCTATCCTGTACTTTTATCATCAGGTTTCTCATATGGCAAAACTCTGCCATATCAATGTCAAGCGTAGGCTTGGGTGGCATATCTTTCTCCCGAATAAGGTTTTGCAGAAAATCTTTTGCCTTTGCCACAATCCCACGGAACAGATTAGGCAGCCAACCTTTACTCTTGATGGATTGGCTTGCTTTTTCGTGTATCTCGGTCTGCTTGACTTCTAAAATCTTTGCTTCGGAAATACCTGATAACAACGCCATATCCGCTGTCCTGTTCCATTCCTGCCTTGCAGTGTTATCCGCTTCAATCTCGGCGGCTTTGGGATTGTTCTTGCCGATTTTCTTTGTGGGAAGATAAACGCTGTTCTTATCAAAGACCTTTAACTGCTGTTCGGGATCGGAAATATGGCGATTGATAAGGTCGGTGTAAATCTCCTTTACCTCCCGAAGAAAAGGCTCGCTTTTGAATTTATCATCTTTTACGGTAAAGAGGTGGCTTTCATAAATTTCTCCCTTTTTTATGACGGTGCAGCCTTTTCGTATCTGCCCGTCCTCCCCTGTGATTTCTTTCTTGGTGCGTACCCTTTTGCCTGTTTCATCATAGAACACGCTGCGTGTGGCTATCTTGATGTCAGGTTCAGGAAGCAGTTTTCTTTCGCTGAAGATAAGGTGGATATGATAGTTTGTCTTGCGTTTGTTGTGGTGGAGGGCTGACACGCACTCCACACCATACCGCCTGTGGAACTCCTCCGTAAAATCTTCAAGGACTTCCTGCGGCTCATATCTTATATATACTTCAGGCAGGGCGATAATTAATTCCCTTGCTTCAATACATTTGCCCTCTGTACCGCTTCGCTTAAATTCCTGCTGGCTTTCCCTTGCAAGGTTACTCCAAAATTCATTGTCGGCGGTGCGGTAGGTGGCATAGAGATTTTCCTGTCTTGCGTGGCTTGTGATATAGGATATTCTTCCCTTGACATTGGGTAGCTTCGACATCTGTATAAATGAATGTCTTGCCATATACTCCTTCCTCCCGTGACGGGCATACTCTTTTTGCAACCGAGAAATCGGTTGCCGCTGTTTCGGCGGCGTAAGCAGACGGACAGCGAAGAAAACAGTGTGCTGTTTTCTTCTGTATCATAGCGGCGGTGCATTGTCCGAAGCTGTGATACATAGCCCCCCTGCAAGGGCGAAATACCCAGAGTACAAATCGAAGATTTGTGCGAGGGGTGTATTTCGCTCTCAAACGCCGAGGGCTTGGAGAATGCTTATTCTACTTTGCGGACATCGTTTTCATTGAGCAGGTTTCTTCCCTGATTGACGCTCATAAATCGCTCTAAAGTATCTCTGCGGATAATCGCTTTTCTTCCGACCTTGAGGACGGGAAGTTTGCCCCAGTCTACCAACTTACGCATTGTATTTCTTCCGATACCCGTACATTCTGCGGCTTCTTCTATGGTTAAACCCATTTTGATGTTGCTCATTTTATCAACCTCCTTTCAAAATACGCATTTTGCAACTGTGTATCTGTAATTATACTTATTTTGCTATCTCTTGTCAACTTGTTTTGCAACTTATTAAGAAATATTTTTGTCTATTATTAAAATTCTAGTTGCAAAATAGGTTTTTCTATGTTATACTATCAGCAATAGGAGGTGAAAACCTTGAAAAAAGAAATTACATTCACCGCAAAACAGGTCGGTGAACGAGTGAAAGAACGCCGAACAGAATTAAACTTAACAATGCCCGAACTTGGTAAGCGTGTCGGGGTAAACAAATCTACCATTCAGAGATATGAAGCGGACGGAGTAGACCCGAAGCGTACAATGATTATCAACGGGCTGGCAGAAGCACTCCTGACCACTCCCGAATGGCTAACAGGACTTTCCGAAGATAAGGAATATGACAGCCGCACTTTATGTGCAAGGGATATGGAGGAACATATCAAAAATTATCTTGATACTGTTTCTTCTGTGGTAAAGGGAGAACCGCACCAACAACTGCTCACCACATTCCTCGGAAAGATGATTGACCTCTATACGGTTATGACTTATCACTTTGCAGACGCTATGTCTGAGGTTGACCGTGTAGCGGAGGACGAGGGCTTAAAGCAGTCCTTACGCCGCTATGCGATTGAGTCAGGGGCGATTATGGAAAGAGTTTACCGTAAAGAAATGGAACTTCCTATCGAGGATATGAAGCAGTTTTTAGATGGGATTTTACATATCTACGATGAGGGACGCACCGCTGTAAAGATGGGCGACCTGTTCGGGATAGTGACAGCAGCCGAGGAAAGGGTTGCTGAAAAAGAAAAATTCCGTGGCACTTTGACAAGTGAAAATGCCGATTGACATTCATCGGCATAAGTGACACTATTACTTTACGCACACCATATGTCACAGTCCCGATTGCCACGGATAGAAAGGAGAAATTTATCTATGGCAAAAGGTTCTGTAAGAAAAAAAGGTAAAAAGTGGTACGCACGCTTCTATATCGAAGATGAAAGCGGCAGAAAAGTACAGAAAGAGTTTGTGGGAACAGAAAGCAAGTCTGAAACCGAAGCCCTGCTCAGAAAAGCAATCGCTGACTATGAGGAAAAGAAATTCGTTGCGAAGTCTGAAAACATCACAGTTGGTATGCTGCTCGATCTGTGGGTGGAGGAAGAACTGAAACCCGGCAATCTCAGCAATGGTACGGTAATGTCCTATCAAGGAACGGTCAACCGTATCAAACAGCACCCGATAGGAAACCGAAAGCTGAAAACCGTAACCGCCGACCATTTACAGGCGTATATAGACTTTCTCAGCTTTGGCGGTACAAATCCTGACGGTACAACCGCAAAGGCACTCAGCAAAGGGTATCTCCGATTGTTTTCGGCTGTTTTACAAGGGGCGTTCCGTTTTGCGGTATTCCCGAAAAGACTGATAACCTTTAACCCGATGCAGTATGTGGTATGGCGAGGAAAGAAAGAAGAATACGAACTGTTCTCGGACGAGGACGGAGAAACTGCCTCCACACCAACGCTCAGCTACGAACAGTATCAGAGATTAGAGGACTTCCTGAAAAAGAAAAACAATCCTGCACTTCTTCCTATACAGATAGCCTATTATACAGGCTTGCGTATTGGAGAGGTCTGTGGTCTGACTTGGCAGGACATCAACCTTGAAGAACAATATCTGACAGTACGCCGCAGTATGCGTTACAACGGGGCAAGGCACAAAACAGAAATAGGGGCAACAAAGCGTAAAAAAATCCGCACCGTGGACTTTTGCGATACGCTTGCCGCAATCCTGAAATCTGCGAAAACAGAACAGCACAAAAACCGTTTCCGATACGGGGAACTGTATAGCCTTAATTACTATTTGGAGGTCAAAGAAAAAGACCGCACCTACTATGAGGTTTACAGTCTGCCGAGGTCGGAAGAAGTCCCAGAGGGGTACAAGGAATTATCCTTTGTCTGCCTTAGACCTGACGGGGCATTTGAAGCACCAAGTACGGTGGGGATTATGTGCAGGACAGCGAGAAAAAAGGTGGAGGGATTGGAGGACTTCCACTTCCATATGCTCAGACACACCTATACAAGCAATCTGCTTTCAAACGGTGCAGCACCTAAAGATGTGCAGGAACTTCTCGGACACGCTGATGTCAGTACCACAATGAATATTTACGCTCACGCTACAAGGGAAGCAAAGCGTACTTCCGCAAGGTTGCTGGATAAGGTAATCGGCGGAGAATAAAAATTTCCCTTGTTTCGGCTCATAAGGGCAAAAACAAGGGAAAATACATTAGGTTTGAACATTTAGTAGGCGATATGCCTTGAAAATACAGGGGTTATAGAGGATTGAATAGATAAACTGGAATTTATCTATTCGCATAATCAATCAAAATCTTTTTGCAACTACTGCAACGATAAGCTTCACAATGAGGGATTCCGCCTGAACCTTTACTCAATTCCAAATCGTCCGATTGTTTAATACGAAAAACTTTTGTCACATTATCAACTGCAAAAGTAATGTCTCGTGAGCTCATAAGGTATCCTCTTATCATTTCTTCACCACAATATGGACATTTCATACTGCTTTACCTCCTATAAATATCGATTTGCAGGGAACAATTCCTTGTCCCCTACACCATAATTACTATGTATTTGCATCTACAAACTTGAAGTTAGCGATTTCTTTTTCCGGTATTCTCTGTCCCACGGATTTCCTCATGATAGAAATAATCTACGATCACCGGATGTCCCTGCGGGACTCTGCCATAAGGCATTTCATTATCCACAAAGGCACAATCATACTTCTTAGCCATTTTCTCAGCTTTTACTTCAAGTGCTTCAAAGTAGCTGCGGTTATGCTTGTTATAGATCTCGTCGTAAAGTGGTACAAGATCAGGATATTTTCCGGCGATATAATCCATAATTGTCTTTTTGAAACCGCCTCGAAGATTGAGATTTTCGAGCCAGAACAGATCGCACTGATCCTTTACCCGCTCAAAGATTGCTTCAAAATCCGTGATACCGGGGAATACCGGGGATACGAAACAGACTGTACGGATACCTGCCTCATATACCTGCTTCATAGCAGAGATACGGCGCTCAATGCTCGAAGCAGAGTCCATATCGTTCTTGAAATTTTCATCCAGTGTGTTGATCGACCATGAAACGGTTACACGTCCAAGCTTCTTCAGCAGATCAATATCCCGTACCACAAGATCCGACTTTGTGCAGATCAGAATATTTGCGTCAATGCCGATCAGCTGCTCCAGAAGTTTTCTGGTATTCCCGAATTGCTCCTCCTGTGGATTGTAGCCATCTGTCACAGAACCGATGACCACCCGCTGTCCAGCATATTTCTTCGGATTTTTAATTTCCGGCCAATGCTTCACATCAAGGAAAGTGCCCCATTCCTCCTTGTGCCCGGTAAAGCGCTTCATAAAAGAAGCATAGCAATACTTGCAGGCATGTGTACAGCCCACATAGGGATTGACCGAGTAACCGCCTACCGGCAGACTAGACTTAGTCATGATGTTCTTTGTTTCCACCTCTCGAATGAGGATTCCATTTATTACTTCTTCCATGATTTCTGTACCTCTAACACTTTATTAAATTCTTCCGGCATTTCCTGAATCATATTTTCATCCCCTATGATAGGGACAAGGTCTTCCTTCATAAACACCGGAATGCCGAGCTTATGTGCCTGGTCCGCCAGAGACCATGCCCATTCCGGCTCCGTATGAATCTTCCTGCTCTGAGCTCCGGTCATGGTGCCCACAACGATCCAATTGATTCCGGAAAGGTCAACTGTGCCGGGATCGTCGAATAACGGCTCAAAGGTAACATGGTAATGTTTTGCTCTGACGTTTTTCCGAAGGGCGTCGATACGCCACAGTTCTGCTTTCCTCGTCACCGTAACGCCAAACCATGCGTTTTCCAGATCGGTATCAAAATCCAGCAAATCAGGTCGCTTGGTAAGGAACAGGAACTGATGCTGTGGATTTTCACGGATCTTTGCAAATACCTCGTCTCTCCATTCCGGCTTCCATCCGGAGAGATCGCTCATCCCGGTAAGAAGAAAATTCTGCGGACGTTTCTTTTCCATCATCTTGAGCTTACCCGGAAAGAATTCAGGGTCAGCGAAGTCATCAATCATATGCCAGCGTTTCACGTTGTTGCGGGCATAGCAATATGCACACCCCACTGTGCAGCCAATGACGATATTCATGTTCTGAATCTGATCTTTGATACAAATACTCATGACTTCTGCCACTCCTCAAGATTCTTTCTGATGCGGTCGAGGCATTCCTCAAACCTGGTAATTTCTTTCTCTGAAAAACCTTTGTAGTAAATACTGCCCATCTCATCAGATACAGAATCGTACTCGCCCTTTAAGGCATGTGCTTTCTCAGTCAGAAACAGGAGTGTTTTCCTTTTGTCCGTTTCAGACTGAACACGGCTTATCAGCCCTTGATTTTCCATTCTTTCCAGCATCGTAGTAAGAGATGTTATCGCTAATCCGCATTTAGTCGAGAGTGACCTGATTGAGATACCATCCTCCTGCCACAGCACATAAAGAATACGTCCCTGAGCTCCATTAAACGCATCAATATTCTTTTCACTGAGAATCTTCTCGAAAATCCGGTCTCCAAGCTGTTTTATTTTGGTGACAAGAAATCCTCCATTCATTTCCATACAAAAGCTCCTATATAGTAGTTTATTAAAAAAATACTATATAGGAGCTTTATTGTCAACAGTTTATATGTATTAATAGGTAAATTCCGTTTTTTTCAATTCTCCAAACTGGAATTTGATAAGCTCCTCTAAGAGATTATGTTTCAATTTTCTTCTATGTATTTCACTACTCTATCTATATTTCCGCTTTCATATTCATCATGTGTTAATTTGAAACACTCATCCTTACTAACACTGCTGTAGTCTATATACCTAGCAATATCTTCTGGAATTAAAAATAAGTTTACTCCTTCTCGTTTCAGCGATTGTAAATCTCCGTGATTGACATCAACAATTACTTCCGCTTCCCAATTTTTTGCTTTAATTACAGACTGTAAATTTTCTTTTAATACAGCACTTCTCTTTTTTTTAAAAATATTAAAATGTCCATCATATCCAACCTGTGAATTTCTCCCATTAGTTACATAGGGTACAATGGCTATTTTTTTTATCATTAACTTTTCCTCCTTTTCCACTTCTTATAACTTCAGATTTGATAAATTCATATCCACATTATAGCATAAAAATAACGACACTGTATATCACTCTAATAACATACAATGCCGTTGCTTTTATCTCAAAAGACACCTTACAAACTTTCGTTTGCAAGTGTCTTTTTCGTGTCATAAGGTATCCTCCCACTCTTCGAGCAGGTCCCTCCTTATGACTAAGAGTGGACTAGACGGGAGTCGAACCCGTGTCCAAAAACCTTTCCCCTGTTCTTCTACTATCATAGTCAGTTGTTTGAATTTCCCGCAAGTTATCGAAAACTAACATCCTATAACTCTTGGTAGCTTCATAGTACTCCTAAATACGCAAAGCTTAATATTTAGGGTTCCCTACTAAAGTCGATGCCAATGTCCGGACCGTAGGCCTTCCAGGATTGACAGCTGCCTTTAATTAGGCAGCGTAAGCTAAATTATCTTCAGCGTTTAATTTTAAGTTGTGATTTAACGCATCTCCCTGCGGATAGCTTCACCAGATTCCAAGCCCCTGTCGAAACCAGTACTAGCCCTTACTGGATTATTTGTATAATAATTGTTTATTATCTTTATAATTATGAAGTATCTTTCTCCTGATGTCAAGTCCTATTCGTAAACTATTTTAACTCACGAAACTATTTTAACCATTCCAATTCAAATATCATACTTTTTTATAACATATTTTTTCTCCAGCCATATTGTGTATTATTATTTATAACATAATTCTTTTTCACATATATATCTTCCTATTATTTAAATACATTCCTCTTCCCTGCATATTTTTCCATTTTCTGCATATGATTATTAAGAAGATTAAAAATATTATATGATTAGATTGGAGTTTTTATGTACAGGCGTTTAAATATTTATCTTATTATTGGTGCTGTTTTCACTATTATTACAGGCACTCTGTTGCACTTTGTTTATGAATGGTCAGGGGAAAGTCTGTTTGTTGGGATTTTTTCTCCCATCAACGAAAGTGTATGGGAGCATTTGAAGTTGTTGTTTTTCCCTATGTCTGTTTGGATTCTTATTGGGTATTTTATTTTTGGAAAAAAATTCAAAACTTACATTCCTTCTGCAGTTATTGGCATTCTTTCAGGCATGATTCTTATTCCAATGTGGTTTTACACTTATACTGTGTTTACCGGCAAACCGATTCTTTTTCTTGATATTTTATCTTTTATTATTAGTGTTTGTGTTGCCTTTTTTATAACAGCACATTTAATTGAAAATTATAATATCCCATACCTTACTCCAAAACTTGGATTTCTGATATGGGATATTATCTTTGCTTTATTTATTATTTTTACACTTTATCAGCCTGATTTTCCGCTGTTTATAAGTTATTAGTCCTGCTTGCGATAGTATGAGAACCAATATGCAATACCTGTTGCGCAACCACCGATAATATTACCGATTGTTACAACTAAAAGGTTCTTTACAATAAAATTAAACCATGTAAGTCCTGCTGTTTCCAAGCCAAGGTTTCCATATGCCATCTTTGAAAAAAGACCACCTGAAATGTAACTCATATTGGCTACACTATGCTCAAATCCGCAGATTACGAATACCATAATTGGAAGGAATAGACCTATAATCTTTCCTCCTACTGTCTTGGATGTCGCTGCCATCATTACTGCAACGCATACAAGGATGTTACACAAAATTGCCCTAAAAAACATTTCCTGAATACTTAAATTACACTTTGTTGTTGCAATTGAAATTACGCTTTTTGCAACACTGCTATTAAACATTGAATAAATGTTTCCTAATGTAAAAAATCCTGTAACAAAAATTGAACCTACAAAGTTTCCAATGTAAACTACTATCCAGTTCTTTAACATCTGTCCTACTGTAATGTTCTTAGACAATACAGACATAATCAATAAGTTGTTTCCTGTAAATAATTCTGTTCCATTAATAATTACCATGGCAAGTCCTGCCGGGAATACTAATGATGTTATAACTTTTGCAACTGATGAATTAGTGACCGTTGATGAAGCTATTGTTGCTGCTGTTCCGGCTAAAGCAATAAACATACCTGCCAAAAATGCTAATACAAACATTCTTCCAAGTGGCATTGTTGTTTTTCCTTTTCCGCCATTAATGTAGTTTTTTGTTGCTTCTTTTACTGATATCATTCTTCCGTACCTTTCAAAATTATTTTTTACCCGAAGAATAATGATACTACTTTTTCAGTTGCCCGTAAACTGTTATTTTTATGAATCTAATTCCATTTTTTCACTAATTATTATTTAGTGTTTTTAGTGTCTAATTCACTATCAATGTATTCACAGGCACCTATTGCTGCAACTGCTCCATCGCTGGCTGCAGTTGTAAGCTGACGGACGTTCTTTGTTCTACAATCACCCGCCGTAAAAATTCCTCTTGATTCTGTTTTGCAATCCTCACCTGCAACAACATAACCTTTGTCGTCAAGTTCCACAACTTCTTCAAAATCATAATTGTCCGGTTCCTGACCTACTGCAATAAAAAGACCTGAAACCTGAATATCTTTTTCTGAACCATCAACTGAATTTTTTACAGTGATTCCTTCAACCTTATCGTCGCCTATTAATTTTACAACATTGCTGTTCCAAACCATTTCAATATTATCTTTTTCAGATATTGCTTTTGCAATTTTTTCTTCACCACGAAGCTTGTCCCTTCTGTGAATAATATATACCTTATTGCAATAGTTTGAGAGAAACATTGCATCTTCCAATGCTGTATTTCCACCACCTACTACTGCAACATCTCTACCTCTAAAAAACATACCATCGCAAGTTGCACAATATGAAACACCTGAACCAATAAGTTCTTTTTCTTTATCAAGTTTTAATGATCTGTTTTTTGCACCTGTGGCAATAATTATAGCTTTTGTTTCGTAAGTTTCTTTATTTGTAACAACTTCTTTCAAAACTCCATTATTTTTAATTTCCACAGCTTTTTCATACTTAATTTCGGCACCAAGACTTTTTGCCTGATTAAAAAGATTTGTGGCAAACTCAAAACCTGATGTCTTAATTATTCCCGGATAATTCTCAACTTCAGGAGTGTTCACAATCTGACCACCATAATTCTTCTCTTCTAAAAGCAAAACCTTCTTGCCTGAACGCACACCGTAAATCGCTGCTGACATTCCGGCTGTACCTGCTCCTATAATTACAATATCGTACATAAGCATAATGAAATCCTTCCTTACTAAATCGTTATCAAATTATTTTAATAAATCTAAAATTTCATCCTTTGTGCAGGCACCAATAGTCTTGTTTGCTATCTCACCATTTTCAAAAACAATTAATGTAGGAATAGACATAATATTATACTGAATAGAAATTTCAGGTTCCTTGTCTACATCAACCTTGCAAACCTTAACATCAGTTAATTCCTCTCCTAACTCTTCAATAATAGGAGAAACCATCTGACATGGTCCACACCAAGTTGCCCAAAAATCAACCAAAACTTTTTTATCAGATTTTAAAACTTCGCTTTCAAAGTTTTCTTTTGTTAAATGTAATACTGCCATAAAATGACCTCCTTTCAAATCATGCCTTTCTCCTTGCGGAAAAACTTTTGTTGCAAACACGTTGATTCATCTCATTTTGCTCCGTCGTCTATTGCAAAATTTCGAGAATCCGCCTATTGTTTGCGTCCAAAAGTTTTTCTGCAAGATCTGAAAAGACATACCTTTTGTACAAGTAATAGTATACCCTTTTTTCTCTACTTAACCAATAGGATTTTAACTCTTTTTTTGCACTATTGTATTTCACCCCACGGCTGAAAATTCTAATAGAAAGTGCTCTGAAGCCGTCGGTCCTTAGAAGGTAGGGTAGCGAAGCTGCCATAGCTTCTTAGTACCGCTACGAGCTGAAGGCAGCGGGAGCGTGCTTTCGTTAGAATTTTCAGCCGAGGGGTGGGAAATTCAACTCTGCCAATAGCCCTTAGTACCGCTACGAGCTGAAGGCAGCGGGAGCGTGCTTTCGTTAGAATTTTCAGCCGTGGGGTTGGAAGTACAACTCTGCCAAAAGCCTAAATTTCCTTCACTATTTGGATTATCAGTGTCGGCACAAACGCAATCCCCAGTATTTCCAATATGTTTACTGCCGTAAAGTCTGCTATTTCAAATAACCCGTGTAATTGTGGTACAAACAATACTATTGATATGAATGCTATTCCTGCCACAAATGCCATTATTTGATATGGATTTGTTTTCAGTTTTAATTTTCTTATGCTTTCTTTTCCTCTGCAGTTAAATCCGTGGAATAGTCTGGCTATAGTTAGTGTTGCAAATGCCATTGTGGTAGCAAGGGCTGTATTTGTTTTCAATCCAATGTAGTATGCTGACATTGTTGCTATTCCTATCAATGCTCCCTGCAATATTATTTTTATTATAAAGTATTTTGTTAGGATTCCTTCTTTTGGATTACGTGGTTTTTCTTTTAATAACGAATCATCTGAAGGCTCCATTCCTATTGCTATTGCCGGAAGTGAGTCTGTTAGAAGATTTATAAACAAAAGGTGTATTGCTGTAAATGGCATTGACAGTCCTACAATTGATGCATATAAAACACACAATATTCCTGCCATATTTCCTGATAATAAAAACATTATGGCATTTTTTATGTTTCTATATACATTTCTTCCGTTTGCCACTGCTTTTATTATTGTTGCAAAATTATCATCTGCTAATATCATTGATGAGGCGTCTTTTGAAACTTCCGTTCCGGTTATACCCATTGCCACACCTATGTCTGCTTTCTTTAGTGCCGGTGCATCGTTTACACCGTCTCCTGTCATTGAAACAACATTGCCGTGTTTCTGCCAGGCTTCAACTATTCGTATTTTATTTTCAGGAGAGACTCTGGCATAAACTGATATTCTATTAATTTTTTCATATAATTCCTCATTTGACATTTCATCAAGTTCCAAACCTGTTACTGCCAAATCCCCATCATTATAAATTCCTATTTTCTTTGCTATTGCTATGGCTGTGATTTTGTGGTCGCCTGTTATCATAACGGTTTTTATACCTGCTTCTTTTGCCTTTTGTACAGCTTCAACTGACTCCTCTCTTGGTGGATCAATCATAGCAATTAAGCCTAAGAAAATAAAATCTTTCTCATTTTCAATTGTCAAATCCTCATCTGTTTCTTTGTAAGCAAAAGAAAGAACTCTTAATCCCTGATTTGAAAATTTCTCATTAACTTTTAAGATTTCTTCTATGTCACTTTGAGAAATTTCTCTAACCTGATTGTTTTTTCTTATTTTTATGCATCTATTAAGCAAAACATCCAAAGCACCTTTTGTAAGAACTGTTTCCTTGTCGTGTAATTTACATTTTACACTCATTAATTTTCTATCTGAGTCAAAAGGAATCTCCTGCAATCTTGGAATTGCTCTTCTTACATCTTCTTCATTTAACATTTTTTCGTTAAAATCATTATTTTCAACTGTACTATCTTCAAATTTCTTATATCCATCATTTCCAATTCTAAAATTTTCGACTTTTATATTTCTGAACATTTCAAGTAAAGCATATTCTGTAGGATCACCTATACCTTTTCCGTCCACTATTGATGAATCATTACTTAATATTGCATTATATACAAGGTCTCTGTGTAATTGATTTTTCAAATCAAGCTGGTTAGGACTTATAATATCTCCGTCCACATAAACCTTTTCAACTGTCATTTTGTTCTGTGTTAATGTACCTGTTTTATCCGAGCAAATAACAGATACACAGCCCAGACTTTCAACTGCTTTCAGGTCCTTTATTATGGCATTTTCAGAAGCCATCCTACCTGTTCCTATAGCCTGCACTATTGTTACTATTGAGCCTAATG
This sequence comes from Eubacterium ventriosum, assembly GCF_025150745.1. Taxonomy (NCBI): domain Bacteria; kingdom Bacillati; phylum Bacillota; class Clostridia; order Eubacteriales; family Eubacteriaceae; genus Eubacterium; species Eubacterium ventriosum. The sequence goes on from NZ_CP102282.1 coordinate 2,170,946, forward strand.
CCTCCGGTATTGCTGCAACTGCAAGTGCCACTGCAAACATTAATGAATCTATAAGGCTAACATTTCTAATTAAGCATAAAACAAAAACTACCGCAGAAATAATCATAATTCCAATTGCCAGTCTTCCGCTAAACTGATCAAGGCTTTTTTGAAGCGGTGTTTTTCTTTCTTTAGCTTTATTCATTAAGCCGGCTATTTTTCCTATTTCTGTATTCATTCCTGTTTCCGTAACAAGAACTTCCGCCCTGCCATAAACTACAAGACTTCCTGAATAAACCATGTTAACTCTGTCTGCCAGTGGAATATCACCTTCTAATGCTTTGTCTGTTTTCTCCACATTGGTTGATTCCCCTGTAAGTGAGCTTTCATTAACCTGCAAAGAATAATTATTGATTATTCTTCCATCTGCAACTATTAAATCTCCTGCTTCCAACACTAAAATGTCACCCGGCACAACTTCCTTAGAAGGTATTTGAATTTTAATACCATTTCTCATTATCTTTGCACTTGGAGAAGATAGTTGTTTAAGACTTTCTAAAGACTTCTCAGCTTTAATATGCTGTACTGTTCCAAGAATGCTATTCATTATAAGCACTGCAATTATTACAATTGTACTTTCAGGGTTTTCAGAAAATGCAGATATAACTGCCGCAATAATAAGAATAATAACAAGTAAATCACAGAACTGGCTTAAAAATACCTGTAGCACACTTTTCTTCTTTGCTTCCTCTAATAAGTTTTCTCCAACCTTTTCTCTTATTTGTAAAACCTGCTCATCGCTTAATCCTTTCTCTGTAACGTTCATTTTTTTCATAAGTTCGTTAGAATCAACTTTCCAACTTTCAATCATTTTGGCACCTCCATTTTTCATTTTGAACCTATTTTTTCTTTGGTGCTATTTTTACACGATTTTTAATATCGTATAATTATCTCAAATGCTTTTCAATTTTTTGATAAGCAAAAAAAGAACGAGACTTTTTTCGCACCAAAATAATGCGATAAAAGTCTCGTTCCTATTTCAATATACTTCCCGGTTGTTAAACGTGATGACGAAAAGTATAACAACTGCTTAAGTTGTGAACTACTCCCTAATATCTTGTGACTATGCTAACATATTGTATTCTACATTTCAACCCTTTATTTCTGATTTTTTACTGATTATCTTCTATTTCTGAATCCTTAGCATTTTCTTTACTCTCTAAGTATTCTGAAGTTTCATCAGGAATTTCATCTAAGTCACTTCCTACATCAATTTCCTTTGGTTGTTTTCTGTAGAGAATGTCATACATTACAGGAACTATGAACAATGTCATAAGTGTTGCATATAGAAGACCGAAGGCTACAACTATTGCCATACTCTTCTGCATTGCATTTCCCGCATCCTGTGAAAATACCATAACACTCATTGAAAGAATTGTTGTTAATGCTGTCATAAGAATTGGACGCATTCTTGTTTTTCCTGTTACAATAAGTGCTGTTCTCTTATCAAGTCCCTGAATACGAAGCTTATTAGTGTAGTCAACGAATACAATACCGTTGTTTACTACAGTTCCCATAAGGATCATAAATCCCATTAATGCCATGGCTGAAATAGTCTGGCCAAAGATTATTAATCCTATCATTCCTCCTGTAAATGCCAAAGGAATTGTAAAGAATATAATAAACGGTGACAATAAGCTTTGGAACTGTGCAACCATAATAAGGTAAACTAAAATAGCTCCTAAAAGTATAGCCTGTAGCATCTGCCAAATCATATCCATAACCTGATCTGATTCACCTCCGATTTCAATTGTGTAACCGTCAGGTACATTGTATTCATTTATTTTCTTTTCAAGTTCTCTGGACATTAATGTTGCATTATATCCATCCTCAACTTCTGCAGTTACTGATAAATACTGTGTGAGATTTTTTCTCTTGATTGTATTTACACTGTCTTCAATATTCATAGTTGCAAAATCAGATAACTCGTAATTCTTCTTTACTTCTTTTCCGGTATCATCATAAGTTGTTGCTGTAATCTTTGACTTCATAAGATTTTCGTAAGTAAGCTTATCTGTTTCATCAACTACTTTTACTGCCACATCATCATCGCCTACATTAAGTGTTATGGAATCTTTGTCAGTTGTTGTACGTGCTACAAGTTGCTGATATATCTGTGCAACTGTAAGTCCCTTGGCTGCTGCCTTGTTCTTGTCAATCTGAAGATGTATCTGCTTATCCTTCTCGTCAATACCGTTAGTAACTTCTTTTGCTCCCTTAATGCTCTTGACCATATCCATTACGTCTTCACTAATGGAAATTAATTTGTCCTGGTCTTTTCCATAAATATTTACTGCAAGACCACCTGATAGCATACTTGACATATCCCCCATTGCAGAAGAACTTACCTTAAATTCCTTGCACTTTATGTCTTTAGTATTAGTTTCAATCTCTTTTATAATCTTTCTAAACTGCTTAGTTGTTTTAATACTATCATCTGTTAAAACACTGAATGTGAAGTTTGTATAGTTATTAGATGAACTTCCCATGGACATTACTGCCGCCCCTGTGTTTCCATCCATTGCACCTACTTTTGATACTCCGTCTACTTTTTGGATTTTTTCCATAACCTGACTTGCAGTATCATAAGCTGTATCTTTATCAATTGTCTTGTCAAAAGTTAATGTTGCGGAAATCTGATTACTTTCCATATCATCCATTAATACAAGTCCTGTACTAAACACTTTTGCAACACAGATTGCCAACAATACAATTGAAATTCCAATGGGCACTATCTTGTGATTTAAGCAAAATTCCAATGCCACTTCATACTTCTCTTTAACCTTGTCAAAGAATCTATGGTTCTGTTTCTTAGTCTTTCTAAGTACTACTGAAGAAATTGTCGGTACAACTGTAAGTGCTACTATTAATGATGCAATAAGTGCATATGAAATAGTAAATGCAAAAGGTATCATTAACTGGCTAACTGTTCCTGATGTATAAACCATTGGAAGGAATACACAGATTGTTGTAAGCGTTGATGCAATAATTGCTCCTGCAACCTGTTTTGCTCCCTGAACTGCTGCTCTAGGTGCTGAAATTCCCCTGTTTCTAAGTCTATAAACGTTCTCTATAACAACAATGGAGTTATCTACCAACATACCTATGCCAAGACAAAGTCCTGCCAATGACATTACATTTAATGTTATATTTGTAAAATACATTATGATAATTGCAAAAAGTACACTAAAAGGAATACTGAAAGCAACTACCAATGTAGGCTTAACATCTTTTAAGAATAATGCAAGAACTATAATTGCAAGAATTGCACCCAAAAGAATACTTGATAAAATACTCTTAACTATAATGTCTATGTATTCACCCTGATCCATTAATGGAGTAATTGTAAGTCCATCATACTTTTTTTCTAACTCTTTAAATGAGCTTTTCAAATTAGTTGAAACAGTACTTGTGCTTGCTGTACTTGCCTTAAATGCTGATAACAATAAAGCGTCCTCACCATTTAACTTAGCATATGACTCGCCTTCATTATCAATTGTAACAATGTCTGCAACATCACTTAATTTGATTTTTCCAATGCCTTTTACCCTTGTAAGAACCATCTTTTTAAGCTGTTTTGCATTGGTATAATTTTCACCTACTTTTACAAGCCACTGATTGTCTTTCTTATCATCAATATAACCTGCAGGCATTGAGAAATTCTGTGCAGTAATTAACTGTGATAATGTATCAAGTGTTAAAAGTGAATCAATATTTGAATTTTCAATTGCTGCCTTTCTTGAATTTTCTAAATCCTGTTCTGATTTTTCAAGTTCTTCTTTTGCAGAATTAATCTTTGACTGTCCTGCTTCCATCTGGGCATCACCTGAGCCAAATCCTGCTGCAGCTTCAAGACTTCCTTCCTGAACACTAACATAATTCTTGTCAATGTCCTTCATCTTACTATTGATAGTCTCTACCATCTTTTCTGCTGCTAAAATTTTAGTTTTAAGATTGGCAAGTTCTGTATCAATCTGAGGTATTCTAACTTCAACAATGTTGTAAATCTGTTTTAAGTTATCCAATGTAATAAGTTCAGCTTTATCTTTCTGTCCCATATTTGTAAGCCATTTCTTAAAGCCTTCCAATTCATCAGGATTATCAATTGCATCCTTAACGCTTTTTGGAATTGTAACATTCATAGTCTTTGCTACACTTCCATACTGCTTGTTAAGATTGGCAAGTGTGTTGTTAATCTCTTTATAATTCTTTTCTATTTTGTTATCTTCATATATTTTCTTTTCGGCTTCTAAGGCACTCTGACTTGCTTTCATACTGTTAAGAGATGATTCATATGCAATCTTTGTTGCCTTTGCATCTGTTAACTTAGAATCGGCCTCAGCAAGCTGTTTGTTAGTGCTTGACTGCTTATCTTTTAAAGCTTTCTTCTGGTCAGCAAGTTCACTTTCTGCCTTATTTAATTTAGACTTGGCAGAACTAATCTTCTTGTCTGCATCTGCTAATTTGCTGTTAGTCTTTTCAAGAATCTTGTTATTAATCTTGTCTATTTTATTCTGATTAAGTCTTACTTCAACTGTATCCTCAACTCCACCAACTACTGAAACACTGGCAACTCCGTCCTGTCTTTCAATATATGGTTCTACAACCTCTTTTGAAAATGTAGTAAGGCCTTTAATGTTCTTTCCGTCGTAATTTATGCTGGCATACATTGTTGCCATCATATCCATACTTAATTCCATGGTGTTAGGTTTTCCACATCCGTCAGGAAAATCTACACTGTCAAGTGCATTTGATACTTTTACAAGAGCTGAATCCATATCTGTATCGTCTGCAAATTCAAGCATTACAATACCATAATTCTCTGATGATGTACTTGTTACATTCTTTACGCCACTAATTACGCCAAGAGCATTTTCCATTGGCTTAGTTACATCTGTTTCTACTTTTTCAGGTGACGCACCGGGTTCTGTTGTAACAACAATCAAATAGGGTACTTCCATATCCGGCAAAAGGTCTGTCTGCATTTTGCTTAAGCTGACTCCACCTATTATTAAAACTACGATTACAGCCACTAATACGAAAAATGGCTTTTTAACACAAAACTTACTCATTTATCTTATCCTCTTCTGTTTTTAACTTGCAACACACTACCGACTTAATTATTTTAGTGATTACATATTATGATAATTTATTCTAATTGTAAATATTTAATGAACAACCTAATTAATAATCTAATTTATAATCTAATTTATATTTCTTATTTTTTCCTGCAATATTCTTCCAACTGCATCTGAAAACTGATGAATGGTCTCAATTTTCACAAAATCTTTTCCAAAAATTTCTTTGGCTGCAATTGTCCCCCTCTCACTTCCCATAAAAATTCCTATAACCTGAATGTTATTACTTTTTAGATTATGAATTTCCTTTTCCGTGTCCTTTATTGCCAATTCATCTGTGTATTCATTGTTCTTGTAAAAAGCACCTTCCGTTGCACTTTGGTCATCCTGGGGGCTTGCATCCGTAAGAACTACAAGTATTCTTTTTTCCTTAGGTGAATGTTCCATTAAATGACCTGCTCCCTTTAAAGCCAAACCATCTCTGTTATTTCCTGCGGCAACATACTTAAATATTTCCTTGCCTGCTTTCTGTTCACTATAATCTTTGAAAATCCTTAGCACAGTATAGCCTCTAATACTACAATAAGAATATATCTGACAAGGTATATTGCATCTTTCAAGACTTTTTGCAAGAACATAAACCTGTGCGGCAATAAATTCCTGACTATTCTTTCTTGATGATGAACCGTCAATCATTATATCAACGGAAAAACCTGACTTATCCTCTTGCTCTTTTTTCTCAAAAACTCTTGGATTATCAACATACAATGCCTGCCAAATTTTGCCACCGTTAATCTTTCCGTGATTAGACATTGAAGGAAAAATCTCTCTTTCGCTGTCTAAAGTTATCCTTAACTGTTCTGAAAGTCTGTTAATGCTATTCTTATATACAGGTCTGTTTTTTTCAAAATATTCTTTGTTCTTTTCGTACTGATTCTTGCATTCTCTTCTAAATTCCAAAATTTCTTTTATTTCTTTTTTAGGCAATTCTCTGCTTTGTTCTTTTAAATTATATTTTTCGCCCTTTGTAAACAAGAGATGGCTTTCTTTGTGCTTTCCTGTACATAATTTTTTTTCAATTCTTTGATTTTCAAAATCATTATACATATTTTTACCAAAAGTTGACTGAACATATTCCAAGGCATATTTAGGATTTCCATTTAATGAAAACTGTAAAAGATAGTTTTTCCCTTTTTTCAGAACTCCTGTTTTTCCTTCGTTAAAGCCGGTTGGATCATCGTACTTCTTTGTTCTTACATATGTGGCACTTACTTTTCCAACTGACCGAAATGGTGACAACACTTTTTGAAGAAAATATACTCCTTCCTTATTTTTCTTTAGTGACGGTTTATAAGAGAATTTCTCAGACAATATCTTTTTAGTTTTACCTATTATCTGCTCTGTTGTCATATCGTTTGAAAAATCAAATTCACTTAACAACTCTTCCTCTTCAGCCGACAAATTGGATTCTTTTCCTAAAATCTGTCTGCAATAACCGTATCTTATTTTTTCAATTAGTGAATTATCAGTATATTTCTTAAATCGCCTAACAGTTTCCTTTGCATATTCAACACGCAAATCTGTTAATGCCATACGATAGTCTTTTTCTTTATTAAACAGTACCTTTTCAAGTCCAATCCAAAACAAACCCTCAAAAAGCTCCTTGTCCTTTCCACCAAGCATATTGAAAAATTCTTCTAATTGAGCGCCATCGTACCATTTATAGCTTAACCCAATTATGATATTTAAATATGTATCCGCCTTGCCATCAGGTGAAAAAGCCAAATATAACGGATTAAGTTCGTAATCTTCTGCCGATGCCCATATGAAGTTTTTTGCACGTTTTATTTCTCTTACATCTGCTTCCATTTTTGTTCAAATCTTCTCTCTAAGTAAACTTTCTTTAATAAACTTATTTTTTTAATAAATCTGCTTTTAAATAGATTTCAGTTAATTATTCTTTTAATAAATCTTTTTTATAATTTACTTTTTAAACAAATCCTCTGTTTTAATCTTCTTTGAAATTCTTGCCCCTATAGTGTCCTTTATAAGTGTCTGTTCGTACATATCAAAAGACTTATTAGTTATTCCCATATTAAGTGCTGTATGAACTTCAAGTCCTTTTTCCATTAATGCTATGGAATCAAGCAATCCTCTAATATCCAATGCCTTAGATGATATCTCTGAATTTTCACACTTCTTCTGTAAATCAAGAAAAACATTGGCAAATTCTTCTGCCGCCTGCTCACTTATCGTTTCAAATTTGTCCTGTATAAGTTTTATAAGATTATCTTTAGAAATCATTGGCATTTTTATAACTGCAAATCTTGAAACCAACGCTTCATTTAATTCTTTTGTTCCTGAATATCCATAGTTCATAGTTGCAATAAACCTTGTTGCCGGATGCAAATCTATTCTGTCATATCCTGGAACATCAATAGTTCTTCTAAAATCAAGAGTTGCATGTAGTACCGCCATTGCTTCACTTTTCGCCATATTTATTTCATCAAGAATGGCAAAACCGCCTGACTTAGCTGCACTGTAAACAGGTCCCGGTCTGAAAGTTACCTCTCCATTTCTAAAAGTATCCATACCTATTAAAGATGCTGCATCCATATTTACGTGAAAAGAAATATCCCACTTAGGTCTTCCAAAAGCTGCTGCCAGATTTTCCGCAAAAATATTTTTTCCTGTAGCCTTATGCCCCACAAGCAAAATATTCTCCCCGCAAAGTAATGCCGTAACCGCCTGATTCCAAATTTCATCTCCGTAATAAAGATTATCTGGCTTAGGGATTCTGTATAACAACTCCTGACTAACAGGATAATTCTCCCTGTATAAATTTATTTCTTTTTTTAGGTTTTCGTTAATGTTAAGTTTCTGTAAATAATTGTTCATTTTGTTCACTTCTTTCTTAGTGTAAATAAGCTTCATTTTTTTGCAATTTTAATTTGTTCACTACATTTCTTTGGTTTTATATTATATAACACCTTTTTCTCTTTTACTCAATATGTTGTGAGAAAAAATCTCACGTCAGTCGTTAAATATATTTTTTCACACCAAACTATCCCTTAAACACAGCGCTCCCCACCCTGCCTGTTTATTAGGCCACTGCTCATATCCCGGCAGATGCTTTGCACCACGTATCAGATACGCTTTTATTTTTTCTCCATAAAGATAGGGATCATTGCCTCTTACTATTCCCCATTCCATCATTAAAGCAGCACTGCCTGTTACAAAAGGTGTTGCCATTGATGTTCCGCTTAAAACTGTTGTTCCACCACCTGTAGCCGCCGACCTTATGTTTACCCCCGGTGCAACTATGTCAGGTTTTATCTGGTTGTTCTCTCTTGTAAAACCTCTTCCTGAGAAAGTTGCCACCTTGTCTGTACTTGTATCATAGGCTCCTACACTAATTGCCTTGTCAGTTGCCGATGGTATTGTCAAAGTAATTTCCGGATCAGGTTTTAAAAATCCCGTAAAAGTATTAATCGACTGATTTCCCGGCAACCACATATCATACCTTCCCACAACACTTACTTCAGGAATAATTCTTATAATCCATATTCCTGAATCTATGTATTGATTGACAGGTATTAAATCCATATAAATTTCCTGATACCTGGTATATGGTTTCGGTGAGCCGTACAATATGAAAACATTAGTATTTCCTAATGTGTAACTGCTAATTGAATTGCCCCTTCTATTTTCTACATTATCTGATATACTTCTTCCTATTTCATTACTTGTTTCATTACTTGTTTCATCACTTATTCCATTATTTAGCCTATTACTTTCTCTATTGTTCTCCCTTATCACCGATGTTCTCTCTCCTGTAGGTGCCTCAATCTGAATTGCAAATGTATCCACATAATCTTTCCACAACTGTATACTTATGGATTTCTGATATGCCGAAACCTGTAGTTCCACATCCTCATTAGAAAAAGCATAACCTGATGTATGTCCAATGCCGTCTCCCTCATTTCCCGTTCCAATCTGTACTGAAATTCGGTTTCCGTCTATAACCGAATTAATATATGAGGATACTAATGTTGTTCCATCATGAGAGCCATATGTGTTGCCAAAACTAATGTTAAGTGATAATGGCATTTTATATTCGTTTGCTGTTTTTACAATAAAATCTATTGCCTCCATTAGTCGCGTTGTTCTTGGAAAAGAATTTTCTGTTGCTGTTGCCATTTTTACAATTACCAATTTGCTTTTTGTTGCAATTCCAAGATTATTATTTTTATTGTCTGCAAAATTTCCAGCAGCAATTCCGGCAACATGAGTTCCATGTCCTGTTAAATCCCTTGAATTAACTTTCGTATAAGAGTTTTCAAGCATCAAAGCCTGATTAATATCCGATTCACTATAAACCGTATCCGTTACCTGATCCCACAATCTTAAAATTCTCGTACTTCCGTCCTGATTTCTAAAAACCGAATTGGTGTAATCGATTCCACTGTCAGCAATGCCAACAATAACGCCTTCTCCAAACAAACCCATTCCATTATTTAAAAAATTGTCCTGTTGCACCTGATTAATACAAGACTCTCTCTTTCCATTTAGTACGCTATATTCTAATCTCTTAGGTTTTTCAATAAAAATAATTTGCTCTAAATTGCTAATTGCATCAATTAAGTTTTTAGGTGTTGTTATAACTGCATATCCATTAGATAATTCTCTTACGTTAACATTAGGCAATCTCCTCAGTTCATCCAAATCCCCCTGATATCTTATAATTAACTCCCAAATATCATTTTCTATTCCCACAGATAATTCCTGAGACTTTTCCAAATCTTCTTCCGGCAGATTCAATGCAATATTTAATGTATTATCTATTTTTTCATTCATAAAAAAGACCTCAAACATATTTCTTTCCGAAATCTTTAACTAAACTTAATCTAACTCTAATTGCTTTTTGCAATACTTATTAAATTTAATTAAATAATCTCTATCACTGAAATATATTTAAGGTCTTTAAATATTATTCTTTGAAATTAAAGTGCTATATCATTAATCTTCTTTATTTCTTCATCTGAGAAATCTGTATTTTCCACAGCCTTAATGTTGTCAAGAATCTGTGATGTTTTTGAAGCACCTGCAAGTACAGTTGTAACAATACCGTCTTTAAGAATCCAACTTAAAGCCATTTCTGCCAGTGTCTGGTTTCTCTCTTTTGCGATTTCATTAAGTGCTCTTACCTTATTCATTCTCTCTTCTGTTAATGATGCTGCCTGAAGGAAACGTCCATCAGTATTTACTCGGCTGTCCTTTGGAATACCATTAAGATAGCGGTCTGTTAAAACTCCCTGATCCAATGGTGAAAAAGCTGCAATTCCCTTGCCAAGTTCTGCTGACTTATCCTTTAATCCATTATATTCAATTGTTCTGTTTAAAATTGAATAGCTATTCTGATTAATAATAAATGGTACTTTCAAATCATCTAAAATAGCTGATGCCTTAGCCATTGTTTCACCATCATAATTAGATAATCCTACATATAAAGCCTTTCCGCTTTTTACTGCCTGAGCCAATGCCCCCATTGTTTCTTCCAATGGTGTTTCAGGATCCATTCTGTGATGATAAAAAATATCAACGTAATCAAGTCCCATTCTTTCAAGACTCTGATCTAAACTTGCAAGAAGATACTTTCTGCTTCCACCGTCCCCATAAGGTCCGTCCCACATTCCATATCCTGCTTTTGTTGTGATGATTAGTTCATCACGATAGGCACTCATTTCTTCTTTCAAAATACGTCCTAAGTTCTTTTCTGCCGCACCTGATTCAGGACCATAATTGTTTGCCAAATCAAAATGTGTAATCCCATTATCAAAAGCTGTGAAGCATAAATTCTTCATATTCTCATAAGGTGCAGTACTTCCAAAATTGTGCCAAAATCCTAACGACACTGCCGGAAGTTTTAATCCGCTTGTTCCTACTCTGTTATACTTCATGTCCTTATAACGCGTTTGTGCTGCCTGATACATAAATTACATCCTCCTTATTTTAGGAAACCGTTAACAATTTGTTCTTCGGCTTCCGCTTCTGTCAGACCTAAAGTTTGTAACTTAATAAGCTGTTCCCCTGCAATTTTTCCTATAGCTGCCTCATGAATAAGTGAAGCATCTAAATCATTAGCTGTAATTTCCGGTATGGCACTAATCTTTGCATTATCCATAATAATGGCATCGCACTCTGAATGACCATTACATCTTGCATTACCGTTAATTACAGAATAAAAAATCTGTTTTGAATTATCCCTTGCCACAGAACGGGAAATAACATTGGCACTTGAACCGTCACCATCCATGTCAACTTCAAAACGTGTTGTTGCTGTCTGGTTTCCGTGAGTCATAATTCTCTCAGTAATTACAATCTTGGCATCCTTGTCAAGTTTTCCCTTTGTAACTCGGTTAGTGGAATCTATTCCCTTAATCTGAACAGTTTCCATTTCCATATATCCACCCTCTTCTATATTTACAATAGTTGTAGGGTTCATAACATTTTCACCATTCCCATCGCCTTTGCCATAATGCTTTTCAACATATTTTACTCTGGCATTCTTACCAATGTAAAATGTATGAATTCCATCGTGTCTAGAAAGCTTGTCCCCACTATTGTGAATTCCGCATCCTGCTACTATAAGTACATCTGCACCTTCACCAATATGGAAATCATTATATACACATTCCTCCAAACCTGTCTTGCTGATTACAACAGGGATGTGCACACTTTCATTTTTTGTTCCCGGCTTAACATAAATATCAATGCCGTCTTTGTCTTCTTTAGTTACAATATCTATATTTGCAGTTGTATTTCTGCTATCCTTTTTGCTATTTGCCCTGATATTATAAGCACCGGCAGGAATCTCATGTAATCCTGTAAGTTGCTCAAATAATTCCATCTGTATTTTATCCATAACAATTCTCCTTACACAATTCCATCTATGCTTTTAATTTCTTACATATGCCATCGCTATTAGTACCAAGTACCATTGGAAGAATCTCTTCCTTGTTACCGTGAGCCTTAATCAACCCATCTGCCAACAAAACAATGTCATCTGCTATGTTTAATATTCTTTCCTGATGTGAAATAATAAGAATAGAATTATTATTTTCAAGCTGCATCTTTTCAAACACTTTAATCAAACTATTAAAACTCCAAAGGTCAATTCCCGCTTCCGGTTCATCAAATACAGAAAGCTCTGTTCCCCTTGCAATAATAGTTGCTATTTCAATTCGTTTTAGTTCTCCACCTGAAAGACTTGCATCCACTTCTCTGTTAATGTAATCTCTTGCACAAAGTCCAACCTCTGACAAATATTCACAGGCTTCACTAATAGTAAGCTGCTTTCCTGCTGCAATTCTTAAAAGGTCTAACACTTTAATTCCCTTAAAACGTACAGGCTGCTGAAATGCAAAACTTATTCCAAGCTTTGCTCTGTCTGTAATTGACATTTCCGTAATGTCCTGCCCATTATATAATATCTGACCTGATGTTGGCTTTATAATACCCACAATTAATTTTGCAAGTGTGGACTTACCTGAACCGTTTGGTCCTGTTATTGCAACAAATTTTCCTTCATCTATTTTAAGATTTATGCCATTAATTATATTCTTTAGCTGTCCCTTTTCATCAGTCACGCTAAATCTAACATCTTTTAACTCAAGCATATTCTAAAACTCCTTTTCCATTTTTGCTTGTAACTTTAGCCTTAGCTCCCATTATAACAGAAAACTGAGGTCCTTTGTGTCCTATATCACTATCAAAAATAATAGGCACGTTTAAATCCCCAAGTACAGACATAACTGCATCCTTATATGGTTGCTCTATCCATGTATTATACATTAATGGGCGACCAAAAACAAACCCTGTTGCATTTTTAAAGTAACCTTTTTCCTTCATTTGCCATAAATGAGTTATAAGAACCACGTCTTCCATGTTAAAACTTTCAAGAACCCATACAATTCCGTCATCTTTATACTTTTCAATAAACTGTTCTGTTCCGTCATATTTTGTTCCAATTAAGAAAGCCAATACATCAAGACAGCCTCCAACAAGTCTTCCTGAAATTTCAATTTTTTCCTCACCTCTGCCATTAACCCAGTTGACTTTCTCATCATTACAATATCCTTCAAAACCTGTTACATATTCGTGTCTGTCTGATTCATAAAAATCAAAAGATTCCTGTTTCTTTACAGTTCCTTCCAGAACACCTAACGCATTTTCAACAGGTTTCTGCCATGGTTTCATTCCAAAATCACTTATATGACAACCATAAACTGCTGCCACGTCACATTTTGTAACAATTGGATAAATCAATGTTGTGTTATCTGAAAATCCCTGAAACCATTTAGGATTATTCTTAATACTTTCAAAATCCACATATTCAAGCATCTCCATTAAATAATCCCCACCTGCTACTGAAAATATACAGGAAACATCTTTATTTTTTACAAGTTCATTAAACTGCTCTCCTCTTTCTTTTCCTGTCGAGCTACAACCTCTCCAGTCAGACGTATATACATTGTCAGTAACCTTAACATTGTATCCTCTGTTTTCAAAATTCTTAATTGCATTCTTTATTCTTTTTTGTTTTAATTCATTTACAATACCGCTTGAAGTTGCAGTAACTCCAATGGTATCACCTTTTTTAATGTATTTAGGAAAAATCATATTGTACTCTCCATTATTTTATAGTTATCTGCTGACCAAGATGAACTGAATAAATAATCATTTCAGAAACCTTATTAACTCCCGGCTCACTGCCAAGTATCTGCTCAATTGCAAGTTTGTAGCATTCTAACTGAACATGATATCTTTCAACAAGTTCCTCCATTGTGTCAACTTTGTCTGTCTTGTAGTCTACAATAACATATTTATCATTTTCTACAAAGCATAAATCAATTATCCCCTGAATAATCATTGTTTCTTTTGATGTGGTATTGCTGTTAATTTCACAAGCCGGAACTCCCATTAAGAAATGCTGTTCCCTATATAGCTGATTATTAGCATATGCCTTCTTCATTCTTCTAAACAAATCAGACTTTGTAAAATCAATTATATCCTTTCGCATAACAGATGCTGCACCCATTCTGTCTATTAAACCTGCATCAACAAAACCGTCAATCATCTTCTTCACTGTTTCCTGATTATATTCTTCAAGTTCCATATCGAGAAGTTCAAAAATTCTATGGTACGCTGTACCTCTCATTGCACCTGTAAGATATTGTGGCTCATCAATATCTTCTTTTTCAAAATCAGGTATAATTTCCGGTAATTCCACTTCTTCTCCAAAAGCCTGAAATGCATCCTGTTCTTCTTCCTGCTCCATACCTTGGCTTTGCTTCTTAATTTCCGTAACGCTTGCCTTTGAATGAAGAGTAATATCTTCAATATATGGATACTGAAACTGAAACCTTTGGAAAAGTTTTTCAATTGATGTATTTTCTTTGTTTGCCAACTGCTTCATTTCCATAAGCATAGTTTCTTTTTTAATACTGTCTGTTATATCTTCTGCTGCAAGACCTAATATAACATCCGGCTGTTCTTCCACTTTCACTTTAATAAAACTATCCTTATCATATAAAGGATTACCACATTCAGTTGCATCTTTATCTGTTCTTACACAGTCAAAAGCCTTATTTCTGCCAATTGTTTTTCCAATTAGCTCCATTATGGTTTTTGCACCAATAACATCATTATAAAGCATTAATTCACTATTATCATATATCTGACTTTCAAATTCTCCAATCTGCTTTTCAGCATTCTTAACAAGCCCTGTAATATATAATTTCTCTTTTGCTCTTGTTAATGCAACATAAAGAATTCTCAATGTTTCTGCCACATCCTCTTCCTTATTAGACATTCTGATATATGTTTTTAAAAGAGGTGTCTGTTTAGTCTTTAATTTATTATTAATGCAGTCTATTCCTATGTTTCCATCTGCCCCTGACACAAGCTGATTTGCCTCATTCTTGCTTGTTCCATTAGTATTGCACAAGAATACTACAGGGAACTGTAATCCTTTACTTTTATGAATGGACATTATTCTTACTATATTGTCATTCTCATTAACTGTTGATGCCTCACCGTCATCTTTTGCAAGATACTGAATCTTCTCAATATATCTTAAGAAGTTAAACAGACCCTTGTAACTTGTTTCATCATATGCCACAGCTTTCTCTTTTAATGCCTGAATATTTAAAAGACGTTTCTTTCCACCGGGCATTGATCTTATATAAAAAGCATAACCTGTTTCATCTAACAATGTATTAATTAAATCATATACAGTTGTATACGGAACCATATTTCTAAATTTTGTAAGTGTATTCAGAAACTCTGTCAGTCTTGTTCTAAGTTCAACATCACTTCCTGATAAAGAATATTGTTCTACACAATCATAAAAACTTTCACAAACATTTTCTGTTTTTATAATTGCTAACTGATTTGAATCAAAACCAAACATTGGAGAAGTAAGTACTGCTGCCAAAGGTATGTCCTGTCTTGGATTATCTATAATTGACAACATATTTGTAATAGTCATAACTTCCATTGTTTTATAATATCCTGTCTTTGATTCTGCAAAAACAGGTATTCCATTATTCTCCAACTGCTCTCTGTAAATATCACTATTATCCTTCATACTTCTTAAAAGAATAACTATATCTCCATATCTTACAGGTCGCATGTCTTTACCTTTTTCAGTTATCTTTAACCCGGTTTCAGGATTAGTAATCTCTTTTATTTTTCTTGCAACATAAGCTGCCTCATCACTTTTATCTCCACCTTCAACCATTACAAATTCTGTTAAATTATCCTGTCCTGCAGGTGGCTCATCATAATCTGCTCCAAGTACAAGGCCATTGCCGTTTTTGTAATCAATGCCTCCCACTTCTTCATGCATTACAAAGTCAAATAAAAAGTTTACACTCTCAATTACTTCCCTACGGCTTCTAAAATTCTTGTCAAGAACAATCTTCACACTGTCTGCACTAGGATCATCTGAAAAACTATTATATTTTTCAAGGAAAAGTTTAGGTTCTGCATTACGGAATCTGTAAATGCTCTGCTTCACATCGCCTACCATAAACATATTATTTATGCCAAAACCTTTAGTTATGGCTGACAAAATAGCTTCCTGAATAATATTACTGTCCTGATATTCGTCAATCATTATTTCCTTAAACTGAGTTGCCATATTTTTTGCTGTTTCAGATGGTACAAGATTTCCATCCTTATCATATTCATTTAAAATATGTAAAGCAAAAAACGCCTGGTCGTTAAAATCCATTATGCCCTTTTCTTCTTTCTGCTCCTTAAGTCGCTTCATAAATTCAAGGGTTAATTTTCCAATATATTCAACACTTGATTTTGTTTCACATATGCTTTCAAAAACCTGATTCAACGTTAAATTAAACTGTTTAGTTGTTAAATCTTTTATTGCCTTTGTGGCATCGTTTTTTATTGCCTTAACCTGCTCCTTCTTTCTCTCATTACAATCCTTCTTACCGGACACTCTTGTTGATGGAATATTCTGAAGTTCACTTTGCATTGCGCTATAAGTTCTGCTTTCAGTTATCTCCTGTAACTTGTCAATAATAGGCGTAAGAGCTTTGGCGCACTTTGGTCCATCCTCGCTTTCAGATATTGTAAGAGCTATGTTAAGCTGGCTTAATATTCCCTCTAACCTGTTTTTCTGCAATTCCAAATATCCCTGCATCCACTTGGACTGCTCCATTTCTTCTTTAGATGAAACATCATATACACTTATGGCTTCTTTAATCCATTTCTCAGGCTCAATCTGACCTGAGGCAAACTTATACATTCTAAGAATCAGTTCACCTATACTGTCGCTGGTCTTTCCTGTTGAATATTTTTCGGCCAATTCCATAAACTCATCATCAGCCGCCAAATAATACTCTTCCAACATTTCTTCCACAATATCAGATTGAAGCATTTCTATTTCGTTCTCGTCGGCAATTCTAAAATTAGGATCTAAGTCTATCTTATCAAAATTATCCTTTACAACTCTTGCACAAAAACTGTCAATTGTAGAAATATTGGCATTATGAATTAAGGATAACTGCTTCTGAACATTTAAGTCATTGGGATTATCCTCTTCCATCTTCTCCAATGCTTCGCGAATCCTCTCCTTCATTTCAGAAGCGGCTGCCCTTGTAAATGTAACAACCAAAAGCTGATTCACATCAGTAGGATTTTCTTCATCTGTTATCATTTTTATTATTCGTTCTACTAAAACTGCTGTTTTGCCTGAACCTGCTGCTGCTGAAACAAGTATGTTTCTATCTCTTGTATCAATAACTTTTTGCTGTTTATCTGTCCACTTCATTACACTTCTCCTCAATATCACTTAGTGATACTTTTTCAACCTGACGGTATCTGCTTCCAAGTTTTCTGTCAAAATTACATATTCCACCAAAAGGACAATAATCACATGCACCTTCTACCGGATTAATGCTAATGTCCCCTTTTATAATCTTATCCTGCATTTCTCCTGCCATATTTGAAACATGATTAATAAATTTAGAATAAGTTTTTGTTTCAATGGCTGTACTTCTTGCATCAACACCGCTTTTTGTAATATTAACCGGCAATATTGCTGAAGAACCTGTTTTTGTAATAGTGTTATGGTCCATTGCATTTACAATTTCAATCTCTTTTGCCACAAGACCTGACATTCTATATGCCTTAAAACGCTCCCCTTCTATAGCCATCTTTTTCAATTCTTCATCACTTAACTCACTGTCCGGATTATTTTTTCTAAAATCACTCACAGCTTTCTCACAGTCAATTTCCGAAACATATGGATCATAAACATGAAAATACAAACCTGCTGCCGGATAAACATTCTTATCCGGATTATTTTTCTTAATGTAATCCACAGTGTCCTTTAAATAAACCATTAACTGCATCTGCAATCCCAAGAAAGTTTCCGTAACATTAAAAACTTTGTTTCCTGATTTATAGTCAATTACCTTAACATATATATTGTTTCCATCTTCAAAAGTGTCCACTCTGTCTACTCTTCCGTGGGCAATTCGCAGCTCGTATTCTCTTGGCAGGAAATTTCCTGATCTGATATGTTTAACCAATGCATTTACAGTTTCTGTTGATGTATCTTTAACCTGCTTCTTTATAAATGCAGACCTTGCAATATCATTTAAAGCATCATTTTCATATTGCTCCATTACTTTTTCAATGCTGTCATTTATAATATTTTCACTTTTTTTGTCATCCAAGTCTGCCCATTTAATATTATTCGTATTAATGGTATCAAAAAATTCCTTAATTGCTGAATGATATAAATTACCTATGTCAAATGCGGCAAGTTCAAATTTCTTTCGCTCTCCTAATTTCAAGCCATTATTTAAAAACTGAGAATATGCACAGGCTGCAAAACGTTCCAATCTTGTAATTCCAATATTTTCTTTATTTCCGTACAACTGTCTTGCAACATTTTCATCCAGAATTGGATTCTTTGCTGAATAAAAAGCTCCGTCAAACATTAAGTTTATGACCTTGCTATATTCCTTATTCTTCATAACTGTTGCCATCAACTCTTTAAAGATTCCACTGTCACCTTCCTTCGAATATTCATATATATTCTGAGAAAGGTAATCCAAAGCTTTACTTCTTGTAGTAACCTGGTTTAAAGTTATTTCACTTTCATCCTCATCTATAATCTTAAGATTTTCAAAAAGATTCATTAAAGTACTTATTATATAAGACTTTCTTCTTGTTGCCCCGTCTGAACCCGACTTGCTGAAAGTAATGCACATCTTCTCCGTAGGCTTGGCAAATATTGTGTACAAATAAAATTTCTGTTTAAAAACATTGTCCGTTGCCGTAGGAGCCAGAATATAATTATTCTTTTCTAAAAACTCTCTATCTGTATCCGTAATTATTCCCCCTGCCTGACCTGCTTTTGGAATAATTCCGTCATTAACTCCCATAAAGAAAATAATTCTCTTAGTATCTTTCAATCTTGTTCTTTCAATATCACCTACCATAACTGTATCAAGTCCCGGAGGTATAATTCCCACTTTCACACTTTCAAAACCTGCTTGAAGAATCTGCTTATATTCCTTAATTGTTAAAACTTCATCTCCCATTAATTCAACTATTCTGTCTAAAAGAGTTATGATTGTCACATAAACCTGCTCATACTCTTTGGCTCTGCTAATCTCACCCTGATTCTGAAATTCAATTCTATAATCGTCAATCTGTCTTTGCATATTATTAGCCTGTACAAACTGATATACCGCCTTAGTATACTCTCTTACAGTAGCCTTTTTCTTTTTTAATTCTTCTCTTAAAGGTCTGATAATCTCAACTAGCTTCTCCCTTGCCTGATTAACCATATCAAGTTCTTCAGCAGTCATTCCTTTGTAAGCCTTCTCCCAAAGTCTGCCATAACTTTTAAAACCACGTCTTCCTGACTGCAAAACATAATTCTCCATTATGTCTACAGCCTCCCTGTCAATTGGAAGAAAACCTAATCTGATAAGATGAAATACTGTTTCATAAGAAAAATCCTTTTCAACAATCTCAATTGCCGCCTTTATTCCGTCAACAAAAGGATTTGAAGCAATATTATGCTTGTGGTCAATAAATGCAGGTATATTATTCTTGGAAAACTCTTCCTCAATATATCTGTAATAACCGTCCATATCACCTGTAATTACAGCAATATCATTATATCTATATCCTTTGTCCACAATAAGCTCCGAAATTCTGCCTGCAACATAAGCTGCCTCTTCTCTTGGATTGGACATACTGTGAACTTCCAACGCTTTACAGTTCTCTCTATATTTAGATGAATTATTTCTAAACAGATTCTTTTCCAAAAAAGTTAACTCTTTATTATCTCTAATTCTATATGGAGCCTGTCCTTCTCCAACAATTACAGTTTCCTGTTGCTCAATATTGTTTCTGTTGATTATATCTTTAAGCTTCCATAAAGTATCCTTGCTTAGATTAAATAATTCATATTTGCTAATTGCATTATTTCCTTTGCTATACGCATTTCTCAATGACTGAAATTCATCTTCCGGCAATGTAATTGCAATCTTTACCCCTGCGCAATGTTTAATCAAAAGTTCAAGAACCTGATACTGAATAGGTGTAAATCCTGTAAATCCATCTATGTAAAAATAAGTATTTTTTATAAAATCAGAACTAGAAATATATTTGCAAAAAATAGTTAAAACGTCCTCTGTTGTTATAACCTTCTCTTTAATATACTCATTAAAAGCATCACTTATAATTTCCACATCATTAAGCTTATGTCTGAGCAGTGGCTTAGAATCGCATTCTGCCTTCATATTATTTAAAACGTCATCAGTAATCCCGTACTGCTTAAATTCCGATACAATAGTCTTCATCTTCTCAGCAAATCCGGGCATTGATGTCTTAGACTTATAGATTGTAAGTTTATCCTTACACTGTTCCATAACCTTTCTCATAATAAGAGTCTTGCCTAAGTCATCCATAACTTTGTATTCATTAAACCCCTGCTCCTCAAAAACCGTATAGGCAAGTCTTGTCATGCTTGTAACTTCAATATTAAAACTTCCCCTATTAGGATGCATTGTAAGAATCTGCTTCTGTGTTTCCATAGAAAACTGCTCCGGTACAATTGCAATAAAATTCTTATTTCTATATTTCAAAGACTTCTCTATTAACTTTTCATATAAATAATGGGACTTTCCGGCTCCCGCTCTGCCAACAATAAATTGTACTGCCATTTATTCCTCTTTTCTTAAATCTTATTTACTATTATCCTACTAACTCTTTACCAATGCTACTAGTATATCAACTTTACTAATATAATATCAATATGCATAGGACAAAAATGTCCCATATATTTTTCTTTCATATTTTTTAATCTTTAATAATAAATTAGAATATAAGAAATAAAATTTTTGAAGGAGTTTGTATGGCAAAAAGTCCAAAATTTATGGTATTTCATCTAAGGGAGCTTATTTATACCTTAGTCTTCATACTCCTTGGTATAATCCTGATTATATCACTTGTAATAATGTTTTATAATAGAGGAAACAAGCAGGAAAAAGAGGAAAATACCGGAGTATACGAACCTGGAGTTTACACATCATGTGTCACACTTAACGGCAATCCCATGGATGTAAAAGTAACACTTGATGATAATCACATTAACTCCATAACGGTTGACAATGTTAGCAACACAATCACAACAATGTATCCTTTAGTAGAACCTGCTTTCAACGATATAGCAAATCAAATAGTTACAAACCAATCACTTGAAAACATTAAGTTTGATGACAATAGCAAATATACATATACAATATTATATAATGCTATACTAGATACAATTGAGAAAGGGAAAGTTGGGGAATAGCAAAAATTTTTATAATCAATATTGGTTATTCTTATTTTTGCTTCGTATGAATTAATGTTTTTGCGTGATTATTCACCCTAAAACAGTATGATGAATTGTTCATTTGGATTTACGTGTCATATGAATTGTTTTTTGTATGACACGTAATTTATTTTGGGAATTACGGTCTATATGAAATTTTTGTCGTATGACACGTAATTTTTCTTTTTTATTTTACAATTTACGTGTCATATTGAACTTTTCTTCATTTCACACGTAATTCATTTCTTCAATTACGGTCTATATGAAATTTTTGCTATATGACACGTAATTCAGCTTTTTCATTTTCTATTTTACGTGTCATATTGAACTTTTCTTCATTTCACACGTAATTCATTTCTTCAATTACGGTCTATATGAAATTTTTGCTATATGACACGTAATCACTTCAGGATATGATACTGAATTGTCTCAGGATATGCTAATTCCTTTTCTATGTGGCAACTCCTTCCAACTGATGTATGACAAAATCATAACAATTATCTCCACCATAATTCTTCAACTACTCTATGTTTTCCAACTGGTTCATCCATTCTCTTACACAGCCATCGCTTGGCATTCGCAAGTCTCCTCTTGGTGAAACTGCTACTGTTCCTACTTTTGGTCCGTCAGGAAGGCAGCTTCGTTTAAACTGCTGTGAGAAGAATCTTCTGTAGAATGTTTTTAACCACTTTAATATTGTTTCTTTGTGGTATATTCCTTTAAATGCCATTTTTGCAAGAAAATATATTTTTGTTGGTGTGTATCCAAATCTCAAAATATAGTAAAGGAAGAAATCGTGTAGCTCATAAGGGCCAACTAAATCTTCTGTTTTCTGAGCAATCTTGCCGTCTTTAGGTGGCAATAATTCAGGGCTTACAGGTGTATCCAAAACATCATTTAAAACATCTGAAAGTTCCTTGTCTTCACATGTATCTGAAAAATATTTTACAAGGTGTCTTACAAGTGTTTTTGGAACGCCTGCATTAACACCGTACATTGACATATGATCGCCATTATATGTTGCCCATCCAAGTGCAAGTTCTGACATATCTCCTGTACCAATTACCATTCCATTGTGTTCATTTGCAAAATCCATTAGCAAATATGTTCTCTGCCTTGCCTGTGCGTTTTCGTATGTTACATCGTGAATGTTAATATCATGTTCAATCTGGTTCATATGAAGAACTGTTGCTTCACTAATGTTTACTTCCTTAAAAGTACATCCCAACTTTTCAATCATTGAAACTGCGTTAGTATATGTTCTGTCAGTTGTTCCAAAACCGGGCATTGTAACTGCAATAATTCCCTTTCTGTCAAGATTTAACTTATCAAAAGCTCTTGCTGTAACCAACAATGCCAATGTTGAATCAAGGCCTCCTGAAATTCCCACAACTGCGTTTTTGCAATTAGTATGCTCCAATCTTTTCTTAAGTCCCATTGTCTGAATTGAAAGAATTTCCTCGCATCTTTTCTCTCTTTCATTAGTATTTGATGGGACGAAAGGTGCATTATCTATCACTCTTTCCACTTCAAAATCTATTGGCTCCAATTCCACTTCAACTTCCTCATAAGACAATTCTTCATCAGGAATAAAAGTAGTCATTTTTGCTCTCTCCGCTGCTAATCTGTCAAGGTCAATATCTGCGTAAATAGTCTGATTTTCAAATCTCTTAGACTGTGACAAAATATTACCGTTTTCAGCTATAATATTGTGCCCCGCAAAAACCAAGTCCGTTGTAGATTCACCCTCTCCTGCATCTGCATAAATATATGCGCTAAGAGTTCTTGCTGACTGACCGCTTACCAAACCGGTTCTGTAAATATCTTTTCCTGTTGTTTCGTCACTTGCTGAAAGGTTTGCAATAACTGTGGCTCCTGCAAGAGCATGGCTTGTACTTGGTGGATTAGGAACCCACAAATCCTCGCAAATTTCGATTGCAAAACTAAAGTTTTCAAAATTAACACAATTAAACAAAATCTCTGTTCCAAAAGGTACTTCTTCTTCGCCAATCATTACATATCCGTCTTTATTTTTGCCACTTGTAAAATGACGTGCCTCATAAAATTCAGAATAATTAGGTATATAAGTCTTTGGCACAAGACCTAAAATCTCTCCATCATAAATAACTGCTGCCACGTTATAAAGCTTACTTCTATAAATCATTGGCAATCCAACAATTGCCACAATCTCCTTATCTTCGCAATGCTCTGAAATAAACTGCAAATGAGTTTTT
This sequence comes from Eubacterium ventriosum, assembly GCF_025150745.1. NCBI lineage: Bacteria > Bacillati > Bacillota > Clostridia > Eubacteriales > Eubacteriaceae > Eubacterium > Eubacterium ventriosum. The sequence continues at coordinate 2,194,726 of NZ_CP102282.1, forward strand.
GCCATATCAAGCATTGATTTCTGCCAAAATAAATCACTACAAGTGTACCCTGTAATGCACAACTCAGGAAAAACCACAAGCTGAGCTCCATTATCATACACTTCATCTATAATCTTGCAAATCTGTGCTCCGTTATAACCACAGTCACCTACTTTTATTTTTGGTGTTGCCGCAGCAACCTTTACGAATCCATTGTTCATTTTATCTTTAATCCTTTCCGATTTGATATATACTGTTATGCCCTATTTTGTACACATTAGCATATTTCTATCTTATATGTATCTTTACTTTTCAACTTATATTCTAGATTTATTCTATATTAAAATATTACATCTTCTTATTGTATCAACTTTGTTAAATCATTTCCACCTTCATAGTTAATTTTTTTCATAAAATAAAAGATAGTGTAATTATCGGTTTTCAACCATCCGAAAGTTACACTATCTTTTTCTGTATTTTTATTCCTAATATATTTTTCAATAATAAAATATATCAACTACAAAATATTCCGGCAACAGAGTACTCTTAATTATGATTCAAGCTTCAACTTACCACAAAAGTATTATATCCAAGCAACCTTAGTTTCAATTCCATTGCCACCGCATTATCCAGTGTTCTGAAGTCTCCAACTCTTACTTTAAATAGATTGTCTTCCATTACAACTCTTGACGGGAATCCCTGTCTTCTAAGCTGCAGGTTAAGGCTTTCAGCCAATTGTCTGTTTCTAAAAGCCCCCACCTGAACCGAATAGCTCTGACTATTGTTAGGTTTACAGTCATTTGCATGAATGCCTCTGTCATATAAAGTATCAATTATTGCATCGGCAATAGCCTGAGCAATTTCGTTTTGTTTATTATCGAAGATTTCATTATCCACAGCCGAATTAATAAAACCTGCCTCAATCAAAACAGCGGGCATTTTTGTTCTTTTTAAAACTACAAGATTAGGTCTTTCCACTACTCCTTTGTCAGCAAAACCAAGTGCCACAAGGTTCTCGTTAATATTTCTGGCAAGTTCAGCCTTTAATCCCTGGTCATTGTACACCAGTGTTTGCACTCCGTTGTACATGTCTGCGTTAGGTGCAGAATTTCTATGGAATGAAACAAATAAATCTCCCCCCATATTGTTGGCAATTGTTGCTTTTTCAAAAGGTGTATTATAAATATCTGTAGTTCTTGTATATGCAACATCAAAGCCTGCGTTTTCCAAAAGTTTTCCCACAGACATAGCAAGACCCAGGGCTTCATCCTTCTCCTGTCTTCCATTAAAAGTCGCTCCTGGGTCTGATCCGCCGTGTCCCGGATCTAAAATTATTTTATAAGCCATAACAACCTACGATTATCATTATCATAATATGATATGCTAAAAGTCTAAAAATAGTACCAATTACGGCTGTTTTCGTTTGAAACTATATAATCTACTTCTTTGTTGTAGTTGTCTTATTGTTGTTCTTTGTCTGATTCTGATTATTTGTTGTATCAGTTGTATTTTCATCATTGCCATCCCCAACAATATCATCTACACCCTCTTCTATATCGTCACCAATATCTCCTATAACACCATCATTTTTGTTGTCAACTTTTCCTGAATTTCCACCCTGTGTAGTATTTTCAGAAGATGACTCCTGATTTGTTGCTGTAGTTGTTTCGTTGTCTGTTGTGGTATTATTTCCACAAGCCACAAAACAAACTGACATTAATGCCATAGTAAATACAAGTAAGTAATTTCTTAAAGTGTTCATACTATAAATCCTCCAACTTAATTTAAAATTTTGTTCGGTATAGGATTATTTTTTGCACTTTCAAAAAAAATATACATTTTTAAAATTTTTCCTCAAAAAAGAAAATGCACAGAGAATACAAAAAGCATTTTCTGTGCATAAAAAAGTTTCAAATTTAAAATAATTTCCATATAAAATTCTAAAAAAACTTTCTATATTAATCTTATCCGATTACATCTGCCATATTGTACATTCCGGCTTCTTTTCCTGCAATATATTTTGCAGCATCAATAGCCCCCTTAGCAAAAATTGCCTTCGAGTATGCTGTATGTGAAATCTGGATTACTTCATCTGTTCCTGCAAAGATAACATCATGTTCACCAACAATTGTACCACCACGAACTGCTGAAATACCGATTTCATTATGTTTTCTCTTCTGTCTTACTGTACTTCTGTCATAAGTATAATCATATTCATTATCTAATACCTGATTCATACAATCTGCAAGAGCTAAAGCTGTTCCACTTGGAGCATCAAGCTTCTGATTATGATGTTTTTCAACTATTTCAATATCAAAACCTCTGTTAGCAAGAATATCTGCTGCTGTTCTAAGAAGCTTCATTAAAGTGTTAATTCCAAGTGACATATTGGCTGACTTAAGAATTGCTACCTTTTTGCTTGCCTGATTAACTTTTTCAAGCTGTTCTGCACTAAGTCCCGTTGTACAAAGAACAACAGGTGTACCTGTTTCTACAGCATATTCAAGTAATCCGTCAACTGCCTGTGCTACTGCAAAATCTATAATAACATCAGCCTTAACTGTGCATTCCTTAATTGATGGAAATACAGGATACTCATTCTGAACGCCTGTGTAAGCATCAATACCTGCTACTATCTGAACATTCTCATCTTTTTCAATAAATTCTGTTACAACTCTTCCCATATGGCCATTGCAACCATGCATTATTACATTTACCATTTTAACCTCCGTAAGTCTTTATTACACAGCGTGTCCTAAAGCTATTATCCCACCATTGTGCATGCACCGGTGGGATATGACTTTTAACACTGTAATTTATAAAATTCCGTATTCCTTCATAGCTTTCTTAAGACCTTCTTTATGTTCATCTGAACATTCTGTTAAAGGTGCTCTCATAGGACCTGCCTTGTAGCCTAAAATGCTCATTGCAGCCTTAACAGGAATTGGGTTAACTTCGCTAAATAATGCACCAATTAAATCAATTGCTTCTAACTGCATCTTTGTTGCCTTTGCAATGTCACCATCCATAAATGACTGAACTGTATCATGAACCTGCTTTGGTGCAACGTTAGACCATACTGAAATAACACCCTTACCACCTAATGATAAGATAGGTAATACCTGATCATCATTTCCTGAATAAATATCAATGCATCCGTCAGCTAAAGCTGCTAACTTAGCAACCTGTGAAATATTACCTGATGCTTCCTTAATTGCAACTACGTTCTTAACTTCCTTTGCAATCTTAACAGCTGTTTCAGGAAGGATGTTTGTACCTGTTCTTGAAGGAACATTGTACATAATAATAGGAATATTTACAGCATCTGAAATAGCCTTGTAATATTCATATAAACCTGCCTGAGTTGCTTTATTATAATAAGGTGTTACACAAAGTAATCCGTCAACACCGATTTCTTCTGCTTTCTTAGATAAATTAATTGATTCTCTTGTACAGTTAGAACCTGTTCCTGCAATAACAGGAATTCTTCCTGCTACCTTTTCTACACAATATTTGATAGTTGCAAGATGTTCATCATCATCCATAGTTGATGCTTCACCTGTTGTACCACATACGATAATTGCATCTGTATGTCCTGCAATCTGATCTTCAATAATCTTTCCAAATTCTTCAAAGTTAATTGATCCATCTTCATTAAATGGTGTAATAATTGCTACACCTGCGCCTGTAAAAATTGACATTTACAAAACCTCCTAAATTATATGTATTTCATTAAACTTTAGTATGCTATTTTAAGCCTGTGTGGTATTTTGAATTTCCATTAACCGGAGCATATTTTGTAACTTTTTACAAAACAAAAGGAGCTTTCATAGCTCCTTATAAGTACCGCACCGAATGCTTATAAGTAGCTCTCCATCAATGTGATTGTCGATAATGGCTCTCCATCAAATGATGACAGTCATACGGCTCTTAACCGTATGCCCAGGATAAATCTTCCGGTGGATTCTCCTTCGGCGCTACATCCTTTCCAACATAATCATCTGCCTCCGGGGCATCTTATAATGTACTGATAGGTAGCGCAACCTCTACTATTATTTAACTAAAGTAATAATATCATTCATAGGCTTTAGTGTCAACACGCCTTTATATATTTTATTCTGAAATGCCATAAATGATACTATGTATTAATATTTTAACTAAGTTAATCAATGCCTGATTATTTGTAATAATTTTCTTATTTAACATCTAATATGTCTGATTATTTTACCGTAATATAATACTTCTTTATTACATCTTCCTTCGGATTAGCTTTAGCCTTAACAGGATTGTTTCTATCATATCCTTTAGGCATTCCTAATTTCTGATATAAATATCCTAAATCAGTGATTTTGCCTTCATAATGATTAAGCAAACCTGAACCGCCGTTTTTGTAATCCGTTGGACTAAACGAGAACCACGCGTAACGTTCCACATAATCTCTTTTATCAAGTCCGGCAATAACTTTTTTCATATATCGCATTACTACTTTTCTCTGGAATTTAGTTTTACCCGGATCTCCACTAATGGCAAATTCAGTAATCCAAATAGGCTTATGGTACATTTCCCATGTTTCATCAACAAGGTCGAGAAATGCCTGTGCCCCTTCATCTGCATACCAGTTCCAATAATGATGTATTGGTATAAAATCCACATCCATGTTCTGTTCTTTCATCTTCTTCATAAAAGGCACAAACCAATTATCTGACCATGGCGGACACAAAGATGTTGCAGGTGCTCCAACACGTATTCCTTTATTCTGAAAAGCTTTCATTCCCTTAACTGCCGTATCAACATCCAAGTTTGCCTGATCCTCTCTGTCAGGCTCGTTGAAAGCTAACACTGACTTATACCCCATCTTTGGAAATACTGCAATCTGGTCTTTATCTCCCGGAAATGACGACCACATCATAGGTACAAATTCCATCTCCTGAAATGAGTCATAACTAAAAGGTGTCATGTCCCAATTATAATACCAAGATGTACCCCAATCTGTTGCTGTTACATTCATAGACATATCTTTATTAAGACAAAAGCCTTTCTTATTTACAAAGAAAGTGTAAATATCAGAATAAACAACTGATCCATACTGCATATCAGCTTCCACATATATTTCATGGGATTGTATCTTCGTTGTGTAATATTCAAAAGATGTAGTCTTTGAATCTGTTTCTGCCACTTTTTCATTATCTATATATAACTTATAGCCTTCAACCTTTCCCATATTCTTGGCTGATTTCCATTCAATTGTTATATATCCTGCTGCTTTAAGTGAACCTGATGTCGGTGTAATGAAGGCATCACTTTTCCACTTATCCTTTTCTTTTACAATCTTCTCTGCTGCAGAGATTCTGGCTTTCTGCTCTCTTTTTGCAGCCTCTACATTTTGATGCTTTATTATTGCAACAATACACGCTGCAAGAACAGTGGCTCCCAAAATCAATATTAATATAATTTGAAATATTCCTTTTAATGATATTCTTTTATTTTTAGAAGTCATAATCTATCCTCTCTACATTTGCTAATGACACAATTTCAGATTTTTATTTTAATGTCACATACGTAAATAATATCAAAAAGAAGAGGCTATTAAAACCCCTTCTTTTAATATGCTGCCATTTTAGGCTACTTAATCTAATTACTTTTTAACTGTAATTGATTTTACTTTGCTGTAAGAACCATATAACTTCTTGTTTCCATTTATTACATAAGCTCTTACTTTAAAGTAATATTTAGTCTTCTTATCTAATTTCTTAACTGTATATGTATTCTTCTTTGAATTCTTCTGCCAGTATCCGTTAAACTTCTTGTTATCAGAATATTTAATCTGGTATCCCTTAACTTTCTTGATTTTCTTAATAGATACTTTAACTTTTCTGCCTTTTACATTTTTAAGTTTAGAAATCTTTGCTCTTGCAGGCTTATTAACCTGTGGCTGAGTATTGTTGTTATTATTGCTACTATTGTTTGAGCCATTGTCTGATGAAGGCTGATACTTATTAACTGCACTTCCCTGAGCTGCAAGCTCTGTTGGGTTACCGTTATTTACATAAATATTGCCTAAATCTGTAAGCTTACCTGTTGAATTAGTCCATAATGCTGATGCACCGTTACTATTGTCTGTAGTGTTAAATGAGAACCATGAATATCTTTCAACATAACTTCTCTTATTTAAACCTTCAATAGCTGTTTTTAGGAATGCTTCAACCTGTTTTCTATTTGAAGCATTGCTATACCCCCAACCACTTACTGCAAACTCAGTAATCCAAATAGGTTTATGATACATATTATAAGTTGCGTCTACCACTTCTTTAAGGAATGTATTTGCTCCTGCTGCACCACCATATGTTCCGTAATAGCAATGTAATGGAATAAAATCAATAGTACTCTTGTCAACCAAATCACTATCCATAAATGTTCTAAACCACGTTCCGCTATTCCATGCCGGACAAAGAGCCGGTGCCGGTGCTCCTAAGTAGTCACTTTTTCCTGTTAATTTTGCCCAATGAGAAGCTGCTACATTAACATTAATATTACTGCCACCAACATCACCTTTCATATCTGGCTCATTGTACCCAAGTAAATATTTGTAATTTTTCTTAGCAATTGCATCTAACTGAGACTCACTACCTGTTCCCCAAATCATAGGAACAAACTCAATTTGCTTATATGTTGTGTAAGAAAATGGTGTGGTTCCCCAAGTATAATACCATCCCATATTCATAGCTACAGGATCAAGTCTTCTACCCATATCATTATTAACTGCTAAACCTTTCTTAGAAACACCAAACTTAACTGTTTTAGTATATTCCTTACTACCATTTGACAGTACAGCTTCAATCCATGTTGTATGATATTTCACACTTGTTGTGTAATAATCATATCTGTTTGTATTAGTTGAAGTTACATAATTTCCGTCAATGTATATATTATATTTTGAAACAGTTCCACTAGTAGGATTATTCCAATCAATGTAAACATGACCTGCCCCAACAATACTTTCATTTGTAGGACTTGTTATCTGAAATTCTGTAGCTGCCTTGACGCTTTCAGTGAATGTACCTGTTACATTCACTGAAAATGCCATAGCTACTACCAAAACTAAAATTGTTATTTTTTTTAATACCTTCATATTTATGTCCTCTTCTATCTAGTCTTAACTTTAACTTTATCTTTGCTGCTCCATGCGCAATATAATCTCTTTCCATCAAGAGTCTTATATGCTCTTACACGTACATAATATTTAATTCTCTTAAGCTTTTTCTTCTTAATCTGTTTTTTCTGTTTCTTTGTGAACTTAATCTTAATTGTTCCGTTTAATTTCTTAACATATTTGCTCTTTGAGCCTTTCATGTTCTTCTTAACACCATACTGTACCTGGTATCCTGCTGCTTTTGAAACAGCTTTAATCTGATACTTGAAAGCTTTCTTTTTAGCTTTTGCACTATATAATGTTGTTGGCATGGCTAATGCACAAGCTGCTGGTGATGTATTAGTTGAAATGTAAGAACTTACACCATACGTTTTTGCATTATATCCTAAAGGATTTCCAATCTGTGCATAAATCTTTCCTAATGTTGTTAATTCACCAGTCTTGTAATTAAAGATACTTGATGAGCTTGCTGCATCTTCTTCTATATTTGGACAGAACCATGAATATCTTTCAACATAGCTTCTTTCATTAAGACCTTTAATAACGATCTTCATAAATTCCTGTACTTTTGCACATCCTGCTGCATCGTTAATGCTGAATTTCCAGAAAGCAAATTCTGTAATCCAGATTGGCTTATGATAAGTTTCCCAGCATTCATCAATTGCCTGAAGGTACTGAAGTGCTGACTTAGCTCCATCATAGCTTTTCTGGTATGAATGAACTGCTATAAATGACATAGCATTCTTCTTGTCTGCTGCCATTGAGTTCCAGAATGGTGTCCACCAATCGTTTGACCATGTAGGGAAAACTGAAACTGCTGGTGAACCAAGTCTTACATTACCTTTGTTATTTACACAGTCATTCCATCTATACTGCATAACATCAGGTCTTACATTTGATTCCCATGTTAAATCAGGTTCATTATAAGCTAATAAATACTTATAACCTTTGCTCTTAACATTATCAAAAATCTCGCTTGTTTCTGTCATGCTGTCGCCCCAAATCATTGGTACAAATTCCAAATCATCAAACTTCTTGTTTGAGAAGTTCATATCTTTAAATGACTTCCAATCCCAGTTGTAATACCAACCAACATTCATTGAGGCTGGATCTACTGCTGTACCCATATCTTTAGTGTTTACACAAACACCTTTCTTTGTTACATAAAAACGTCTGTTAGCTGTCTGAACGTTTGAACCGTTCTTTAATGTTGCAACTACATATACATTATGTTCACTTACCTGTGTTGTATAGAACTCTGTACTCATAGTCTTGTCTGATGAAGGTGATACTGTTACTTTTAAATCACCATCAACATAAACTTTATACTGTGATACGTCTGTTAATGTGTTATCCCATTTAACATCAATGTATCCTGCGCCAATTAACTTGTCCTGTTTAGGACTTACAATGCCATTAGCCTTCCAATTGTCTGTTGCTGTATCAGCTTTTACTGTAGTAGGTCCGCTTATTGCAATACCTGTTGCAAACATTGCCAATGCCAAAACAATTGAAGTGATTCTTTTAAATCCTTTCATATTGTAATCTCCTTCCTATAAAAAGTACCCTCTTTGTTATATATATTTTACAATTTATATTTGATAATAAATTGTTTGTTTTTAATTTTATTATTTTCTTTTTAAAAGAAAATAAAAGGGCGAAAAATACTGCATACACCATACAATATCTTTTCACCCTTTCACCTGCTCTAAGATTAATATTATGTTATCTAAAAATTAATTACTTTATGAATACTTTCTTCTTAGCTGAGAACTTACCGTATACCTTCTGTCCTGTAGAATCTTTTGCAAAAGCTCTAACCTGAACATATGTGAACTTTCTTGATTTAAGTTTCTTAATAGTATACTTAACCTTAGTAGTTGTCTTAGTCTTAGCACCCTTCATGTTCTTCTTTGCAGAATACTTAATCTGGTAACCTGCTGCATTCTTAACCTTCTTATATCTAACTGTTGCTTTCTTCTTAGCACCTTTAACCTTAATTGATGGTTTTCCAGGCTTAGCTGTCTTATTAAATACAGCAACAAGTTCTAAATCACTGTTAACTGCTGAACCAAAGTTGTACATAGCACCTGTAGCTTTGTTCTTGAATCCTGCTAATGTGTAGCCTTTCTTTGAAAAGCTTGCTGGTGTAACCTGGCTTCCTGCATTAACATACTTAGCCTGTGACTGGCTTCCGTCAGTAAACTTAACTGTATACTGATCACCTGCAATAACCTTTAAATCCTTAACATAAACTGTTCCCTTCATGTTAACTTCTTCTGGGAATGTTTTGATGAATGCACCTAAAGCGAACTTAAGTCCCATAACATCTCCGCCAAATGCCTTTCTTGTATCTGGAATCTTAACTGTAGCTGTTACTGTCTTATAATCATCACCATTCTTTACTGTGATATAACCACCACTAGTAGCACCTGAAACTGATGTGAAGTTTACACTTGGTTCACCCTTAGATTTCTGATCATATGCTTTGAATAAGATATGTTTTGAATCTATTGTCTTTTCTTCCTTTGTTTCTTCGTTTGTAACAGTACCCTTTAATGTACTTTTAATCTTGAAAGAAATTGTATAATTACGACCTAATTCAACCGGAATGTCACTAACTGTCATTGTTAATCCCCATGGATTATCTCCAACTAAAGCGCTTGTGAACTTGTTGTACTCTCCATCCCATCCTGTGTTCTTAACAAACATTTCCATATTAGATGTTGATATTTTACCATTCTGATCTGTAAGCCATCCTTCTGTTACGAAATCTTTTCCGGCAACCTGTCCATTAGGATATTTGTCTGTTCTGATATTTTCTAATGCTTTCTTCCAAACTCCACCATCTTCTTCTGTTAAGATAGAAAATGAACTAACCTTAGCATTTGTTGCAACATCTGCTCCATTAGAAGCATGTGCTGCTGAAACAACTCCTGTCATTCCAACAACCATTGTTAATGACATTGCTACTGCTGTAGCTTTCTTTAAAATACTCTTTCTCACTTTAAGTCCTCCCGACTAACATAAACTCTTCTTATTGTTACAGTTACCCAATGCATACGCATTGGGTAACCTAATAGTTTATAAATTTTATGTATTATTTTTTAATTTTAACTTTTACAGTCTTGCTCCAAGCACCTGTTTTGAATCCTGTTGCTTTAGCACGAACTTTAATCTTGTATGTCTTGCCCTTCTTTAACTTCTTAACTGTTAAAGTAGCTTTCTTTGCTGTATAAGTTTTATTTCCAACCTTAACTTCGTACTTCTTAGCGTTTGCTACTTTTCTCCAAGTAACCTTAACTGTTTTAGCCTTGTTATTCTTAGCCTTAACTTTAGCTACTCTTGCAAGTTTTTTAGCTGCTGGCTGTGCTGGCTGTGCTGGCTGTGCTGGCTGTGCTGGCTGTGATGGCTGTGATGGCTGTGATGGCTGTGATGGCTTTGTTGGCTGTGTTGGCTGTGTTGGCTTAGGTGGTTCTACTATAAAATCTGGATTCTGACCCTTATCTGTAATAGTGAAATCACTTACACTAACAGTTCCTTTCCAACACTTTTCTACTTCTGTAATAATGTTTGAAACATCTGCGCCAGCGAAATCTGCCTGTGCATCAAATGCACCTAACATCAATGTTGTTTTAAGTGTGCTAGCAGATACCCAGTTTGTAAATGTAAATGTAAATGTCTTATCCTTTGTTCCTAATGTAATAATCTGATTTGAAGCATCATTTGCAAATTCAACTGGAGCCTGATCATATGGTGCCAAGTCTTTTGTTTCAGTTCCAAATGCAACATAAGCATGTTTTTTCTTATCTGCATGAGCCTTAAATGAAACTGTATAAATATGTCCCGGTGTCATAGATGTCTGATTTATCGCCTGAATTGACCATGGATTAATTCTGTCTGTTGGAAAACCTGTATTAACCTTCCACTGGCAATCCCAACCATTATTGTTGATTACCATATCAAAACCTGTTGCTGACTTTGTTGCTGACTTTTCCTGATTAACACTTTCTTCTCCTTTTGTTAACCAGCCATCAATTTTTTCACCAGTTCCGTTCATTGTAACTGAACCAATGTATCCTTCATTGCCTTCTTCAGTTGGACTGTACTGTCCTCCCTGAACAAATGACCAATTTGAAAGTGCAACTGCTGTATCAGCAGCCTTTACACTACTTGAAACACCAACGCCAATAGCCAATGATGCTACAAGTGTTGTTGCTGTAATTCCAGCTAAAACTTTGTTGAAAACTTTTCTCATTTTCAATTCCTCCTTAATTTTTAATTGTTTTAAATATTGCTTGAAATTCATCCCATTTCAATTGTTTTGATTATATCATAAACGTTTTTATTCTACAACACTTAAATGTTTATTTTTGCCAATAAAAAAAGTTTTATCATAATTTCTATGTGTATTTTCACTTATAAACAAATACTTCTATGCTATTGTAAAAGATTTTACTTGTGTAATTTATTTAAAAAAAATAAATATCAAAAAAATATTTCTACATATATTATATATTATTTTGTTTTTAAAAGGAACAGCCTTATAACTGTTCCTCTTTTACTATTTGCGTATAACTATTTTTTTAACATTTGACCATTTGCCGATTCCCGCACTATTAATTGCTCTAATTCTAAAATAGTATTTTTTCTTTTTTGACAATCTGTTTATTTTTATATTTGGCTTTGTTGTTTTCTTTGTTTTAACACCTTTCCTAAACTTCTTATTTAAAGAATACTGTATCTGATATTTTGTCTTTCCGCTTACTTTTTTCCATGTTAGTTTCACTGTTTTCTTTTTCACATTTCTAGCTGAAATTATTTTAACCTTATCGGGTTTATTTATTTTTTTACCTGTGGTCTGATTATTTTTTCCGGTAGTTGGTGAAACTGATGTTGGATTGTTTGTTGTTTCTGTAATTTTTTCTGTAGTCTCTGGTGTTGTCTGTGGAACATACACATACATTTCGTTATCAGATATAGTTTCTGCATTGTAACCTTCAGGGTTACCTAAATTGCAATAGATTCTTCCTAGATTTGTATACAAACCTGTTGCATATTCAAACATAGCTGTTCCGCCTGATCCGTTATATATATCTATATCATTTGTACTGTCTATGTCATATGGGAACCAACAATATCTTTCTACATAAGGTACTTTGTCAAGTCCTTCAACTAATTTTGTCACGTATTCTTCTACCTGCTTACGTCTTTCTTCATTCTCATAACTAAAATCTGTGTATGTTCCCTTTACACCAAATAAAGACATTTCAGTAATCCATATTGGTTTATGATATGTATTCCATAGTCTTTCCACAGCATCAAACAATCCTTGAGGATTTATTTGATTTCTGTAGTAATGAAGAACTACAGCATCTACATCTTCTCCAATTCCTTCTGACCATTTTTTTGTAGCATCATCTTCATAATCCTTATATAATCCCCACTCTCCCTTTGGTGTCTTACATATGTAATCACCGTTCATAAATCTTTTCAGCCACATAGAATCACCACCCGGTGCTGCAGGTGCCGGTGATACTTTTCTTAATTTAAGTGGTGATATATATTGTTTCCACACACTTACTGCATCAAAAAACATTGGTATATTTGCCTGTTTTTCAATATCAGGTTCATTAAATCCCAATATATAATTGGATGTTGTTTTTAAATTTTCCATATTTTCTTTATTGTCGTCACCAATTCCCCACATCATAGGAATATGTGCAACATTGGCATCTACATTGTTGTTAAATGATTCTGTTGACCAATTGTAGTACCATGAACAATTTAACTTACTTAATGTGATTTTATCACTCATGTCACCGCCAAGTGCAAGTCCTTTTTTTGAAACATAAAATGTTCTTGGTTCTGATGTTATAGTCTGACCATCCTTTTTTGCCTCTACAGTAATTTCATGTTTGCTAACTGTATTGGTGTAGACTTCTGTCTTTCCTTCATCACTTGATGTAAAAGACTTTGTTTTTGATACAGCTGAAACTTTTTCTCCCAGTTCAGATCTTACTATACTATTTCCATCCCAGTATACAGGTTGTCCATCAAGGTATACTGAGTATGTATATCCTTCCATGGAATTGTCAAATTCAACATCAATATAACCTGCTCCAATCAACTTTCCTTCTGCAGGCGTTTTCACAGCGTTTGCTTTCCATTCATCTTCCCGTGTAACAGCACTGACATTTTTTGTGATTCCAAGACCACTTACTACTAATGTTAATGAAAGTACTGTAGCCACAAATGACTTAAGCATTTTTTTCATGTTCATTCTCTCCTTCTTTAATTATAATCTTTTATTCAATATTACGACATGGAAGTATAAAAGTCAAAGTCTTTTAGATGTTTTGCCCAAATATTTGTATCGATTTTATTTTTCCATAAGTATGTATTCATAGTAGAACATTTTTATGTAATAAAAATGTTGAAGCAATATTCTATCACATAAAAACAATGCTGTAGCACCACTTAGGTTACTACAGCATTATTTTTAATCGTCAATATATTCAAGTTTGCTTACAGAAACTTCGTAAGCAACATGCTTTTCGCTTTCCTCTTCGTTTATTTTTTTCACATACTCGCGACTCTGTACTCTTCCCCAGATTTGAATATGACCACCCACTTCAAAAGTTGATGCATATCTTGCATTTCGTCCCCATGCAATACAAGGTATGTAATCTGACTTGCCATAAGGTCGATTAACTGCAACTAATAAATCTGCTATCTCTCTTCCAAGAGGTGTTTTTCTATAAATAGGTGCTTTGCAGATATAACCATCTAAGAATATCTGATTAGTTTTGCCTGATTCAAGGTTTTCTTCTACTTCTTCCCATTCCCTTACAAAAATCGATAGAACTAACTTGTTTTTTGTTCCTTCATGACGATTATAAGATCTGAACTGACCTGATACTTCAACAAGCCTTCCCTGATAGTCTTCGCTAACATCAACAAGTCTTTCTGACACCATTAACGGAATTACATCTGTTAATTCACTTAATCTGTCCACCGACACGTCAACTGTGTAGAAACCTTCGCCAAAAACTTCATGACTGAATTTAAACTCAGAAACTATCTCTCCTATAATACTTACTCTGTTGTTTTCAATAACTTTGTCAATCATTGTATTTCCCCCTTTACCATACTTTGGTTTATTATTTTTTTATCATTACTATTATATGTAAAAAAATACCAAATATGTAAAAAATCGTTCGACTTATAACGACTTTCTACTTAGAAACGTTTTTTGATTGATTAAAAGAAACCCCTCATATCAAAGGATATGAGGGATAACAAAATTATTCTTTATTATTTAACCTTAACAGCTTTCTTATTGCTCCAATCGCCGTAAGCTTTCTTACCTTTGTTGTAAGCTCTAACTCTTACATAATATTTTTTACCTTTTTTAAGTTTTGAAATTGTGTAAGTAGCCTTTTTTGTTGTTTTGCTCTTAGCTGACTTCATGTTGCTCTTTAATGAGTACTGAATCTGATATCCTGCTGCTCCTGAAACTTTCTTATATTTAACTTTAACTTTGCCCTTTTTAGCAGCCTTAACACTCTTTAAGCTAACCTTAGCCGGCTTAGCAGCTCCTAAATAGAAATTAGTAAGTTTAACTGTTGTTGAGAATGTTGGATCAACATCTGTAAGCTGTGAAAGAGCACCCTTTGTTGATGTGAATACACCATATCTGATTGCTGCATCCTTATCTGTGTCAACGCCCTGTCTATCACCAAATTCTCCACCAATACCGAAGTATACTGATTTAGCATTAGCCTTAGCTGTAAATGTTGTTGAATACTTAGTTGTGCTACCTTTCTTTAATTGAACCCAATCTGAGAAAGCTAATGTTTCATCTGTTGAAACCTTAATGTATACCCACTTATCACATGTTGATGACTGTGCATCAAATGAAAGTTTATACTGCTGTCCCTTCTTAACACTGATTCCGTTCTTATAAACCTGAGCACCCCAAGCTCCACCGTATCCGATAGATGCCATCTGTGCTGTCCAAGCCTTATCTGTGTTAGATGTTAAAGTTCCTTCAGCTCCTTCAGACCATCCTTGTGAGCCTCCGAAATAGCTACCCCAGTTTGCAGCAAAACACTGTGTTCCCATAGTAAATACGAGAGAAAGTGCTAAAGCAGATGCTGCAATCTTCTTTGTCAATCTTCTCATGACTGTTCCTCCTTAAAAAATTAATCTGCTGAGAACATAATAATTTCAATCACTGTTCCCGCCACTTTTTTAGATTAGATTAACATTAATCCGTTCTAAACACCTTTCGTAATGCTATTCTATAACATTTATAGGGGTTCCTGCAACCCATTTTTGCAAATTTTTTGAAACAATTTTAATAAGTCGTGTTCTAGCCTCGATTGGAGCCCACGCAATATGTGGTGTAATAATAATGTTCTTAGCCTTAAGTAATACATTATCCTTTTCCATAGGTTCTTTTGAAACTACGTCTACTGCTGCATGAGCAATAATGTCATTGTTAAGTGCCCAAGCCAAAGCTTCTTCATCTACTACGTTTCCTCGTGATGTGTTAATGAATAAGGCATCTTTTTTCATTTTCTTAAAAAACTCTTTATTGCACATATATTTTGAATCTTCATTAAGAGGACAGTGCATTGTTACAATATCTGAATTAGCAAGAATATCATCAATTGATGCATATTCTAATATTCTAAAGTTAGGATCTTTCTTTTCCTGACTTCTACTATATGCCATAACCTTCATTCCAAAAACTCTTGCTACGTCGGCAACTTTTCTTCCGATTGATCCATAACCGATAACCCCAATAGTCTTCCCCTGTAATTCTCTCATGGCAAAGAATGGAGAAAATGTTTCAGCATTAACCCAACCTTCATTCTTAACGAATGTATTATACTTGTCTACTGTGTTATATTCATGCAAAATAAATGCAAATACATGCTGGGCAACTGCTTCTGTTGAATAATCGCCTGCATTACATACAGTTATGCCATAAGCTCTTGTATAATCAATGTCAATATTGTTATATCCTGTTGCGAATAATCCGATATATTTTAAATTAGGTGCCTTGCTTAACTTGTCTGCGTTCAAAACTGTCTTGTTACACAAAACAACTTCTGCATCTTTAATTCTTTCCCCTACTTCTTCATCAGTGCTTGACTGATATATCGTTACATTCCCATACTGGTTAAACACTGAAAAATCAATGTCGTTATCTAATGTTAGTGTGTTGGCATCTAAAATAACTATATTCATATGTCCATCCTCCTTATATCCCTTTTATTTTGTTAATTTTTTAACAAAATAATATAAAAAAAGAATTTCTTTCCACTTTTGAATTTTTGTAAAAAGATTCTATATTATATAAAAAGCTGCGCATCAGCGCAGCTTTTTATCAGCTTACTATGCATTAAACACGCTTTGAATATTCTCCTGTACGTGTATCAATAACAATTGTTTCACCCTGTTCAACAAACAATGGAACATATACTGTTGCTCCTGTTTCAACAACTGCAGGCTTAGTAGCATTAGTTGCTGTGTTACCCTTAAATCCAGGTTCTGTTTCTGTAATCTGAAGTTCAACTGTAATAGGTGGTTCAATTGCAAAAATATCACCCTTACATGAACAAATCTTAACTGTTTCATTCTCTTTTACAAACTTAAGTGAATCGCCTACCTTTTCAGCACTTACTGCTATCTGGTCATATGTCTCACCATCCATAAAGTAGTATAAATCACCATCGTTATATAAATACTGCATATCCTTTCTATCGATATGTGCATTTTCGAATTTTTCTGTTGGTCTGAATGTTGTTTCTACAACACCACCACTCTTGATATCTTTTAATTTTGTTCTAACGAACGCTGCGCCTTTTCCCGGTTTAACATGCTGGAATTCAATAATCTGACAAATCTTTCCATCATATTCAATAGTAATACCATTCTTGAAATCGCCTGCTGTTACCATAATTATTCCTCCTAAAGTTCGTCTGTGACTAAGTCACGCTAAAAAATATTATAAATTATATTTATATTTATTTCAACCACTTTTTATTCTACACTAAAATGACCTGTTTTTTCAAGTTCTTTAAGTATGTAATAACAAGTTTCTACTCTGTCTCCCTTATCAACATTAACCTGTATGTCCGCAACTGAATTATATCTTGGTTCTCTCTGATTCATTAATTCAGTAATGTGTCTTACACTCATGTCATTATTTAAAATAGGTCTGTGTGTATGGTCTTTTACTCTTTCAAATACTGTTTCAGGTGTAGCCTTAAGCTGTACAATAACACTTCCAGTATTTAGTATTTCCACATTTTCATCTCTTAAAACAGCTCCTCCGCCGCAGGAAATAATTGTTTCTTTTTCTTCCTGTAAATCTCTTAAAGCCTGAGTTTCCAAATCTCTAAAATATTGCTCGCCATTTTCTGCAAAAATATCTTTTATTGCCATGCCTTCTTTTTCAACAATATACTGATCCACATCTACTTCCTTAAAACCTGTTATTCTTGATAAGGCATTGGATATTGTTGTTTTTCCTGTTCCCATAAAACCTATTAAAGCCACGTTGCAATCTATCTTTCCACTTTCTGAAGCTTTCAAAAGGAATCTAACCATTTCACATGGTGGCTGTCCCGGTGCAGATGCATTAACTCCTGCCCCAAATGTAACGACTGATTCTGTCATTCTTGTACAAATTCTTGTTACCGCTCCAAGCTCTCCCATTGACATTGTTATAATCGGCGCATTTAATTCTTTATTAGCTTTCTTTGAAGCATTTATTAATGTTTTAACATCAACTTTTTCTTTAGGCATTACTGCAATCTTGCAAATATCTGCCCCTGCTTCTTCCATTGTTTTCAATACATTGAATATATCTTTTTCTGATGGTGTGCCCTCAAAATGATGATTAGAACCAATAACCTTAACTCCGGTGCTTTTAATATCTAAAAGCAACTTGCCAATGTCCTTCTGGTCTTTATTTTCATATAACTCCACATCAATCATTGCCACATTGTATTTCTCAGATATTTCTGAAACATACTTGCAAAGTCTGCAATAATCATCAACATCAATACTCTTTTCTCCACCTTCATTTGATGTTCTATATGTATAAATAATTGGGATGTTTTTTAGATTATCATTGATAGCCTTAAGACACTGTTCAAACTCAGTTTCGTCATTGTTCTTTACATCATAGAAGTCTGCTCTCCATTCCACAACGTCAGGATTCATATTAGCAATCTTCTCTGCCTGTTCTTTTATTTCTTCTAAATCAGTTCCTGTTATCGGAACGCAAATCTTAGTTTGCTTATCACTTAATGTGATTCCTCTACACTCTAAAGTCTTCATTGGTACAAAGTCCTCCCTTTTTCGCATATACAAAGTATAAATTAGCAAAAGTTCTAAGTCAACCTTAGGGCCTTGGCTAATTTGTTTTATTGAGAAATTTTTCCTTGTTATTTCAAAAAAATTTTGACCATATTATATTTGTGTTGTATTATTTAAACAGATATGATTACAGTAGGTTGTGAAAGTGAAAAACGAAACACAATCCGTATAATCTAAATGTCGACTTTTTTTACGTGTCGGCTTTATTTTTACATATTAGGAAAGGCGGATACAATTATGGGTTGTATATCAGAAATTACAGGACAGACTAGACTTACCGGACTTCTTGGAAGCCCTGTTTCACACAGCAAATCTCCTTTAATGCATAACGAGGCATATAGACTTTTAGGTCTTGATTACGTTTATTTATGTTTTGATGTACCTGAAAATAATCTTCAGGTTGCTTTTGAAGGTCTTAAGAAATTAAATGTTGCAGGTTTTAACTGCACTATGCCTGACAAAACATTAATGAGCAAATTAGTTGATGAATTATCACCTGCCGCAAAAATAATCGGCGCAGTTAACACTGTTGTAAATGATAATGGCAAATTCGTCGGTCACAACACTGACGGAACAGGCTATATCCGTTCACTTCAGGATTGCGGTCACAATATTGTTGGCAAAAAAATGACACTTTTAGGTTCAGGCGGTGCTGCTTCATCTATTTGTGTTCAGGCAGCTTTAGACGGTGCCCGTGAAATTGATGTTTTAAGCATAAAAGATAACTTCTGGAGCAAAGCAGAAAAACTTGTAAGCGACATCAACGACAACACAGACTGTAAAGTAAACTTAATTGAAATGAACGACGATTCAATTGGTGAATCAGTTTTTTCAAGCGATATTCTTACAAATGCCACACCAATCGGAATGGCACCAAATACAGACGGATGCCTAGTAAAGGATTCTTCAATCTTAAGACCTGAATTAATAGTTTCAGACATAATCTATAATCCTTTAGAAACAAAACTATACAAGATGGCAAAAGAAAAAGGCTGTTCAGTATTCAACGGATTATATATGTTACTCTACCAAGGTGCAGAAGCATTCTTTCTTTGGACAGGCAAGGAAATGCCTACTGAAGAAATCAAAGCAAAGTACTTTGATTAGTGCAATAAAAACTTACTAAAAGTTTTTCAAAAAAGAACAACCAGCTCAACGAAAACACGCTCCCGCTGCCCTCAGTTCATATTGGTACTAAGAATCTGTGACAGCTACACTGCCCCATCTTCTAAGGGCCTACGGCTTCAGAGTACTTTCTTTAGAGTTGGTTGTTCTTTTTTATATACTATTTCCAAGTTTTTACTGTGTTTTTTGAAGTTTCTTTCGCCATCTCCACAAAACAAATTTTTCCGGGATTCGTTTTAAGACTATCTGTATTTCTTCTTTTTTGTCTATTTTTTTGAGCATTACTGTTTGCACTCCTGCTCTATTAGCTCCCCATATGTCTGTGAAGATTTGATCGCCTAAAAATAGCGTGTTCTTAGGTGTTGTTCCCATAAGTTCCATTGCTTTCCTGTAGTTTTTTGTGCTTGGCTTATGAGCATCAAATATGTATTTTGACTTCACTGCATATGCAAATGGCTCAACTCTTGGCTCTTGATTATTTGATATAAGACATGTATCTATTCCTAATTTATGTATTTTGTCAAACAATGCCACTATTTCTTCCGTGGCAGGTGCTCCGTGAGGAACCAATGTGTTGTCTATGTCTGAGATTATTCCTCTGATTCCCTGTTTGTAATACATTTCAAAATCAATATCATAAACTGAATCCAGATACTCATTTGGGTAAAATCTTTCCAGCATTTTGTCTCCTTAAGTTTTATTTTAGTAATTTTTTCAATTCATCCATAAAGGTATTTACGTCCTTAAATTCCCTATATACAGATGCAAAACGCACATAGGCTACCTGATCAAGCTGTTTTAGTCTCTCCATTACAATCTCGCCAATAACCTGACTTGGAATTTCTTTCTTTTCCATGTTAAAAATAGTATTTTCAACATCTTCCACAGCCTGCACTATCTGGTCATATGATACCGGTCTTTTATGGCATGAGCGAAGTATTCCTGCCTCTATTTTTCCTCTGTCATATGGCTCTCTTATGTTTTCTTTTTTGATTACTATTAAAGGTATTGTTTCTACTTTTTCATATGTTGTAAAACGCTTGTTGCATTTCTCGCACTGACGTCTTCTTCTAATGGCATTGTTCTCTTCCGCCGGTCTTGAGTCTATAACTTTTGTATCATCTGTTCCACAATATGGACACTTCATTTCAATCCTCCGTACTTGTTAGTTCTTATAAGTTTTTACATATTTTCTTTTTAACTATTACATTCTTCTAACTAAAATGTTTTTACTACTAGATTATATGGAACTTTTATCCATAGGTCAAGAAATTTACACTTTTATTTTGTTTCTCACTTCTTTTTCATCAACTTTTACAAGAATTATGTCAGGTCCCACCTGAACAATACATTTAAATGGAATTACATATTCAAAATCACTGCACACAAGACCACACCATTTTCCCGGTCCCGGAACTATTATTGCTTCAATACAGCCTGTACAAATATCAAACTCTATGTCATCTGCACAACCTAATATTTTGCAGTTGCAAGTATTTATAACTTCTTTTTGTTTCAATTCTTCTATACGCATTATGATTGAACAATTTCACCCTTTTCTTTAGTATATACAGATTCTTATAATTGGTTCCTGATTTTATTACTCCATATATTTCTTCATTGCCTTCAGTGCGTTCTTTTCAAGTCTGCTAACCTGTGCCTGGCTTATGCCAATTTCATCTGCTATTTCCATTTGTGTTTTTCCATTAAAGAATCTCATATCTATTATTTTTCGTTCTCTTTCACTTAAACCTTTTAATGCCTCATTTAAAACTATATTCTCTACCCATTTTTCTTCTTTATTCTTTTTGTCACTTATCTGGTCCATTACATATAAGGTATCCCCACCCTGGTCGTATACAGGATCATATAAAGACACCGGGCTTTGGATTGCGTCAAGGGCATACACCACATCTTCAGGTTCCACTCCTATCTCTTTTGCAATTTCTACCACAGTAGGCTCCCTGTGAGTAGTTTTTATTATATTTTCTTTACAATATATTGCTTTGTAGGCAATGTCCTTTATGGAACGACTTACCCTGATTGCTGCATTATCTCTTAAATATCTTTTTAATTCGCCCGAAATCATCGGAACGGCATAAGTAGAAAATTTCACATTTAATGTATCGTCAAAATTGTCTACTGCCTTAATCAAACCTATGCAGCCTATCTGGAACAGGTCATCCACATTCTCATTGCTATTAGAAAATCTTTGCAAAATGCTTAAAACCAGTCTTAAATTTCCTCTTATATATTTTTCTCTCGCAACTTCATTTCCTTTCTTTATTTCTTTAAATAATTCCTTCTTCTCGTCCTCTGTTAACAAAGGTAATTTTGATGTATTTACTCCGCATATTTCTACTTTAAAAAGAGCCATATATTCCCCCGCAATTACAAATCTATAGATATTTATTTTTTATTAAAAACCCGATTATTTTCATTTTTAAAAATAATCCACTTTTCAAAAATCTAATAATTATATTTATATCTATCTTTTATAATTGCCTAAAATATGGCTCTTTATTCAAAAACTTCTATTCGAATTTTAAAATTTCTCTTTTCAAACGTTTTATTATTTTCTTTTCAAGTCGTGAAATATATGATTGAGATATACCTAGGGAGTCTGCAACTTCTTTTTGTGTCATTTCTTCCCCATCTTTGTTGTTTAACCCATAACGCATTTCAACTATGACTTTTTCCCTATGGTTTAGCTTTTCTATGGCTTTGTATAAAAGTTTCTTTTCCACTTCACTTTCAATCCCTTTAGAAATCACATCTTCGTCTGTTCCCAAAATATCTGAAAGCAGTAATTCATTGCCGTCCCAGTCCACATTTAAAGGCTCATCAATTGATACTTCAAGCTTTGTTTTGTTGTTTTTTCGTAAATACATTAATATTTCATTTTCAATACATCTTGAAGCATAAGTTGCAAGTTTTATGTTTTTGTCCGGCTTAAAAGTGTTTATTCCCTTAATCAAACCTATTGTACCTATGGAGATTAAATCTTCCACTCCAACTCCTGTATTGTCGAATTTCTTTGCTATGTACACTACAAGTCTTAGATTATGTTCAATAAGCATAGACTTGGCTTCCTCATCATTGTTTTCTATTAAATTCTTTATGCACTCTCCCTCTCTGTCCGTGCTAAGTGGTGCAGGAAGAATATCATTACCTCCTATATAATGTATTCCACCCTCCCTTTTTATAATCATTCCCTGCAAAAAGGAAAATTTCATTTCATTTGTTTTCATTTCACGATTAATTAACATACCTTACTCCCCTTTTAATATTTTAGGATGCAATATTAACTGATACCGGTTATTTCCACCAAAACTTCCTTTATGGATTCCTATTATGGGCTTTTCCACCGTTCTGCCATTTACAATCATATTGTCTGCCACAAAAGCCCTCATTAGTCCTCTCTCTTTTCCAACAGAATTATAAGGTACAAGCAAAATTTTATCCGGAATCTTTTTCAATTCTTCTGCCTGTATAACTGACACCGGTTTTCCTGTTATGGGTTCCGTAAGACTGTTCCCCGTGTCTGCCAGACCTATTACATTAATTCTGTTTCCATCAACCAATAATGTTACCTGATAAAGAGATGTAATTGATACATCTTTCTGACTTCTTTTAACCAAAACAACTAAAAATACTTCTATAAAAAACACAAGCAAAATAGTTTTTGTTACATTTATACCATCTACCCTGTTTTCACAGTAATATGCATTGACAGCACCGCTTAAAATAAAGGTAATTATGTATATAATAATCATGTTTCTTGTCATTGTAACTGCATTGTATTTTCCATATGCAATTAGCTCCATAACATAAACTATCACAACATAAGTTAAAACTATTTTTAACGGTTTTGTAAGGTCTTCCCCTATACCTTTTTGAAATATTCCTATACTTTTTTGATATATTTCCATGCCTTCCGTAATCATAACTATTGTTGCATATGTTGCCCCAATTATGGCCGATACAATGGTTCTATATATTTTTTTGTTGTTTTTTATAATTATTCCTGTCAAAAAAAGCACAAAAAAATCCATAAGGAAATTAAAGCTGAAATAAACATCTAAATAAATGTCTTGTTCCATTGCTTACTCCTTATGGATTTTATTATAGTTATTCTGTTATAAAAAGTCCGTCGAAGTATGTTTAGAATACTTCAAAATTGTTCGACAGCCTATTACTTTTTCTGTAAAAATTCAGGAATCTTAATAGGTCTTTCTTCAACTGTACCATGAGGTGCTGTTGCTACATTTCTTGTGTAGTCAGTCATTGGTGTTGTTGATGTTTTAGGCTTTGCTACTGTTGATGCAAATGGGTTTGTCTTCATCTTTGTTGAGAATGAAGTCTTTTCTGTTGCAGGTTCACCTATACCTGTAGCCATAACTGTAATAGAACATTCATCAGGATATGTATCCTCATATCTAACACCGAAGATAATATTTGCATCTTCACCTGCAAGTTCCTGTACATAGCTTGCTGCTTCATTAGCTTCAAATAAGCTTACATCACCTGTAATGTTAATGATAACGTTCTTAGCTCCGTTAATTGTTGTTTCAAGAAGTGGAGATGTAACAGCCTGCTGAACTGCTTCTGCTGCCTTCTCGTCACCGCTTGCTTCACCAATACCAATATGAGCGATTCCTGCATCTCTCATTACTGTCTGAACGTCAGCAAAGTCAAGGTTAATTAATGCTGGTACGTTAATTAAGTCTGTAATACCCTGAACTGACTGCTGTAAAACTTCATCAGCCTTCTTTAAAGCTTCCGGCATAGTTGTTCTCTTATCTACGATTTCAAGTAACTTATCATTTGGAATTACAATAAGTGTATCTACGTTTTCTTTTAATCTTTCAATACCTGAAATGGCATTGTTCATACGTGTCTTTGCTTCAAATCTGAAAGGCTTAGTAACAACACCTACTGTAAGAGCTCCCTGTTCCTTAGCAACACGTGCTACTACAGGAGCTGCACCTGTTCCTGTTCCGCCTCCCATACCGCAAGTTACGAATACCATGTCAGCACCCTTTAATAACTGTGCGATTTCTTCTACGTTCTCTTCTGCTGCAGCTTCACCAACTTCAGGCTTAGCTCCTGCTCCAAGACCTTTAGTAATCTTTTCACCAATCTGTAATGTTGATGGTGCTTTACTTCTCTTAAGCACCTGAGCATCTGAGTTAACTGAAATAAATTCAACTCCTCCGATATTCTCATCTATCATTCTATTAACGGCATTATTTCCTGCTCCACCTACACCTACAACTATAATCTTTGCAACTGCTTCACTTTCGTTTGTAGTAATCTCTAACAAGGTTTTATCCTCCTTTGTCCATATTCTTTCTTAATTTATTTTACATATTTTCATACTGAGATATAGTATTACTTATTTACATATAGTAATATAATATAATTCTTTGAGAAAAATATCAACAGTAAATTTTTATTTTTTGTTATTTTTTGTTTTAGTATTTTTAGATTTTGTAGTTTCCTGCTCTTTTTTCAGTGTATAACTTCCATCTGTACTAACCCATTTCATATTAAGTGTTCCCTTATATTTGGAAGCATTCTTATACAAATCATTAAAGTCGCTCAATTTTTTATCAAGATTGTTATTTTTTCCCAATTGAACTTTAAGGTCTTTGATATACATTGTTATTTCGCAGTTCCTGTTAATATCTATTTTCTTAGGCTTTAACTTATATGCATCTAATTCCTTAAACATATTAGTAAGTGCCGGTATGTCACCTTTGTTTCCAGTTTCAAGTACATTGTACATTGAAGCTTTCTTAATATCCAAACCTGTTATTATGGGAATGTCTTTAGGTTTTACGGCTGTTATCTTTAGAACTTTTCCATCTTCGTCAACCTGATAGAAGCTATTATATATCTTAATGTATCCTTTTAGTTTCTTTTCGTAAGAAATTATTTTAACTTTCATTGGATTTTGCATTTTTACAGTGTATTCTTCAAACAAGTCAATGTTTTCACTTTTTCCTATTTTGTTTTTTATCCAAAACAAAAGTGTATTATCTATTTTTTTTGCATTAAGATATGCCTTTACTTCTTCTGCCGAATATTGTTGTAAATCAGAAGAATAGCTTACATCTTTTAATGCAAAGCCATAAATACATACGATAGCTATCACCGCTATAATCGGAATCAATATTAGAAGTTTTTTAACACTTTTTTTCAGTTTTCTCTTCTTTTTTCTTTTCATATAATTTCTCCTTTGATAATACATTTTTTATATTATCGGATTTTCTTTACACTTTTTGAAACCGAAAAAACCAATCCCATTTCTGCCATCAGAAATACAAGGGACGTACCTCCGTAACTTATAAACGGCAATGACACACCTGTGTTAGGCATACTGTTTGTTACAACTGCAATGTTTAAAACTACCTGCATTGAAATCTGAGCCATAACCCCAATTACAATCATTGAACCGAAAAGGTTAGGTGCATTACACGCTACCACTCTCATTCTTCTAATCATAAATATAAACAGAAGAATGATACATATCGCTCCAAAAATTCCTAACTCTTCACATATAATTGAAAAAATCATATCATTAGTTGCTTCTGGAACAAATCCAAGCTTCTGTGCACTATTTCCAAGTCCCTTTCCAAAAAGTCCACCTGAACCTATGGCATACAAGCCCTGCATTACCTGATATCCACCGGAATCTGCATATTCTTCAGGATTAAGCCATACCATAATACGGGAAAATCTAAAGCCTTTTCCCATCGCGGCTCCCGCAATCAGAATAACCACAAGGAAAAGTCCTCCAAGTGCCACAAGGGATAAAGCAAACTTCTTATCTGCTCCGGCAATAATTATCATTATAGCTCCGATGCCAAAAATAATAATTGCAGAACTTAGGTTAGAAGTTATTCCCACAATCAAAACACCGCCTATAATTGCAGGTGCATAAATTTGATAACATATTCTCACATTTCTAAGAGCATGAGCGCCACATTTAGAAAGCATATATGCAGTCATAAGAATAACTCCAATTTTGACTACTTCTGCCGGCTGGAACTGTAACGATCCAACACCTACCCATCTTTTGGCGCCATGATTTTCAATTCCAATAGGTGACAAAACCAAAAATACTGTAATCAATGAGCCCATATATGCGTATTTTGCAAAGTTCCTCCAACGTCTGTAATCTATAATTGTACAAAATCCCATTGGAAGTAAACCTACGGCTGTGGAAAATACCTGTTTTCTCAGAAAATAAAATGAGTTTCCATAAGAAGTTAACGCCACATACGAGCTTGCGCTATAAAGTAAAACATATCCCAACAGCATAATAAAAATCCATACAAACAACAGGCTATAATCAAAATAACCTCTTGCTCTTCTTACCGGCTTTTTTTCAGGTTCAGTTTTTGTTGTTTCCAATTCTTCCATTGTTGCCACAGCAAAATCTCCTTTCTTTTTATGTCAGGATATCTTCTAAATTCATTATTTTTCACACATTGCTCTTACATATTCCTTGAACATATCTCCACGCTGTTCATAATTGTCAAACATTCCCCAGCTTGCACATGCAGGTGACAATAATACTGCATCTCCCGGTTTTGCATTCTTAGCACATTCATCAACTGCTTCTTTAAGTGATTCAGTAAATATAATGTTAGTAAATCCGTGTTTTTTAACTGTATCCGCAATCTGTTCTGCCGTTTGACCAAGTAAAACAAGGCACTTAACCTTATCTCCAAAAGCTTCTGCCCAATCATCAAATGAAACCTTCTTGTCATATCCTCCTGCAATAAGAATTGTAGGTCTTGACATAGCTTCAATAGCCTTAATTGACGCATCTGTGTTTGTACCCTTTGAGTCATTATAATAAATTACATCATTTATTGTTTCCACATATTCTATTCTATGTGGTACAGCCTTAAACTTTCTAATTGTTTCTCTTATAATATCAACAGGTACATCCATATTAATAGAAATAGCAATTGCTGCCATAATATTTTCAACATTATGAATTCCAACAAGTGTAGTATCTTCTGTTGTTGTTACAAATGTTTCTTTTTTTCCATCTGCATAAATTATGTTCTTTCCTTCAAGATAAACACCAGGATTAACTTTCTGCTTACTGCTAAACCAAATAATTCTGTTAGTAAGTTTTCCTGCATATTCTCTCAAAATAGGATCTTCATAATTTAAAACTATAGGCTGATTGCTGTCCTGATTCTTTGCAATACTCATTTTTACATCTGTATAACATTCCATTGTATAATGTCTGTTAAGATGATCAGGTGTAATATTTAAAACAGCACTTACATCAGGCTTAAATGTATGTATTGTTTCTAACTGAAAGCTACTGATTTCGGCAACTGTAACTGTATCATCAGTTGAATCAAATGCTGTTGTTGTATATGGATTTCCAATGTTTCCAACAACATCAACCTTATCATAATAATTAGCCATAATCTCGCCAACTAAAGCTGTTGTGGTTGTCTTTCCGTTAGTTCCTGTAATTGCTGCAAGCTTTCCTTTTCCAATTACATAAGCAAGTTCAATTTCACCCCAAATTGGAACTCCTGCCTCTTTTACTCTTAAAACAAAAGGTGCATCAATAGCTATTCCCGGGCTTAAAACCATCATATCTATTTCATTAATAACGCTATCTTCAAGTTCTCCTAAAATAACTTTTACATCTTCTTTATTTTCAAGTTTGTTTAAAACATCCTCTTCTTTAAGCTTATCGTTACCATCATAAATAATAACTTCTGCTCCAACTTTCTTTAATAAATCAGTTGCTCCTATTCCGCTTTTTCCTGAACCTGCAACTAAAACCTTTTGTGTTTTCCAATCCATGACTTGTTCGACCTTTCTTTTATAATCCTAAATATCCAATTAAACACAATATTGCTGTTACAACAGCAAATGCTGCAACAACCTGTGTTTCTGTGTAACCACTTTCCTGGAAGTGATGATGAAGAGGTGCCATCTTAAATATTCTTCTTCCCTCTCCATATTTTTTCTTTGTATATTTAAACCATGTTACCTGCATCATAACTGAAATAACTTCAATTAAATAAATGAATGCCACAATAACAATAAATATAGGCATTTTTAATACAAATGCAATGGCTGCAACATATCCACCCAGTGCTAATGAACCTGTATCTCCCATAAATACTCTTGCCGGATATACATTATATAAGAAAAATCCCATTAACGCCCCTACAAAAGCCGCTGAAATAGGTTCTAACCCGGTTCCAATTGAAACCATTGTAAAGAATACTGCAATAATAATTGTTACGCTTGTTGCAAGTCCATCAAGTCCGTCTGTAAAGTTTGCTCCGTTAACAGTTCCAATAACTGCAATAAATAAGAATATTACAAATAACCATGTTGGCATTGTAATTTCATATCCGCCTGTAAACGGAATTATTGTTGATGTACCAATATATTTTATCATATATACACAAAAAACTGCTGTTACAACAACCTGCAATGAAAATTTTTGTATTTCCGTAAGTCCAAGATTTCTCTTTTTTACGACTTTTATATAATCATCTATAAAACCAATAAGACCAAATCCAACTGTCATAAAAAGAACAGGTGCTATCTTAGTATTCTTTTCCACTATCATGAAAATCAAAGATGTTACAATAACTCCTGCCAATATAATCATTCCACCCATTGTAGGTGTTCCTGTTTTGCTCTGGTGAGATTTTGGTCCTACCTCTCTAATATACTGTCCAAATTTCATTTTTTTCAAAATCGGAATTACTATCGGACATAATATTACGCTTACTGCAAATGAAATAATAATTGCCATAATAATTGTTGTACTTGTACTCATTTTATTCTCCTTGTTTCTCTCCTTCCAATAAATAAGGAAGTATATTTTTGTATAACTGACTGATAAGTGGCGCTGCCACCTGTCCGCCATAATAAATACCTTTTGGTTCATCAATAATAGCCATTGCTATTACTTTTGGCTTATCTGCCGGAGCAAAACTCATATATGAAGCTATGTATCTGCCTGAACCTCTTGGTAATTTTTGTGATGTTGCTGTTTTTCCACCAACCTTAAAACCGGGAACCTGACCTTTACTTCCGGTTCCTTCTGAAACAACTTTTTCAAGTATAAACTTCATTGTTTCTGATGTGTTTTTGGAAATAACATTACTCTGACTTTTATATTGAAACTTTTCAACTAATTTATTGTCAGCATTTTCAGCCTTTACGGCAAAATGAGGTGTTACCAATGTTCCTCCATTTACCACCGCACTTGCAGCAACTAAATACTGCATTGGTGTTATCTGAAAAGACTGTCCAAAAGACATTGTGGCAAGTTCCACTTCTCCCACATTCTGAATCTTGTGGATTATTGTGGATGCCTCACCCGGAATATCTATTCCTGTTCTATTTAAAAGCCCTAGTTTTCCAAGATATTTGTAGAAGTTCTTTGCTCCTACTTTTAAGCCAACCTCTATGAAAACCGGATTACAGGAGTTCATTGTTCCATGTAAAAAATCCTCACTTCCATGACCTGTGATTTTGTGGCATCTAATCTTTCTGTCCTCTACTATCTTGAATCCCGGGCAGTTAAACTTTGAGTCTATTGTTACGGCTCCTTCTTCCAAAGCTGCTGTTGCGGTTACAACTTTAAAAGTTGAACCTGGTTCATAAGTGTCATTGATGCACTGATTTCTCCACATCTTATTTAACAGCTTCTGCTTTTCTTTAGCCGATATATTATTATCTGTTTCATAAATTAACTTATATGGATTATTCAAATCAAATTCCGGAACATTAACCATTGCCAAAATCTCTCCATTGTTAGGATTCATTACAATTATTGATACATAATTGGCCTGCTTGGCTTTTAAGGCATTGTAAGCTATCTGCTCTGAATACTTTTGAATATTTACATCTATGCTTGTTGTCAGACTGTTTCCGCTTACAGGTTCAACTCTTTGTTCCAAAGCCTTCTCCTGTTCAACACCTCTGGAATCTGTTGGTGTAAGAATCAGTCCGTCTGTTCCCTTTAAGTATTTGTCATATTTAATTTCAAGTCCAATTATACCTTGATTATCGGCTCCTGTAAAACCCAAAACTTTAGATGCCAGACTTGAATAAGGATAATACCTTTTATAATCTTCGTCAACCTTTACCCCTGAAAGATTATAATTTCTTATGGCATCGCCTTTTTCTTTAGGCACATTGGATTTTATTTTTTCCCTTGAACTTCTTTTTGTGACTTTCTTACGCACCTCTTTGTCGGTCATTTCCAGCTCTTTTGCAAGAATTTCAATAACCTTTTCAGTTTCCTTAACCTGATTATATATAACGGATATTGTGCAAACAGTCTTGTTACTTGCTATAACCTTTCCGTTTCTATCAAGTATCTCTCCACGTGGTGCTTTAATCTTTCTTTCTCTTTCCTGAATTTCAAGAGCCTTAGCTCCGTAATATTCTGACTTGTATACCATTAAATATATTAGCTTTCCTATTACAATAATGCAAATAGAAATTATAAAAGCCATATATATCATAAGCATTTTTCGGTTTATTGTTTTAACTGTATGCACTTGTGGGCCTCTATAAAGACATTTATTATAACTTATTCTTTATAGCTGCCCACAATTACACTTTAAATATATTAACTTAATTAATCTTCTTTGCTCTTCTTCACTAATGAACCATCATCGCCTTCTATTATTCCATCTGAATAAAATTCTGTTTCAAGGTTCTGTTTCTTAGCTTTCTTTTCTATCTTTTCAGTTTTTTCAACACCTAAGTATGGTAAAACCTGTTTCATTATGTCGGTCCACAATTCCGTGTTATAAGCTGTTGCCTGTGGATCTTTTTTAGGTGTATCCATAAGTGTATAACATACTACCTGTGGATTTTCACAAGGTACACAACCTAAGAACGACAAAATATATTGGTTCTTTAATCTTCCTTTGCCTTTTCCCGATGTATCAACCTTTTCGGCAGTTCCTGTTTTACCACCGACTGTATATCCACTTATTGCGGCTGTTGAACCTGTACCATCAGTTACAACAGATCTTAAACATTCTTTTATATAATCAGATGTTTCTTTTGTAATTGTCTGCTTAACCAAAGTCTTTGAGTAGTTCTTTACAAGCTGATTGTCTGATGTTACAACCTGCTTTACCACTCTTGGTTCGTAGTAATAACCACCATTAATTAATGATGAAAATCCTGAAACCATCTGAATCATATTTACTGTAAAGTTCTGTCCAAATGAGTTAGTTGCAAGTGTTGACGAACCCATATCTGTTCCATATACCAGTCCTCTTGTTTCATTTGGAAGATCAATTCCTGTCTTTGTGCCAAAGCCAAATCTTTCCTGATATTTGACAAATTTCTTTGCGCCAAGTAATTTTCCTATATGCATCATATAGTCGTTACATGATTCTGCAATGGCTTCCTTAACTGTTATTGTTCCGTGCCCGTCAACTTTATGGCATTTAATTGTAAAGCCACCAACTTTTTCCTGACCATCACAGGTAAATGTTGATTTTCTGTTTATTTTTCCTTCCTCAAAAGCTGCCGCCACTGTAAAAGGCTTAGCAGTTGAACCCGGTTCGTAAGAGTCTGTTATACAGTAGTTATTCCATATGCTGTTTAATTTTTCTGACTGTTTCTTTTGTGACATTGACGAAATCTGTGCTTCTGTATAATAATCTTCTAAATTATATGGATCATTCAAATCAAAAGTAGTATCATCTGCCATTGCCAAAATTTCCCCATTGTTAGGATTTGCAATAACAACTGAAATTCTCTTTGGACTGTATTTTTTCATATATTTCTTTATAGATTTCTGAACAATACGCTGAATGTTCATATCTATCGAAGAAACAATATTGTCTCCATCTTTTGCATCCTTAATTACTGTTTCCATATTATTATCGGAATCCATATAACCGTACTCTCTTCCATCTGTCCCCTGAAGAAAGCTGTTATAGCTGCTTTCAATTCCGATTGTGGCACTATTATCACTGTTTGCAAAACCTAATAGCGAACATGCCAGATTATTATACGGATACATTCTCTTGTATTTCTTTTCAAACCAAATACCTTTGGTATTCTGAACTGTGGTTTCCTCTTCTTTTGTATCTGCATATTCGTAATTAAGATAACTTTCAAACTTTTGAATATCCTTATACTCAAGGTTCTTCTTTGCAACCCAATAGCTGTTATTTTTTCTTTCTTTGATTGCTGTTCGAAGGTCATCTTCATTAAAATCAAAATACTTTACCAATGCATTAACTGTTGGCGTAAGGTATTTTTCATTGCTCATTACTACTTTAGAGTCTATTATAAGATTGTATACCATAACGCTTGTTGCCAATACATTGCCGTTTCTGTCCTTTATGTCTCCTCTTTTATAAGGAATGGTCTTGCTTGTAAAGCTTTGCTGTTCTAAAACTTTTATTGAATAGTTATCTCCCTTTGCCACATTAAGGTAAGCTATTCTTGTACACAATGCAAATAAAGCTAGTACTACAATCCAAAATAGTATTCCTAGCTTTTTGTACATTTGCTTATCAAATTTTAACCTTGGTTTTCTTCTTCTAACTCTTCTCTCACTCATAACTATTTATTAGGTATATCCCCATACTGAACTGTATAACCTCCATCACTTAATTTGTACTTGGAGATTTGGTCATCTGTAGCCTGCTTCATTCCTAACTTATTTGTAGCCATCTTGTAAATATTGTCAGTATCTATGTAGCTGTTAATTGAGTAATTTAAAGCATCATTCTGTGACTGAACTGTACTAATCTGACCTTTTAATGTTGCTATGTTTGTTCTTGTTTCTGATATGTCTGACTGAATATTTAAGTAACATACGCACATTATAAGGCAAACTGCTGATACGATTGCAAGGAATGCTACATATGGTGCATTCATTATTTTTGCGTATTCTCTTGCTCTTATCTGTCTTTCATTTTCCTGTACTCTTTTTCCGTCAACATATACTCTTCTATCTCTATCCGGATTAAGTTTTCTTACGGTATTTCCGTCCACATATTCTCTTCCGTAATTACTTCTTCTTACCTGATTCATTTTTTAACGCCTTTCAAAAATTCTTAATTTTGAACTCTTTGATCTCTTATTCTCTGTCATTTCTTCTTCTGAAGGAATAATTGGTTTTCTTGTTATTACTTTTCCTTTTGAAACTTTTCCACATACACAAACCGGAAAATCAGGTGGACATGTACAAGGATTCTCATTCTCCCTAAATTTAATCTTTGTAATCCTATCCTCTAATGAGTGGAATGTTATCACACAGATTCTTCCACCCGGATTCAAATGATCAATCATTGTATCCAAAGATTCTTTTAAAACTGTAAGTTCCTGATTTACTTCTATTCTGATAGCCTGAAAAGTCTTCTTTGCAGGATGTCCGCCTTTAGCCTGAAACTTCATTGGTATTGAAGCCTTTATAATCTCGCTTAGTTCTGCTGTTGTCTCCAATGGTTTTTCTTTTCTTGCCATAACTATATGCTTAGCTATATTCTTTGCAAACTTATCCTCGCCATAATCTCTTATTATTCTAAAAAGTTCGTTTTCGCTATAATTATTAACAACATCTGCTGCTGTTTTGTTCTGTCTCTGATCCATTCTCATATCAAGAGGAGCGTCTGACTTGTATGAAAAACCTCTCTCCAAATTGTCCAACTGATATGAAGAAACTCCTAAATCTAATACGATTCCATCGACTTTCTCTATTTCCAAATCCTTTAGGATTGTGTCAATCTCACAATAGTTACTTCTAACTAATGTAATCTTGTCCTCAAATTCCTTTAAGCGTTCTCTGGCAGCTTCTAATGCTTCTCCGTCCTGATCTATTCCGATTAATCTGCCCTTGTCTGACAATCTCTTACATATTTCGTAAGAATGTCCGCCACCGCCTAATGTTCCGTCTACATATATTCCATCAGGATTTATATTTAAGCCATCAATGGTTTCGTTTAATAATACTGATACATGTTTGAAATCCATGTTTGACCTTCTTTCTTTTTTATTATTCTTAACTCTCGCGCCTTTATGCTGTTACACTTCTAATTCGGCCTCAAAACTAAATGTTATCTTAAATGCAATTTTAAAATGCTATTTTTAAGTTTATCTTCTTTTTATTCTTTATTGGTCTTTAAATTCCCAACTCTGCCATATAAGATGCAAGGTCTTCTATCTTCTCTTCTACGTCGTCTCCTTCAAGGTATGACATCATCTGTTCATTCCACTTATCACTGTTCCAAATTTCAAGTCTGTCGCCAACACCAACCCAAACAACTTCTTTGTCTAAGTTTCCAAACTTTCTTAAAACTGCCGGCATAAGCACTCGTCCCAACTTATCTGTCTCTAATTCCGATGCTCCTGCAAGAAAGAAACGGTTAAAATCTCTAACTTTTCTGTCTGCAAATGGTAAACTGCTAAGTTTCTCTTCCAAAGCATGCCAAGCTTCTTTTGAGTACGCAAAAAGACAGCCATCGAGTCCCCTGGTTACAACTACGCTTGTACCAAGTTCTTCTCTGAACTTTGCAGGGACGATTGTTCTTCCCTTAGTATCCATTTTTTGTGTGTACTCTCCTGTAAACAAAAAACTCACCTACTTTTTTTCGAAAAGCAGTAATTTTTACCACTTTTTACCACTAATTGACATCAATTTACCACTCATAAGGAAATTTTATACTATTTCAGGGATTATTGCAACCCCTTTTTTGATGGTTTTACACTGTTCTTTTCCTTGTTTTATGGGAGTATTGGGATTTTCTTGATATTTGGTGGTAAAAGGTGGTAATGATGTGGTTGGATTGTAAACTACACAACAACTTGTTCTCTTCCTAACAACAAAAAGAATGGGAACCTTGATTCTTCAAAGCTCCCATTCTTCTTCCTTAGAAAAACTTGTTATCTATAACTTGTCTTATATTTAATTTACTATTTTCGTTTTAACTTTTCTGCTTCTTCTACGCCATCTTTTCCTGCCTGCTTATCTTTACTCTTTTAACTACGACTACTACTGCTGCAACCACTGCCAACACCAGTGACAATGCCTGAGATACTGGCCAGCCTGTTACCGGCATTATAAGTTGGTCTGTTCTAAAGCCTTCTATTACAAATCTGCCGATTCCGTATCCAAAGAGATACCAGAGAAAGACTTCTCCATCAAACTTTTTCTTTTTTCTGAATATTAGCATTAATATTAATACCATCAGGTTCCACACTGATTCGTAAAGAAATGTTGGCTGTACCTGAATATAACCAATCTCTGACAAATCCATTCCCTTAAGGTTTTCCATTCCGATTCTTACAGCATCAGGTACCTGATTTATGCTATAATTATCGTCAAAAAATATCCTCATCATAAAAGGATTCTTGCTTGTGGCAACCTGACCGAACGCTTCTCTGTTAAAGAAGTTTCCCCATCTTCCAATTATCTGACCAATAATCAATCCTAAAACTGCTGAGTCAGCCACCTTGAAAAATGAGATTTTTTTAATCTTTGTATAAACAATACATGTAATTATTCCGGTTATTACTCCGCCATAGATTGCAAGTCCACCTTCTCTAATGTTAATAATCTCTGAAGGATGTGCACTGTAATAATCCCAACTAAAAACTACGTAGTATAA
This sequence comes from Eubacterium ventriosum, assembly GCF_025150745.1. Taxonomy (NCBI): domain Bacteria; kingdom Bacillati; phylum Bacillota; class Clostridia; order Eubacteriales; family Eubacteriaceae; genus Eubacterium; species Eubacterium ventriosum. Next base: position 2,231,041 of record NZ_CP102282.1, read on the forward strand.
TCTTGCACCAATCACGCTTAAAATAATTGCATACATTGCAAAATCTATATACAAATTATAATCCTGACCTGATGACTTGGCATCATAACATACAAGTGCAATTCCTGCTAACATTCCAAATGCAATAATAACTCCATAAAAAGCTATATCAACGCCAAATAAACTAAATGACTTTGGAAGGTTATTTAATGAAATATGCAAATTAGGAAATTCAATTGATGTTGTTGCTAACAAATTTAAATTCATTATTGTGTCCTCTCTTTATACGCTCATTTACTTTAACTATGAAATTATACCACATTTATTTTTATAATAATACAGCCTTATGAGATACTTATTGAATTTATTTTATTTTTTATAATTTTCTTCGCAATGCTTTTTTGACTTTAATTTTTGTAACATATTACTTTTTGCGGAAATACTTTGTTAGAAATACTTCTTTATTTTATTGAGGGTTTTTCAAAAATATGTTAAACTATCATTTGGTATTTACAATTGATTTATGTATAGCCAATAATAATTTTATATATATAACTAAAGATTGGAGGATTCTAATTATGAAATTAGGTATTGTTGGACTACCAAATGTAGGAAAAAGTACTTTATTTAATTCACTAACTAAAGCAGGTGCTGAATCTGCTAACTATCCATTCTGTACAATTGATCCTAACGTAGGCGTTGTTGCAGTTCCGGATGAAAGAATCGATAAGCTCACAGCTTTATATAATTCAAAAAAAACTATCCCTGCTGTTATCGAATTTGTTGACATTGCAGGTTTAGTCAAGGGTGCATCTAAGGGTGAAGGTTTAGGAAACCAGTTTCTTGCCAACATTCGTGAAGTTGATGCAATTGTACATGTTGTAAGATGTTTTGAGGACACTAATGTTATCCACGTTGATGGAAGCATTGATCCTATTAGAGATATTGAAACAATTAACTATGAATTAATTTTCTCTGATGTTGAAATTCTTGAAAGACGTATTGCAAAAACAACACGTGGTGCAAGAAATGACAAAGCTTTGGCTAAAGAATTAGATTTCCAACAGAGAATGAAGGCTTTCCTTGAAGAAGGAAACCTTGCAATCAAATATGAAACAGAAGATGAAGACGAATTAGCTTGGCTTGCTGAATACAATCTTTTAACATACAAGCCTGTTATTTTTGCAGCTAATGTTTCAGAAGATGATTTGGCTGACGATGGCAATTCTAACCCACACGTTGAAGCAGTTAGAAAGTTTGCTGCTGAAAACGGAAGTGAAGTTTTTGTTATCAGTGCTGAAATTGAACAGGAAATTTCTGAATTAGACGATGATGAAAAGCAGATGTTCTTAGAAGACTTAGGTATCAGCGAATCAGGTCTTGATAAATTAATCAAGGCTAGCTACTCTCTTCTTGGTTTAATCAGCTACCTTACATCAGGTGAAGCTGAAACAAGAGCTTGGACAATTAAGAAAGGTACTAAGGCTCCACAGGCTGCCGGAAAGATTCACACAGACTTTGAACGTGGATTTATCTGTGCCGAAGTTGTTGCTTACAAAGACTTAATTGAATGTGGTTCTTTAGCAAAGGCTAAAGAAAAAGGTCTTGTTGGATTACAGGGTAAGGACTATGTTGTTCAGGACGGAGATGTAATTACATTTAGATTTAATGTTTAAATTAATAATATCATTTTTCTAAAATAAATATTAAATAATTTTAGTAACAAAAAAAGGTGTCCCGGCAGTTTTGTCAGGATACCTTTTTATATTATGTATAATTCTTCTCATTTTTTCAATTATTAGTCTTCAAAATTCTGAAACTGTTCTTTAAAGTTTTTAACATTTTCTTCCACATTTCCGCCAAATACTGCTGAGCCTGCAACAATTACATTAGCTCCGGCATCTAAAGGAATGCATACGTTATCCACTTTAATTCCACCATCAACTTCTATCAATGTTTTAAGATTGTATTCATGTACAATTGCGTTTACAATCTCAATCTTTTCTGTACACTCGTCAATATATGACTGTCCGCCAAATCCCGGATGAACTGTCATTATCAAAATCATTTCAACCTTATCAATAAAAGGAACTATATCTTCTACCGGTGTTTCAGGATTGCAAGCCAGACCTGCATCCATTCCCTCTGCGTGAATTGCATCAATCGTAGCCTGAACATCTTCACATGCTTCCACATGTACTGTAAGCATATCTGCTCCTACTGCCTTGAATTCCTTTACATAACGAATTGGTTCCTGAATCATTAAATGTACATCAAAGTATTTTTTTGTGTATGCTCTTGCAGCTTTGGTTACAGGCATTCCAAATGAGATGTTTGGAACGAACATTCCGTCCATTATGTCTACATGTATCCAGTCACAGCCTGCCTGGTCTATTCTTTTGATGTCGTTGCCAAGATTGGCAAAGTCTGCTGATAAAATTGAAGGTGCTAGTTTAATCATTTTCTTTCTCCTTTAAATGTTCTTTTACTTTTTCCACGTAGAATTTTCTATTGCAAACACGTTGTCTTTCTTATTTTGCTCCGCCGTCTATTGTTTGCTGAATAGAAAATTTTATGCGGCAAATATATGTATTACATTTTTATTATATTTTTATATTTAGTATTTATTTTTTTCTAATTGTTCTAGTTCTTTGTATAACAGTACGTAGTTTTCGTACCTTTCCCGGGCTATTTTGCCTTGTTCTAAGGCGTTTTTGATGCCGCAGTCCGGTTCGTTTATGTGGGCGCAGCCTGTGAAACGACATTCCGGTTCGTATTGTGGCATTTCAGGAAAGCAGTACTGTAATTTTTCTTTGGTCATTCCCGGTACGAATAGTGAGCTAAAGCCGGGTGTGTCAAAAACGTATGAGTTGCTGTCTATGTTGAATATTTCTGAGTGTCTTGTTGTATGTTTTCCACGACCGATTTTTTCACTTATTGCACCTGTTTCCATTTTGTAGTCTTTGGTTAGTGCATTAAGCATTGATGATTTTCCAACTCCTGAAGGTCCGGCAAACACGGTACTTTTGCCTTTTAGCATTTTTTTGATTTTATCTACCCCTTGTTCTTTTGTGGCACTGGCAAACATTACTTTGTAGCCTGCCTTTTGATAGATGGTCTGCAATTGGTTCATATAGTCATCATCGCCTATGTCTATTTTGTTGAAGCATATTATTGTTTCTATATTTTGAAACTCCATCATTACAAGAAATCTATCTAAAAGATTCAAATTTGGATTTGGTTTTTTCACGGCAAACACTATCATTGCCTGATCTACATTTGCCACAGCCGGTCTTATAAGCTGGTTCTTTCTCTCCAAAATTTCTGATATGTTTCCTTTTTTCTTTTCTTCATCAATAATGTCCACCATTACATTGTCCCCAACTAATGGTTTTATGCTTTTGTTTCTAAATTTTCCTTTTGCCTTGCATTCATATATGCCTTTGTTTTCAACATAAACATAATAAAATCCTGCAATTCCTTTTATTATTTTTCCCTGCATACCTTCTTATTCCACTTAACTTCATTAAAGGTGCCGTAGCATTTACCACGGCACCTGATTTTATTTTAGTTTAACCTTATCTGTTTTTACAACTTTTCCGTCTATTAACAGTTCAATTGTTGCCTTGCCCTTTGTATCACTTGTAAGTGTCATTGTGTAATCTCCCGGCCACTTTGATACATCTGAATATTCAGGATCAATTCCCTGTGATGAGCCGTTTAATAAAACAACTACTGTTCCACTTTTAATAGGATTGCCCTCTTCATCCATTAAGTCCTCTTTTGCAAAAGTATATGTTCCCTTATACTTCTTGTCAGCATCTTTTGAGCCTTTACTTACAACAAGGCTTATTGTTGTTCCCTTTGGTGCATAGCCTGACTTTATTGTCTGTCTGATTACAATACCCTTTTCTATTTCTTCATCGTAAACTTCCCTTGTGTCGCCAACAGAATATCCTGCATTACTAATAAGCTGCTGTGCCTTGTCAAGCTTCTTTCCTTCAACATTTGGTATTGTACCAATATTGCTGTTTTCGACTGTCTTCTGCCCCCTGCTTACAGTAAGCTTAATTGTATCTCCCTTGGAAACCAAAGCCTGTTCTATTGGATAACATGAAATAACTCTGTTAATCTCACTACTACTGTATTCATAAACCAATTCCCATTTAAGGTCTTTATCTTCAAGTTTTGAAATTGCAGTGTCAAGGTCTGAGCCCTTTATTCCTGATGGAACTTCGATCTTTTCGGCTCCCTTACTTACAGTAAGTAAAATAGTTTCATTCTTATCAATTACTTTTCCTTTTGCAACTGACTGTTTAATAATATAACCACTCTGATACTGATCATTGTATTCATAAGCTTCATATTTTACACCTAATTCTTTTTCATGAAGTGTTTTTTCTGCTTCATCTTCACTCATTCCAACTACGTTAGGAACTTCTGTCTTCTTAGGATCAATAGTTGTTTCCACATCACTGCCTGTAACTGTATTCTGCAACTTAATCTTGTTGCTGTTAACCATTGAAAATACAAAACTTGTAACTATTGCAGCCACAATAATTAACGCCACAATGCCTGCAACAACACTACCAATTGTCACTGCATTGCCTACTTTAGGTGGTAAATAATCAATGTCATCGTCAGGTTTGCCATTATCATCCTTTACTTTCTTATTACTTCCACTTCTAAGCTGGTTAATTTCATCATCTGTAATCATTACTGTTGAGCCATTGTCTACTCTCTGTTCAAGCTGAACAAAATCAACATTTGGTTCAGACAAAGCTCTCTTTAAATCAGATATAAGCAATGAGATTTTTGGATATCTTCTGTCTGCTCTGTTCTGTGTACATTTCAGAATTATTTTTTCAATGCTTACAGGTACGTTAGGCAAATATTCCCTAACACTAGGTACATTGCTTTTAATATGCTTTAAGGCTATTGTTACTGTTGATTCACCGTCAAAAGGAACTCTGCCTGTAAGCATTTCAAACATTGTAATGCCAAGTGAATATATGTCACTTTTCTCGTCAACATACTGTCCACCTGCCTGTTCAGGTGAAATATAATGAACGGACCCCATTGCACTGCCGTTAATAGTATTGGCTGATGCAGCCCTTGCAATACCAAAGTCTGTCACCTTGACTTTTCCTTCTCTTGAAATCATAATGTTCTGAGGCTTTATGTCTCTATGAACAATCTGATTATTGTGGGCACATTCAATACCATTGGCAATCTGGATTGCTATACTTATTGTTTCTTTAACAGAAAGCTTGCCTTTCTTGTCAATATAGCTTTTTAATGTGATTCCCTCTATCAATTCCATAACAATATAATAAAGACCCGCATCCTCACCTACATCATATACATTTACAATATTAGGATGAATAAGGCTTGCCGCTGACTGTGCTTCAACCCTAAATTTGGACACAAAATTTTTATCCTTGCTAAATTCATTTTTTAGCACCTTAATTGCTACGTTTCTATTTAATTTATGATCCTTAGCTTTATAAACATCAGACATTCCGCCTGCCCCTACTCTGCTAAGAATTTCATAACGGTTATTAATAAAAAATCCTCTTTCCAACATAAACTTTCTCACTCCTATTGTTCAGATAGCAGACTATCCTGATTTTCCGTATATTCTGCACTAATAAGAATTGCTGATATATTATCTTTCCCGCCATTTTCGTTTGCAGTATTAATTAAAGTTCTCACCGCATCCTCAATTGACTCACTTTTCCTGATAATCTTATTAATGTCATAGTCAATTACCATGTTAGTTAATCCGTCTGAACACAATAATAATTTGTCCCCATTATCTATTTCTATCTCAAATATATCAGGTGTTGCTGTTTTGTCCTCAGCAACGCCAATGGCTTTTGTAATTACATTTTTCTTGTAATGAGTTCTTGCCTCTTCTTTCTCCAAAAGTCCCATTCTAACCATATCCTCAACCAAGGAATGATCCCTTGTTATTTGTTGTATATCTTTTCCAATATAATATAATCTGCTGTCTCCAACATTGGCAATATAAACATGACCTTCTGCAATAACAGCGGCAACAAAAGTTGTTCCCATTCCGCTATAATCCCTGTTGGAATTAGCCATATCGTATATTTCCTTATTAATGGACATAATACCGGCATCCAATATGTTAGCCGGATCTGTCATATGTGTTGTGCAGGCATATTTAACAAACTTCTCGATTGCTACTCTTGATGCCACATCTCCAGCTTTATGTCCCCCCATTCCATCGGCTACAATGAAAAGGTTTGGGAGTTTACCCACCGGCTTAGTGGAAACAAAAATGCTATCCTGATTAATGGTTCTCATTAACCCTACATCAGTTTTCCCAAATGCATTTATTTTGTAATTATTCACCTGATTCCTCCCTTTCTTCCCGCATAGCGTCATTTCTAAGCTGTCCGCAGGCACCATTAATGTCTCGTCCCATTTCTCTTCTTATAGTAACATTTATCCTATTTTTTTCAAGTACCCTTTTAAATCGTTCAACAGCCTTCTTTCCCGTCTGAACGAAATCTCTTTCTTTAATAGGATTAACCGGTATAAGATTTACGTGACAGTTAAGATTCTTAACCAGTGCTGAAAGCTTCTCTGCTTCTTCCACTGTGTCATTTACACCTGCCACAAGACTGTATTCAAAAGTTATACGTCTGCCCGTCTTGTCGAAATAATACTTGCAGGCATCCAAAACTTCAGCTATGGTATATTTTCTTGCTATAGGTAAAAGTTCCCTTCTTGTATCATCATCTGAAGCGTGAAGTGACAATGCCAACGTAATCTGAGGATGCATATTTGCCAATTCCTTCATTCTTGGAACCAAGCCACAGGTTGACAACGTTATATTTCTCTGGCTTATGTTTAACCCATTTTCATCGCTTATTAATTCAAGAAACTTTGTCACATTTTCAAAATTATCAAGAGGCTCTCCACTTCCCATTAAAACAATGTTGGAAACTCTCTCTCCTATGTTCTTTTCTATTTCATATATCTGTTCTAACAATTCAGAAGGTCTTAAGTTTCTATCCAGTCCGTTAAGAGTTGAGGCACAAAATCTACAGCCCATTCGACATCCTGATTGTGTTGAAATACATACGGAATTACCGTGATGGTATCTCATAAGTACACTTTCGATTACTGCTCCACCTTTTATTCTAAACAAATACTTTCTTGTTCCGTCAATCTTTGAAATCAACACCCTTACAGGCTCTAATGTGACAATTTCAAACTGCTCATCTAATGTTTCTCTTAGGTTTTTTGAAATATTAGTCATTTCATCAAAAGACTGAACCTTTTCAATATGTATCCATTTATATATTTGTCCTGCCCTAAAAGGCTTTTCGCCCATATTAGCTAATTCCTGTTTTAATTCATCTAAATTATATGATTTAATATCCTTCTTTTCTGTCATAACCATAACCTTTATTCTCTTATAAATAATGACACGAAAAATCCATCCATGCCATATTGTCCCGGATAAATCTGAAGACAACCCTTTTCACATTTAAGCTGCTCCGGCACAATTCCATTTAATGATTGTAATTTAAAAGGAAGATTGTCCTGTATCCATTTAACATTACTATCATTTTCCTGTCTGTTTACCGTGCAGGTACTATACAAAAGCTTTCCACCTTGCTTAACATATTTGCTTACCTGCTTTAGTATCTTTCTTTGTAATTCTACTAATTCATCGATCTGATTCTGTGTTACATTATACTTTATATCACTTTTATTGCCAATAACTCCAAGTCCTGAGCATGGAAGATCAGCAATAACAATATCCGCTTTCTCAATTGCTTCTTTATCTAATACTGTGGCATCACTTACTTTTGTTATTATGTTTTCATTACCTACTCTGGCAACATTTTCTTCTATAAGCCCTATCTTATACTCTGTTAAATCTCTCGCCTCAACAGTTCCTGTTCCATTAAGAAGTTCTGAAACGTGAAGACTCTTTCCTCCCGGTGCAGCACACACATCAATTATATAGTCTTTTTCTTTAGGATTTGCTGCAATTCCTACCATCATTGAGCTTTCATCCTGAACGGTAATCATTCCTGCCTTAAAAACATCAAGATTTTCTAACTTGTCATAGCCTGATATTTTAAGTGCCTTATCATAAAGTTTAGATTTTTCAACTGTTGTTCCCTGATATTCAAGACTTTTAACAATTTCTTCTACAGTTGCCCTTGATGTATTGCATCTAACAGAAGTTGCTTTCGGCTTATATAACCCTTCAAGCATCTCTTCTGTTTTTGAAATTCCATACTCTTTTGTCCATTTTTCAATTATCCACTTAGGAACAGAATAAATAACCGACAGTCTTTCTTTCTGTTCCTTTGGATATTCTATTTTTTCAATATTTCGTGCGATATTTCTTAAAACTCCATTTACAAATCCCTTAAGATTTCTAAATTTTCTTTTTTCAGCCAGCTTCACCCCTTCGTTGCAAACTGCCGAAACAGGTACATTATCCATATACTTAATTTGATAAACACCCATTCTCAAAATCTCCCTTATTACAGGTTTCATCTTATTAACCGGAGTTTTTGAAAACTGATTTATAATAAAGTCAATCTCAATTCTTCTCTCTAATGTTCCCTGAAAAAGTCTTGTAATAAAAGATCGTTGATGTTTGTCAAGGCTAACATTTTTGTCTAATGTGCTTTTTAATGCAACGTGACTTTTTTCTCCTTTATTAACCTGCAAAAGCATTTCCAAAACTATATTTCTTAAATTTACCTGATTTACCGGCTTACTAGTCGTCATTTCTTCCTCCAAAAAGAATTCCCAATCTTAATAACTGTAAAATCGATGAAGCTGCTGCTGCAACATAAGTTAAAGCTGCTGCTCCCAAAACTTTTTTAGTATACTTTAATTCAGTATTTCCAAATATTCCTGTGCTTTCCAAAACTCTAATTGCTCTTCCTGATGCATTAAATTCTACAGGCAATGTTACTAACTGGAACAATACTGCCAATGAAAAAGCAATAATACCAAGGTCAAGCAATGTCTGTCCTGTCCCATTACCATAAAATAATATTCCTACAATAATCAAAATCCATGATAATCTTGAGCCCCAGTTTGCAAAAGGAACAAGGGCGTTTCTAACACTTATAGGTGCATATCCTTTTGCATGCTGCATTGCGTGACCGCATTCGTGAGCCGCAACACCAATTGCCGCAACATTAGTCTGATTATATGTTGCATCTGAAAGGCTTAAAACCTTGTTTGAAGGATTATAGTTATCTGTTAAATCTCCACCTATATGCTGAATTGTAACATCATAAATACCCTGTGATTCAAGAATCATCTTAGCCGCCTGGGCACCTGTTAATCCTGAATTACTTCTGTATTTAGAATATTTTCTAAAAGTAGAATTTACATGGGCTGATGCAGCCATGCAAATAACCATACCGATTACAATAAGTACATAGGTTGGATCAAAATAATATCCGTAAAGCATAATATCGTCTCCTTTCTACTATGCCATATGAAAACTATAACGCAAGCACGCTCCCGCTGCCTTCAGCTCGTAGCGGTACTAAGAAGCCGGTGACAGCTTCGCTATCCCCACCTTCTAAGGACCGACGGCTTCAGAGCACTTGCTAATATAGTTTTCATATGTCACATTACAAGCCTAATATATTTTCTTTAATAGTGTAACCATTCAAGAACGCATCCATTGGCATTCGCTTTTTGCCTGCAAGTTGAATTTCGTTTATCTTTAAATAATTCTCTCCTGTGGCTACTTTTATATAGTGTTTTGCGATTTCTACGATTTCGCCGGGTTGTTCTGTTACGTTTCCTTCCTCTACTGTTGCATCCCATACTTTCATGGCCTTGCCATCTAGTGTTGTGTATGCACTTGGCCAAGGGTTTAGTCCTCTAATTAATCTTTCTATTGTAACTGCCGGTTTTGTAAAATCGATTTGCCCTAATTCTTTTGTTATCTTTCCTGCATATGATGATTTTTCATCATCCTGTGGGGTTCTTGTAGCTGTTCCATTTTCAAGTTTTGATAATGTTTCAACTATTAATTTTCCACCTTCTATTGCAAGCTTGTCGAAAAGACTTCCACCTGTTTCTTTTTCATCTAATTTTATGACTGCTGTGTCTATTACGTCTCCTGTGTCAAGTCCTTCTGCCATGTACATTGTTGTAACGCCTGTTTCTTCTTCGCCATCTATTACAGCCCACTGAATTGGTGCTGCTCCTCTATATTTAGGTAATAATGAAGCGTGAACGTTGATACAGCCGTACTTTGGAAGGTCTAATATTTCTTTTGAAAGTATCTGTCCAAAAGCTATTACAACTATAACGTCAGGATTTATCTCTCTTAGTATATCCACAAACTCAGGATTTTTTACTTTTTCAGGCTGATAAACAGGAATATTCAATTCTAATGCTTTCTCCTTAACAGGTGTATACTGCATCTTGTGACCTCTACCCTTTGGTCTATCCTGCTGTGTTATAACTGCTACCACCTGATGTACTTTTGCAAGTTCTTCTAATGCCGGAACTGAAAAATCAGGTGTTCCCATAAATACTATTTTCATTCTTACTGTTCCTCCTCAGGATACAATTCTGAATTATCATAAAGTTTTCCTTCAACTTTGTCTACATAAACAATTCCATCTAAGTGGTCATTTTCGTGAAGAATACATCTTGCAAGTAAACCTTCTGCTTCCATTTCGAATTCTTCCATATTTTCATTAAAAGCCTTAACCTTTACTTTCTGTGCTCTTGGAACCATACCTGACTTGCCCGGTACGCTAAGACAGCCTTCGTATCCTGTCTGAACACCTTCTCTATCAATAATTTCAGGATTGATAAATACATATGGTACTGAATTACCTTCTTCATCTCCACAGTCAACTACAAATATTCTTTTTAAGATTCCCACCTGAGGTGCTGCAAGTCCTACTCCGTTAGCCTCATACATTGTATCAAACATATCCCCAATTAAGATTTTCGTTCTTAGATTAACTTCCTTAACAGGTTTACAAATCTTTCTTAAACATGGTTCTCCTAATTCTCTAATATTTCTTATTGCCATTTTATCTTCCTTTCTGCATATCTATGCTTTAAAATCAAATTGTACATTAATATTTTTGAAATTCTGTGAACTATTTATTACATATTCTAAATAATCCTTTAATCTTATAAGATGTACTCTATTATCACTTTTTAAATATATGATTTTTCTATATATGTCATTTATTTTTGAAACGGGTGGATCAGCCGGTCCGATTACGAACAGTTCATTATATTTCTGCTCTTTTACTTTTCTAATTAATTGAACCACTGATTCTGTAGCCATTTCAAGCTCTGATTCCCCGGAACATTGTAACAAAACCGATACCATGTTTGCAACCGGCGGATATCCCATAAGCTTTCTATAAACTATTTCCTGCTCAAAAAACTCATCATAATCCTGGTGACTTGCAGCTATTATACTGTAATTATCCGGTGCATAAGTCTGTATTACTACCTCTCCCGGATTTTTACCACGGCCTGCCCTTCCTGCTGCCTGACATAAAAGCTGAAATGTTTTTTCTGCCGCAGTATAATCTGATGCATACAAAGACATATCTGCTGCAAGCACTCCAACTAAAGTAACATCAGGAAAATCATGCCCTTTTACTATCATCTGCGTTCCAACCAAAATATCTGCCTGATGGTTGGCAAAGGCTGACAGGATTTCATCGTGACTACCCTTAGTTGATGTTGTATCCGCATCCATTCTGAGAACTCTTGCTGTAGGACATAACTGTTTTATAAGCATTTCTATTTTTTGAGTTCCTATTCCAAATCCTCCTAAGTATGTTGAACCACATTCAGGACATTTGGTTGGAAGCTTTGTTGTGTAGCCACAATAATGGCACACTAGCTTCTTGTTATTATGAAGTTTCAGTGTAACATCACAATGAGGACATTTTATTGCTTTTCCACAATCCCTGCAGGAAACAAATCCCGCAAATCCTCTTCTATTAATAAAAAGCATTGTCTGCTCTTTTTTCTCTAATCTGTCATTAATTAATGTTTGAAGTTTATTACTGAAAATAGATTTATTTCCCTGCTGTAACTCTTCCCTTAAATCTACAATTGATACTGATGGAAGATTGCCTTTCTCTCTTGTTGTTAACTTATGAAGAATATAGGTTCCATTCTTAGCCTTATAATAAGATTCAAGAGATGGCGTTGCCGAGCCTAAAACCACTGTTGCACCTGTGTCATATGCTCTCTTCTGCGCCACTTCAATAGCATGATATTTAGGAACCGATTCACTTTTGTAAGCACTTTCGTGTTCTTCGTCTATTACTATTAATCCCAAATTGGAAAAAGGCGTAAACAAAGCTGATCTTGGACCTATCATTATGGTTACGTCACCATTTTTCGCTCTTTCAAACTGGTCGTAACGCTCTCCTGATGACAGCCTTGAATTTATTATTGATACCTTTTCTTTAAATCTTCTTGTAAATCTCATTACAGTCTGATATGTAAGGGCAATTTCAGGAATCAGAACAATTACTGATTTGCCTTTTTTAATAGTATAATCTATTAAATCCATATAAACTTCTGTTTTTCCACTTCCTGTAATTCCATGAATAAGATGCACATTCACTTTGTCTTTTTTCTTAAAATCCATTGTTTCCTTAATTGCTTCTGAAACTTTTCTCTGATTTTCATTAAGAACTATGTCATATTCAGGCTGTTCTTTTAATTCAATAGGATTTCTGTAATTAATTGTTTTCTCAATTACAATGTCCCCTAACTGTTCCATTGACTTAAGAGTACTTGGTGAAACATTTAATTTATCTACCACAAGCTCTCTTGCCATTCTGTTGTTTATCTTTAATTCTTCTAACAACCTAAGTCTTGCTTTTGCATTTTTCTTTTTATATTGTTTTATTTTTTCTTCCAGTTGTTCACTGTTCAAATTTAATACTATTGTCTTTTTTTCAATATTTCTAATCTTATTCTTTACCGGTATTACAGTTTTTAATGCCTGATTCATTGTGGAGCCGTAATTTTCTTTAATCCAATAAGCCAAATTAATTAACTGACTTTCAACCTTGGCTGCTCCCTCTTCAACTGCCATAATCTCTTTCATTTTTGATATGTCAAAAGATGGCTGGTCTGTTATTTCAATTACATAGCCTTTTATATGTCTGTTGCCTTTACCAAATGGTATGGTAACAGCGGTTCCTACCGTAATCTCTTTTTCCAATTCATCAGGTATAATATATCCAAAGGGTCGATCTAACTTTTCGTGTGAAATGTCTACAATGACATTGGCAAACTTCATATTCTCATTAAACCTCCCTTCAAATATTTTTAATCTTGTATAAGCTATTTGAGCCTATCATATTCGACAGGCTCAAAAATTTTATTTGTTTAATTCAACGCTTCTTAAGCAGTTTACCAAAAGCATTGTTACTGTCATTGGTCCTACGCCACCAGGTACAGGTGTAATGGCTGATGCCACTTTTGAAACTGATTCAAAATCAACATCACCACATAACTTACCATTTTCATCTCTGTCCATTCCAACATCGATTACAACAGCGCCTTCTTTCACGTAATCTGCTGTTACAAACTTAGCTTTTCCTATTGCTGCCACAATAATGTCTGCTCTCTTTGTAACCTCTTTTAAATCTTTAGTTCTTGAATGTGCAATAGTAACTGTTGCATTTTCCTTAAGCATTAACATAGCCATTGGTTTTCCAACAATATTGCTTCTTCCAATAACCACACATTCCTTACCTTCAATATCAATATCTGTTCTTTTAATCATTTCAATAATTCCAGCAGGTGTACAAGGTAAAAATGTATCTTCACCTATTACCATCTTTCCAACATTTACAGGATGAAAACCATCCACATCTTTTGTGCTGTCAATTGTAAGAAGAACCTTGCTTTCATCAATATGTTTAGGAAGTGGTAACTGAACTAAAATACCGTTAACATTTTTGTCTTCATTTAATTCCTTAACAACATTTAAAAGCTCTTCTTCTGTTGTTTCTTCAGGTAATGCTAAAGTCTTTGAGTTTATGCCAACATATTCACAAGCTTTCTCTTTGTTTCTAACATAAACTGCTGATGCAGGATCATTTCCTACTTTTACTACTGCAAGAGTAATCTCAATTCCCTGCTCTTTGTATTTTGCAACCTTTTCTTTTAATTCATTCTTAATGTCTAATGAAATCTGTTTTCCGTCTATAATTTTTGCCATTTCTTTATTGCCTAAAAGGCTCCTCCACTTTTGTATACTTTAGAATAATCCTGTGATTTTTCCATCGTCTGTTAAGTCTATTCCAAATGCTGCAGGAGACTTTGATAAGCCAGGCATTGTCATAATGCTACCTGTCAATGCAACTACAAATCCTGCACCTGCTGAAACATAAACGTCACGAATATTAATCTTAAATCCTGTAGGTCTTCCTAACTTAGTCTTATCATCTGAGAATGAGAACTGGTTCTTTGCCATACATACAGGATATTCTTTGTATCCCATTTTTTCAATATTTGCAATAGCTTTCTCGGCTTCAGGAGAATATGTAACACCATCTGCTCCGTAAATCTTTGTTGCTATTGTTTCAATCTTTTCTTTGATTGACATATCATCAGGATAAAGAGGTGCATAGTTAGATGGCTTGTTTTCAATAGTTTCAATAACTTTTTCTGCTAATGCCTTTCCACCTTCTCCACCTTTAGCCCAAACTTCTGCTAATGCAAATTCGCATCCTCTTTCTTCGCAGAAATTCTTAATATATTCATATTCTGCTTCTGTATCTGTAATAAACTGATTTAATGTTACAACTACAGGAACTCCGAATAACTGAAGATTTTCAATATGTTTTTCAAGGTTTACAATACCTTTCTTTAATGCGTCAAGATTTTCTTCTGATAACTGGTCTTTTGGAACTCCACCGTTGTATTTTAATGCTCTAACTGTTGCTACTAATACAACACAGTCAGGCTTAAGACCTGCTTTTCTGCACTTAATGTCCATAAACTTTTCAGCACCGAGGTCAGCACCAAAACCTGCTTCTGTTATAACATAATCAGCCATCTTTAATGCTGTCTTTGTAGCCTTAACCGAGTTGCATCCATGAGCAATATTTGCAAAAGGTCCACCGTGAACTAATGCCGGTGTATGCTCTAATGTCTGAATAATGTTAGGCTTCATTGCATCTTTAAGAAGTGCTGCCATTGCGCCAACTGCCTTAACGTCTTTTGCTGTAACAGGCTGTCCGTCATATGTGTATGCAACAATAATCTTTCCTAATCTTTCTTTTAAATCCGCATAGCTTGTTGCAAGACAAAGAATTGCCATAATTTCTGACGCAACAGTAATTACAAAATGGTCTTCTCTTACTGTTCCGTCTACTTTTCTGCCCAGACCAACAACAACGTTTCTTAAAACTCTGTCGTTCATGTCAACGCATCTCTTCCAAACAACCTGATTAGGATCAATGTTTAATACGTTGCCCTGCTGAATTGAATTATCAAGCATTGCAGCCAATAAGTTATTAGCTGATGTGATAGCATGAAAGTCACCTGTAAAATGAAGGTTCATATCTTCCATTGGCACAACCTGTGCATATCCGCCACCTGCTGCTCCACCTTTAATACCAAAACATGGTCCAAGTGATGGTTCTCTAAGCGCGATAACTGCTTTCTTATTTAACTGACCAAAAGCTTCTCCAAGTCCAACTGTTACAGTTGTTTTTCCTTCACCGGCAGGAGTTGGGTTAATTGCTGTTACAAGAATCAGTTTTCCATCTTCATTGTCTTTGATTTTTTCATAGTATTCATTGGAAATTTTTGCCTTATACTTTCCGTATAATTCAATGTCATCTTCTGTAATTCCTAACTGTTCTGCCACGTTCTTAATTGGCATCATTTCAGCTTTCTGTGCGATTTCAATATCAGTCTTCATCTTTTTTCCTCTCTTTCACAACATCATTTTTGCTTACTGACCACCGTTAACCATTTGCTCAAAGGCTTCAATGGACATAATAACCTTTCTTGGTTTGTTTGACTCTTCCTGTCCTACAACTCCTGCATCATAAAGCTGTTCCATAATTCTTGCAGCCCTGTTGAAACCAACTTTAAACTGTCTTTGAATCATACTTGTAGAACCTTTTTGCTTCTCAATACATAATCTTCCTGCTTGGGCAAAATAAGGATCTAACTCTCCTCCGTTTGCCATTGCTTCCTGATCCGTTGTAAGTTTTGCATCAATGGTATCGTCATATTCTGCCTCACCACTATGCTCTTTTATATAATTAACGGTATCTGAAATTTCTTTTTCTGAAACGTAAGCTCCCTGTATTCTTACAGGTTTAACGTAACCTGCAGGATAAAACAGCATGTCACCGTTTCCTAAAAGCTTTTCTGCACCGTTCATATCAATAATAGTACGTGAATCCGTACCTGATGCAACTGTTAATGCTACTCTTGATGGAATGTTAGCCTTAATCAGACCTGTAATAACATCAACAGAAGGTCTTTGAGTTGCAATAACCATATGAATCCCCGCTGCTCTTGCAAGCTGTGCAAGACGACATATTGCCTCTTCAACTTCTTTTGCAGCAACCATCATAAGGTCAGCCAACTCATCTATTATAATAAGAATCTGAGGCATTTTTTCAACCTGTTCATCTTCTGAATAGTCGCCACTTTCCACTTTGGCATTATAGCTTGAAATGTCTCTTGCTCCAATATTGGCAAATTTCTTGTATCTTGTTGTCATTTCAGCAACTGCCCAATTTAAAATTCCAGCAGCCTTCTTTGGATCTGTAACAACATCGTACAACAAATGTGGAATCTTATTATATACCTGAAATTCTACCACCTTAGGATCAATTACAATAATTCGTACTTCCTCAGGTGTTGTTCTATATAGAATACTCATTAAAATTGAGTTTGTAAATACTGATTTACCTGAGCCTGTTGTTCCTGCTATAAGCATATGTGGCATCTTTGCAATATCTGCCACAACAACTCGTCCTGCAATATCCTTACCTGCCGGAAAAGCAAGTTTAGATTTATGCTCTTTAAGTTCCTTAGACATAAGCAACTCTTTCAGATACACTGTATCTCTGCTGTCGTTAGGTATTTCAATTCCCACTGCTGCCTTGCCCGGAATTGGTGCTTCAATACGAATATCTGCTGCTGCCATATTAAGCTTAATATCATCAGCCAAACCTGTTATTCTGCTAACCTTTGTTCCCATTTCAGGCTGCAATTCATATCTTGTAACTGAAGGTCCCTTGCTTACATTAGTAACTTCAACTTTTACACCAAAATTAGTCAAAACTTCTTTAAGCTTGTTAGCTGTCTGCATTAATACAGCCTTTGTTGTTCCATTAGAACTTCCAGGATTGTCCGCCAATAACTTGTATGGTGGTTTCTTGTAGCTCATTTTTTTCTTCTTTGGTGCTATTATTTTTCCTTCGGAAGAATTTTTCTTTACCTCAGTCTGCGCTGTTACACCTGATTGCTGCATATTCTCAGCCTCTAAATCAATCACTGCATCACTCTGTCCGGCTGTAGCATTTGCACATGACGAAACACTTGTTCCTGATGTTCCCCCTATTCCTGATGCAGCCTGTGCCATTCCATATGGTTTGCGTTTCATTGCATCCTTTGCAGACTGACTTACAATAATTCTCTCTTTTGGAACAAATTCTCCATTTAAAACAGATTCATCATTCAAACTTTCTTCACCTGAATTGTAACTCTCTTCCGGCTCATATGCCATAGGTTCAGGCTCATCCAATCCTTCAATCTTAATCTGCTTGTTTCCTGCCATTTCTTCATATGTATATGTAACAGGATCCTGTTCCATCTCTTTAAGTGGCTGCTCATCAATACCTTCTATATGTATCTCATGAACATCCTGATTCTTATCCTCAGCTTTGCCACTTTCAGCAGCTTCAGGCTCAATTATTGTGTCTTTAAAATTAACTCCAACAGCCTTCTGTTTTTTCTTTTCAAGACGTCTCTGTTCCCTAATAAGATTGTTCTCTTCTCTTCTATTATTGGCTTCTTCTTTGGCACTCTTATAAGCTTTCTCGCCATTCTTCTTAATAACAGACATAATTGACTTCTCTGTTAAAATCACAACTGAAATCATAAGCAATACTATTGCAATAATATAAGCGCCTGTTAACCCTAATAATGAATGTAATGTCTTCCCTAGGACACTTCCTATAAAGCCTCCACCAAACTCATTAGCTGCACCAACTTTGTAATAATGTGAATATTTATCGTTATCACTACCATAAGCTATTAAGTGGAACAATAATGTCCCATCCATAAAAAACAATAAAAATCCTGTTATTTTTGAAACAACTAAAATGTTAGCTTCATTATACGCCATTAGTCCTACTACTATTACAAGTATAATTGGAAAAACGTATCCCATTGAGCCAAAAACCCCAAGCATTACACCTCTAAGAGTATTTCCCACAATTCCGCAAATTCCAAAATTGCTTAAAAAGAGTAAAAGTGAAACTGCCACAAAAATCCAAAGATACACTTCCTTAACGATTTTTTCATTTTTCTTTGCCAGTTCAGCTTTTCTCTTTCTTTCGGCTGCATTTTGTCTTCTTGTTTCTGCTGCTTTTTTAGCACTAGTTGAACTACTTTTGCTTGTATTTGTAGTCTTTTTTTTAGCTGTAGCCTTTTTAGTATTTGATTTTTTGCCATTACTCTTTGATGTTGTATTGGCCACTTTTCACACCTCGTTTTTAATTTATACTTATTCCTCTTATTCTCTTCTTATTGTAATTCTATTGTAATTTAAATCTAATTATTTAATTACAAATGATGCAATAATGGCTACCAAACCTACTACTGCACAATAATATGAGAAATACTTAAATTTTTTATTTCTAACTACTACTAACATAGTCTTAATACATATGTAACCTACAACTGCTGCAACAATCATTCCCACTACATATGATGCCACACCTGTTGTTGCCATATCTTTTCCCATATCAGGAATTTCTAAAACTGCTGCACCAAGTATAGCCGGAATAGACATTATAAATGAATATTTTACTACAAAATCTCTTCTTAATCCACATAAAAGTCCTGCAACAATTGTTGTTCCTGAGCGTGATAATCCCGGCAATGTTGCTATTCCCTGACAGATTCCCATAAATACTGCATTAAAATAACTTGTATTCTTTGGTGTCTTCTGTCCGTCAGGCATCTGATCTGATATAAAAAGTAAAACTGCTGTAACAAGCAAGCATATGCCCGGAATAATAAGCGTATCACTTGCGTTGCTTACTAATTCCTTTCCAAGATATCCAATAATTCCTGTTGGTATAGTTGACACAATTACAAGAAGTGCGAACTTTCTATATGCTGTTCTTATAACCCTTATGTATTCTACAGGTTCTTTTTTATTCTTGCTTCTAAAAAATCTGTAAACATTAACACATGAATCTGCTACAATTCCTACTCCGTCTACAAAAAGTCTTAAAATATCTTTCCAGAAAACTATAAAAACTGCAATTAATGTTCCTATATGAAGAAAAACATCAAATGATATACCTACTTCATCCATTCCAAACAATTTCTGAAAGATTGCTAAATGTCCTGAACTACTAATTGGCAGGAACTCTGCTATCCCCTGAATAATTCCTAATAGTATTGCTTCTAATATTCCCATAATAATCTCCTAAACTCTTTTGTAACCATAGTCTTTATTATTGTACTATTAAATCGATTTCAATTCAAGAAGATAAAAAAGCTGTGAACACAAGGCCTTAAAACAAGCACTGTGCCACAGCTTATATTTATCTTCTTATATTCATTACATTCCTAAGAATTTCTTTACGATATCCTTCATTCCTGCTACTTCACATAAGTTGTTATGTCTGATTTCTGCATTTCTGATTTCTTCAATAGCATTAGGGACTTTTACATTTCCAATCTTAGATAATTCATCAACTAATTCAAAGTCACCCATTGAGTCATATTTTGGATCAATAGCATTCATTACGCTTCTTGTGAATTTGAATGGACTTGCTGTTGAAGCAATTACAGTTACATTGTCATCCTTTGTTTCTTTCTTGTATTTTTCATATACAGATGCTGCAACTGCTGTATGAGTATCCATAACATATCCTGTTTCTTCATAAATCTTCTTAATGATTGCTGCTGTTTCTTCTTCTGAAGCATAATTTCCATAGAAGTCAGCTAATTTAGCTTTCATTTCAGGTGTAATAGAATACTTTCCGTCTTTTGAAAGTTCTTCCATCATCTTCTTGTTAGCTTCCGCATCATCTCCTGCAATTCTATAAATCAATCTTTCAAGGTTACTTGAAATAAGAATATCCATTGATGGTGAGTTTGTAAGAATAAATTCTCTGTTCTTGTCGTATTCACCTGTTGTAAAGAAATCATATAATACTCTGTTTTCGTTTGATGCACAGATTAACTTATCAATTGGAAGTCCCATGTTCTTAGCATAATAAGCTGCTAAAATATTTCCAAAATTTCCTGTAGGAACTACAACATTAATCTTCTGGTCTTTGCTTACTTTTCCTTCTGCAAATAATTTTGCGTAAGCATATACATAATATGCCACCTGCGGAATAAGACGTCCAATGTTAATTGAGTTAGCTGATGAGAACTGAAATCCCTTTTCATCCATTTCTTTTGCAAGCTCTTTATCACCGAAAATAGCCTTAACCGCACTCTGTGCCTGGTCAAAGTTTCCTTCAATTGCAACAACGTATGTATTGTCACCCTTCTGTGTTACCATCTGTTTTTCCTGAATTGGACTAACACCACCGTTAGGATAGAAAACAATTATTCTTGTTCCCGGCACATCTGCAAAACCTGCCATAGCAGCTTTTCCTGTATCTCCTGATGTAGCTGTTAAAATTACTATTTCATTCTTTACACCATTCTTCTTAGCTGATGTTGTAAGAAGATGTGGTAAAATTGATAAAGCCATATCCTTGAAAGCAATAGTCTTGCCATGGAATAATTCAAGGAAATATGTTCCTTCAACTTCTGCCAAAGGTGCAATTTCTTCTGTATCAAATTTTGAATCATATGCATTGTTGATACAATTCTTTAATTCTTCTTCCGTAAAATCTGTGAAGTATAATTTCATAACTTCATATGCAACCTGCTGATATGTCATCTTAGATAATTCTTCAACTGTTACATCAAGTGCCGGTATTTCCAAAGGAACAAAAAGTCCGCCGTCATCTGCCAATCCCTTTAAGATTGCTTCTGATGCCTTTAAAGTTCCTTCTGTGCTTCTAGTACTCTTATAAAGTATTTCTTTCATCATTGTCTCCTTTTACATTCATTGCCACAAAATAGTTGCGTATTACTTAGCATTATTTATGTAATTAATTAATCCACCGTTTGAAATAATCTTCTGCATAAACTCAGGGAAAGCCTGTCCTTTGTACTCTGTTCCCTTAGTTTTGTTATAAATCATTCCACTGTCAAAATCAACTTCAACCTGGTCTCCTTCTTCGATACCCTTTGCTGCTTCAGGGCATTCAATAATAGGTAAACCAATGTTAATGGCATTACGATAAAAAATTCTTGCAAATGTTTCTGCAATAACACAACTTACTCCTGCTGCCTTAATAGCGATAGGTGCATGTTCTCTTGATGAACCACATCCAAAGTTCTTATCTGCCACAATAATATCTCCCTTAGATACTTTGTTAACAAATTCTTTATCTATATCTTCCATACAATGCTTTGCAAGCTCTGATGGATCCGGAACATTTAAATATCTTGCCGGAATGATAACGTCTGTATCTACGTTGCTTCCAAATTTAAAAACTCTTCCTTCTGCTTTCATAATATGAACCCAGCCTTTCTATAAAATATCTACTATAATCCAAGTTCTTCCGGACCCGAAATCTTTCCTGTAATTGCACTTGCTGCAGCAACAGCAGGGCTTGCAAGATAAACTTCAGATTCAGGATCACCCATACGTCCTACAAAGTTTCTGTTAGTTGTAGCAACTGCTCTTTCACCCTTTGCAAGAATACCCATATGACCACCAAGACAAGGTCCGCAAGTTGGTGTACTTACAGCACATCCTGCCTTGATAAATGTTGTCATAATGCCTTCTTCAATACACTGTAAATAAATAGCCTGTGTTGCAGGGAAAACAATACATCTTACTCCCTTGGCTACTTCTCTGCCTTCTAAAATCTTAGCGGCTGTTCTCATATCTTCAATTCTACCATTAGTACATGAACCGATAACAACCTGATCAATCTTCACATCGCCAACTTCATCAATTGTACGTGTATTTTCAGGAAGATGTGGAAATGCTACTGTTGGTCTTAATGTACTTAAGTCAATAGTATATTCTTCATCATATTCTGCATCTTCATCTGCTTCATATACTGTATATTCTTTTGTTGAATGTTCTTTCATATATTCAATAGTCAAATCATCAACAGGGAAAATACCATTCTTTCCACCTGCTTCAATAGCCATGTTAGTCATGGCAAATCTGTCATCCATTGAAAGGTACTTAATACCGTCTCCAACAAATTCCATTGAACGGTATAAAGCTCCGTCCACACCGATTAAACCGATAATGTGAAGGATAACGTCTTTTCCGCTAACCCACTTAGCAGGCTTTCCTGTCAAATTAAACTTAATAGCTGATGGTACTTTAAACCAAGCCTTTCCTGTTGCCATACCGGCAGCCATGTCTGTACTACCTACACCTGTTGAAAATGCACCAAGTGCACCATATGTACATGTATGTGAATCTGCACCAATAACAACGTCACCAGCAACAACCAGACCTTTCTCAGGTAGTAAAGCATGTTCAATACCTACCCTTCCTGTTTCAAAATAATTAGTAATCTGATTTTCTTCTGCAAAATCTTTAACACACTTGTAAAGTTCTGCTGACTTGATGTCTTTATTTGGTGTAAAGTGGTCAGGTACTAATGCAATCTTATCTTTGCAAAAAACACAATCCACATTCATTTTTTTCATTTCACCAATAGCAACTGGAGCTGTAACGTCATTTCCAAGTACTAAATCTAAGTTAGCTTCAATTAACTGACCGGCTTTAACTTCATCAAGACCTGCATGTTTTGCAAGAATCTTCTGTGTCATTGTCATTCCCATAATGCTTTCCTCCTAGTTTATATTTAAGTTGCCACAAAACCTAAAGTTACGGCAAACCTAATTTTTATTATAATCCCTATTATTCTAAAACAAAAACATTTCTTAGTCAATGATGTAAAGCCACCATATCTTGATTTTAATTAATTACATTTCCATCTTTTAATCTAATTATTGCAACTCTTTGCTGTTGCCCAACGGATAATTCACCCGGCTTTTTATTTATATGTTCCTTTAACCCCATGTCTTCCAAAACTCTGTTGCTTTAATATTAGTGACATTATGCCTATAAATATTAACATTACAATAAAAAAACAGGCTACTATAACATAGAAGTCTGCATTTCTTATACCTTTTTGTAAAATTTTATTTTATAATAGTCTGTAAGTTTCTAAATAGCGGAGACGGTGGGATTCGAACCCACGTGCCCGGGTGGACAACTTGATTTCGAGTCAAGCTCGTTACGACCACTTCGATACGTCTCCATATTTTTACAACATTTATTTTATACCATATTTTGACTTTTGTTACAAGGAGATATTACAATGAGGTACAATTCCCTTAATTCATATTTAAAAGAAAAATTCGGATGCAAAATATATAAACTTGCCCTTTCAGGCGGTCTGTCCTGCCCTAATCGTGACGGAACCATTAGTACAGGAGGCTGTATCTTTTGCAGTAATGGTGGTTCAGGAGATTTTGCTGCGGACAAGATGTTGTCTATTACTGAGCAGATTGAAAGTGCCAAGAACAGAGTTTCAGCCAAAATCAAAAATGGAAAGTATATAGCTTATTTCCAGTCTTTCACTAATACTTATGGGGATATTGATTATCTTAGAAGTATCTTCACGGAAGCTATTAATCACCCGGATATTGTGGCTCTTTCCATTGGCACCAGACCTGATTGCCTTCCTGATGAAGTTTTAAACCTTCTAGGTGAATTAAACAAAATTAAGCCTGTGTGGGTTGAGCTTGGACTTCAGACCATTCACGAAAATACTGCCAAGTATATTAACCGTGGTTACACTTTGGACGTTTTTAATACAGCTGTTAATAACCTGAACAAAATTAACGTTGATGTTATTGTTCATTTAATTATCGGTCTTCCATTTGAATCCAAAGAGGATATTCTTGAAAGTGTTAAGTATGTTTCGTCTATGAATATTTCAGGCATAAAGCTTCAACTTTTACATGTATTAAAAAATACCCCTTTAGAAAAGGAGTATTCTTTAAATAAATTTGAAGTTCTGTCCATGGAAGAATATGTAAACATTATTGCTGAATGTTTACGTTATATTCCCAAAAGCATAGTTATCCATCGCCTAACCGGTGATGGTCCTAAATCAATTCTCGTTGCCCCTCTGTGGAGCGGTAACAAGAAAGCTGTTCTTAATTATATGAACAAGCGCTTCAATGAACTTAATGTTATCCAGGGAAGTCTTTGTTCTTAAGGTTGACTATTCTGTACTGTTTCCGGAATAGTTTCATTCTCATTAACATTCTCTGAAACAGGTGAAGTCTCCTCACCTGTTTCAGTTTCCATATTTTCTGTAGATGATTCGCTTCCAATCTCTGTTGTTTCCTCAATTATTGCTGATTCCGTTTCTCCTGTAGGTTCTTCCGGAACAACATTTATTTCATCATCAATTTCAATATCCGGCTCAACATCTATCTTTGTTTTTTCAACCTGTTTAATAAGTATAAATATGCTCTTCTTGCACATTTTCTTAATACTTACTTTTTCTTTCTTAGCAATCTTTATACAAAGAGCTGCCTTACCTTCTGAAACCTTATTCTTCTTAGCTACTTTCTTTATTTTTTCATTGCTAACACAATTCTGATAAATTGTTGCACATTTTACTTTTTTATCTTTCTTTATCTGCTTTGTGTAGCCTTTTACTTCTTTAAGCTTTTCTTTTCCGGCCTTGCCATCTTCAGTAACTACTGAAACAAGCATTGCACTGTTGTCTTTCTTAAGATATCCTTTCTTTTTTAAGCCTGACACAACCATTTCGACAGCTTCGCCATAAGTTGTATCATCTTTTAATTTTTTCTTAACCTTTTTAACTACTTTCTTTGCATCCTTGTTTGATGCTTTAATACTTTCAACCGTATTATCTTTCTTTACTTTCATTGTAATGCTTGGATTTACGTCTATTGTAATTGTAAAAGCTGTAGCCATCTTTGGATCCGGTGCCGTTGGTGTAACGTTAGGCTTAAACCAAATTGATGACAATACTGCTACAAGCACTAAGCAGGCTACTACTGCAATAACCTGTGGAATCCATAAGTATTTGCCCTTGTCTTTTTTTTCTTCAAATAAAGGTTCGTTGTTAAACAAATTCTCTTCTGATTCTATTGGTTCAATTGGTTTTGCTAAAACCTTTTCTAAAATATCAGGAGCCATTTTGTCAAGTTCCTGATTTAATTTTTCTTTAATATCTTTTTCCTGCATAATGACCTCCTATTCTTTAATAAATTCCCTTAGTTTCTTTAATGACCTGTTATACTTTGAAAGAACCGTCGATAATGGTATTCCTGTTATTTTTGATATTTCCCTGTGTTTCAAACCATCAATCATATGTAATACTACAATTGTCCTTTCCTGTTTATTTAGGATTTCAAATGCCTTTTCTAAAACCATTTCATTCTCTACATCCTTATGTTGCTTAACTCCGGTTCCAAGTCCCTCTGAAACGTATTTTTCAACTTCATCAAAATCAACGCTTACACCTTTGGATTTCTTTCTTACAAAATCCAAGAACTGATTCTTCGCCACCGCACACATCCAGGTCATAGGTGTGCCCTGTTTTCTGTACAAATGACTTCCATTTCTTATTCTTATATATGTGTTCTGTAACAAATCTTCAGCATCTTCCTTATTCTTAGTCAGTGCCAAGAGAAAACCATATATTTGTCTGTATGATGCATAATACAATTCAGTAAAAGCGGCATCATCCCCATTTGCTATTTTTTCAAATAGTCCTTCATCAATGATATTAGTCTGTTCTTTCTCCATAATTAACCCTACTCTTCATTGGTCTGTTATATATAATACGTATGTAATTGCATTTTTATTGCAAACCTTTTTTAATTAATAATCTACTTGTGCCATATATAGATTATAATACATTCCTCTTTTTTCTAAAAGCTGTTTATGGCTTACTTCTTCCATTATTTTTTTAAAAAAAGCGGGTAAGCTAAAAAGCAGCCTACCCGCGTATGATTCAACTTCTACTCTAATAAGAATTATATACCAAACATATCCACTAAAGAGGGCTATGATTAGACTTATGTACCATTCTTATTATTAATAAAAATATTAGTTGTTGATTAACTTATCATTTTCATTGTTCCAGCTGTAAAGTTTTCTGATCTGTTCACCAACTTTTTCTGATGGATGTTCAGATGCTAACTTTCTCATAGCCTTGAAGTGTACCTGACGTCCTGCTGGTGACATATCAAGTAAGAATTCCTTAGCAAATGTTCCATCCTGGATATCTGTAAGAATCTGCTTCATAGCTTTCTTTGTTTCAGCAGTAACAATCTTTGGTCCTGTAATATAATCACCATATTCTGCTGTGTTTGAGATTGAATATCTCATTCCTGCAAAACCTGACTGATAAATTAAGTCAACGATTAATTTCATTTCATGAATACATTCGAAGTATGCATTTCTTGGATCATATCCAGCTTCGCATAATGTTTCGAAACCAGCCTGCATAAGTGCACAAACACCACCACAAAGTACTGCCTGTTCACCGAATAAGTCAGTTTCTGTTTCTGTTCTAAATGTTGTTTCAAGAACACCGGCTCTTGCTCCACCAATACCTAAAGCATAAGCTAATGCAATATCTAAAGCCTTACCTGTAGCATCCTGTTCAACAGCTACTAAACAAGGTGTTCCCTTACCTATCTGGTATTCTGAACGTACTGTATGACCTGGAGCCTTAGGAGCGATCATTGTTACATCAACATCCTTAGGTGGCTTAATACAACCAAAGTGAATATTGAAACCATGAGCGAACATTAACATATTACCTGCTTCAAGGTTTGGTTCGATATCTTTCTTATACATATCTGCCTGAAGTTCATCGTTAATAAGAATCATAATAATATCTGCTTTTTTAGCAGCTTCTGCAGCTGTATATACTTTAAATCCCTGCTTTTCAGCCTTAGGCCATGACTTACTTCCTTCATATAAACCAATGATAACATCACATCCTGATTCCTTTAAGTTTAATGCATGTGCATGTCCCTGGCTACCGTAACCGATAATAGCGATTTTCTTTCCATCTAATAATGAAAGGTTACAGTCTTCCTGATAATAAATTTTTGCTTCTGACATAATTATTGCCTCCATCTGTAAAAATGATTTATTATAATCTGTTAAAAACAGATATAAAACTACTTTTCTCCTCTTGCAAGACCTGTAATACCTGTTCTTACAAGTTCAAGGATTTCATAATCCTCTACTAAACTTAAAAATGCTTTAAGCTTAGACTGGCTACCTGTAATCTCAATCATAAGACTATCCTTAGCCACATCAACTATATTAGCTCTGAAGATTTCTGTAATAGATATTACCTGCTGTCTCTGTGCAGGCTCTGCCTTAATCTTTACAAGAATTAACTCTCTTGTAACTGAATCTGATGGCTCTAAAACGTCTACTCTACGAACATCTTCTAACTTTGTAATCTGTTTAACAATCTGTTCAAGGATATCATCATCACCTGTAACCACTATTGTCATTCTTGAATACTTCGGATTTTCTGTTTCACCAACAGTAAGACTGTCAATGTTGTAACCTCTTCTGCTGAATAATCCTGCTACTCTATTCAATACACCTGATGTATTGTCTACTAAAACTGATAATACTTTTTTGTTCATATGTATATCCTCTTTTCTTAGCGTTGTGCTCCTATAATCTTATCACATATGTATTTTTTGTCAATAAGTTAGGCACTGATGTACCTTGATTATTTTTAACCTTTTGTATGACAATTTTTAATCTGTAAAATGCTTAAAATCGCTACATTCGTGTTTATAGTTCAAACTCGACTATTGATTTTAATTCGTGTTCTTTTCGTTTTCAAAAGCATTGTGGTGTGCGAAAATCTTTTGCGCAATGCTTTCTATTGAAATCAACATAACTTTCGTGCAAAAATGTACCTAAAGTTATGAAATTCACAACATTTCATTATATGTTTCCTTTACTAATCATAACTTTACTTAAATTCTCTATCTAAAGTTATGAAAATATCATTCATTTTCTTGCTTATACATTCTTCAATTCATAACATTTAAATGAACGAACCGGACCAGCTAACACTGGTCCGGTTCATCTCAACACAATATCACATTGATTAAAAAATCATATATTTCTTATTTCATTCTTAAAGCTGTCTAGGGGACTTGAACCCCCGACCTCCGCCTTACCAAGGCGACGCTCTACCGACTGAGCCAAGACAGCTTATCTACAAAAGACTTAGAAAGTATATCATAATAGTTGTTTCTTAACAAGTCATTTTTCTTCTACTTTCCCATTCTCTGGCGTACTATTTCGTAAGCCAAAACTCCTGTTGCAACTGAAGCATTAAGGGAATCGATATCTCCAAACATTGGAATTGAAGCAACAAAGTCACACTTTTCTTTTACAAGTCTGCTGACTCCTTTGCCTTCGTTTCCGATCACAAGTCCAATTGAGCCTTTAAGGTCAAGGTCATACATTGTTGTTCCGCCCATGTCGGCGCAGACGAACCACATTCCCTCTTTCTTTAATTCTTCGATTGTCTTTGAAATGTTTGTTACTTTGGCAACAGGTGTATAGTTTAATGCGCCTGCTGATGTTTTTGCAACTGTTGCAGTAAGTCCTGAAGCACGATGTTTTGGAATAATTACGCCATGTGCTCCTGCAAGGTTTGCTGTTCTTATAATCGCACCAAGATTGTGAGGATCTTCAATATCATCAAGTAAGATTACAAAAGGTGATTCGCCTTTTTCTCTTGCCTTATCTAAGATTTCATCAACTGTAGCATACTCATAAGCAGCAAGATAGCCGATTACTCCCTGATGCTTTCCTGTTTCTGACATTTGATCAAGACGTTCTTTTTTAACATAGTTAATTACTGTGTCATGTTTTTTTGCTTCACGAAGCACTGTGTTCATTGAACCTTCTTTGCAATGTTCCAAAACAAAAAGCTTATCTATTGTTTTTCCGGCACGATATGCTTCTATTACCGCATTACGTCCTTCTAACGTAAATTCCTCGTATCTCATTTGCTATCTTCTTCCTTTTCTATAATACTTAAGCCTTCTTTAATTAAAAGCATCATTCTTTCAGACTTATTTGTTAAATACAGCCATCCCATTAAAGCTTCAAATCCTGTAGCTGTTCTGTAGTCAGACATTGACGCATTCTTTGCACGGGTTACTGCCTTGGCATTTCTGCCACGCTTGTAAATGGCAAGTTCCTGTTCAGTAAGCTTATCCATTATTGCAAAAATCATTTCTGCCTGAGTGTGTGCCTTTACAAGATTTGATGCTGCCTTATGAATCTTGTTAACCTGTCTGTTTGCCTGGTCAACAATTATGGTTCTAATTACGATTTCATAAATTCCATCGCCTATATATGCCAGAGTCAAAGGTGAATAATTAATTATGTCAATATCCTTTAACTCCATTGTATCTTTTATAATTTGGAACAAATCACTATGTTCCCCTAAAATTTTATTTTCTTCCATATTACCACTAATTAAGCTCTTGACCACTTTGTTCCTTCTCTTGTATCTTTTAATACAATTCCTTTTGCTGCCAATTCATCACGAATCTGATCAGCCATTGCAAAATCTCTATCTTTCTTTGCCTGAGCTCTCTTTGCAATCATTTCTTCAATGTAATCTTCATCGCCTACTTTTTCTTCTTCCTTTTCAAGAATAATTCCAAGTACATTGCAAAGCTTATCTAAAATTTCATATACACCTGCAGCAAATTCTTTTGTGCTTCCTTCATTTAAGTTACTGTTAGCAAACTTAACTAATTCAAATACTGCTGAAATTGCATTTGCTGTGTTGCAATCATCATCCATAGCTTCTTCAAACTTAGTAATATATTCTTTTGCTTCATCTAATAACTTAGCTTCTGCATCTGTAACTTTTCCGTCTTTGCCATTAGAAATAATATCTCTAATTTTTGCTCCTGATGTGATTATTCTTTCAAGTCCGTTCTTTGCTGATTCCATAAGGTCATCGCTAAAGTTAAGTGGGCTTCTGTAGTGTGCACTAAGCATAAAGAATCTTAAAACCTGAAGGTCATATTTTTCTGAAATATCTCTTACTGTAAAGAAATTGCCTAATGATTTTGACATCTTCTTATTGTTAATATTTAAGAAGCCATTATGCATCCAATATTTAGAGAATTCACATCCGTTTGCAGCTTCGCTCTGTGCAATTTCATTCTCATGATGTGGAAATATTAAATCCTCTCCACCTGCGTGAATGTCAATTTCATCTCCTAAATATTTCTTTGACATAACTGAACATTCAATATGCCATCCCGGTCTTCCGTCACTCCATGGTGATGGCCATGAAGGTTCTCCTTCTTTCTTAGGTTTCCAAAGCACGAAATCAAGAGGATCTTCCTTTGATTCTTCTCCTGCAACCTTTATATCTCTATGACCTGCTTCCAAATCATCAATATTCTTCTTTGAAAGTTTTCCATAATCCTTAAACTTTCTTGTTCTGTAATATACTGTTCCGTCAGCATCATAAGCATAACCCTTATCAATTAATGTTTTAATCATTTCAATCATTCCATCAATTTCCTGAGTTGCAAGTGGATGAGTTGTTGCAGGTTCAATATTTAAATCATGCATATCTTTCTTGCACTCTTTAATATATCTCTGTGAAATTTCTTCTGCTGTTGTTCCCTCTTCAATCGCTTTCTTGATAATCTTGTCATCTACATCAGTAAAGTTTGATACATAGTTAACATCGTATCCCTTATATTCCAAATATCTTCTGAAAGTGTCAAATATAATCATTGGTCTGGCATTTCCAATGTGAATAAGGTTATAAACTGTAGGTCCACAAACATACATTTTTACCTTTCCCTCTTCAAGAGGTACAAATTCTTCTTTTTTCTTTGTTAACGTATTGTATATTTTCATAGCTTTACTCCTTAATTTTGTTGTTAATTTGGTCTATCATTTCTCTAAGTTTTGTATTTTCGTCACTTAATCTCTTTAATTCATTCTGTACAGGATGTGGAATGTGAACCTGATCAAGATCATAACAAGGAACTGCCTCGTCATTTCTCTTAACTACAATTCCCGGAACTCCTACAACTGTAGAATAAGGTGGCACTTCTTCAAGTACAACAGAACCTGCTGCAATCTTTGAATTTCTGCCTATTGTAAAGGAACCAAGGACTTTTGCTCCTGCACCAACCAAAACGTTGTCTTCAAGCGTAGGATGACGCTTACCCTGTTCCTTTCCTGTTCCTCCAAGAGTAACTCCCTGATACAAAGTAATATTGTCACCTAAAATAGCTGTTTCACCAATAACAACGCCATGCCCATGGTCTATAAAAAGTCCCTTGCCAATCTTGGCACCCGGATGTATTTCTATTCCTGTCTTTCTGGCTGTTCTCTGAGAAATCCTTCTTGCCTTAAAAACCTTTCCCCGTTCATAAAGTTTGTGAGCCCTTCTATAATTATATATCGCCCAAAAACTAGGATAAAGTATAGCTTCAATGTCCTTCTTAATGGCCGGATCCCTATCCCTTATAACTTTAACTTCTTCTTTGTAATAACTCCAAAATCCCACTTTATACACACTTTCACTTTTTATTTATATATATATGTTAATATCTTACAAATAGTCATTAATAAAAAAGCTGTCCTTCTTACATACCAAAGGTAAACCTTCTATTATTTTGTAACCAAAAATATGAGCTGTCAACTCTCCAATAGTCAAATCAAACTCAATATCTTCCATTAACTGTTCTTCTTTTACTTTATCCAATTTTACATTACCGTGTCCATATGTCAATATAAAGCAACCGTTATTTTCCTCAAGAACCGGATCTGTAATCTTTAAAATCTTTCTTCCTTCTCCCTGAAATCCTAAAAGTCTTACTGTCTTTCTGATGTTTATGATTCTTGCCATAACATAAGGTTTTCCTGTGCTTTCAAGCCAGTTAAGACTCTGTATTGACGGATCAAGAACTTCTTCAAGGATTTCACCATCTATCCATATTCTATACCCTACAATAACCTTATTTTCAACATAAATATCAATGTCGCCACCTTCGATTTTTATAAGTTCATTAATCTTCTTAAAATAATCGCTGTCTTTTGCAAGGCTTACGCTATAATTTTTTTCCATTGATGCCTGAGCAAATATGGCAAGTCTGATTAAGTCTGACTTTTCAGCTTTTCTGTAAATAAGGGAATGAGTAGCTTTCTTTCTTTGATCAACAGGTTTTAAATCCTGCTTATCCATAACATATTCAAATCCCAATCCGCTATAAACCTTTGCCTTTCCTTCATCTGAAGGTATCAGATATGTGAAAGCTTCCATATCCATAAACATATCTTTTAGCAAATATTTAAATGTTTCTGACATAATTCCCTGTTTTCTATACTCTTCATAAGTACCAACACCATATATATAAATAATGTTTGTCTTTAGTTTTCCAAGTATAACTGTCTTTGGGATAAGATGAACACAATTCACTATCTTGTTATCTCTTTCATTTACAATAACATGATTGCCCGGCAATCTATTTTGAAAATAGTAATCAGTGTACTCTTTTGTATCATCAAAACAGTGCTCATATAATGGTCTGATATTTTGTTTTTCATTATTTTCAAGATATCTAATCATAACGTTTCCTAAGCCCTTTATTTTTGAATTATAGTATATTTTTCCACCATATAAATCGGATTATATGATAATTTTGATTTTCTAAGTCCTTCTAATCCCATATCATCTTCCCTGTTTTCTTTTCCTGCTTCAGGAAAAGCTTCTATCAGAAACTGGCTGCAAATATATGGATAAAGCCCTCTGATTTCAGGATTCGCCTTCTCAACCGGAATATAAACCATATCTTCCCTACTTTCGTAATTACCGATTGTAAAAGCTTCCAGCTTATTATCCACATAAACTGCGCCTATTTTATAATCAAACACTTCTTCATGTTCAAGAATATATTTAATTCCAACAGCTTCACTGTCAATAAATTCATGTTCCTCAGTATCACTCTTGTGCTTCTTCCAATCTTCTAAAAAATCCAATATTTCAGGTTCATCTTTTTTGCTTAAAAATTTAAACTCATATCTGCCTTCATATTCCCTCTTAAAAGCATTTAAGTGATTCTTCTTTTTGTGGTATTTTTTCCCGCTAAATGTACGTAATTTTTCAGCATCATAAACATAATCTGCATATGTTCTGTCAGGAACTACAACATATTCATCTTCCGGAAGTTGTAACAAGTCAACTGCTGCCCTGTCCACCACATACATAACAAGCTTCTTTTGAAGTACTTCATTAAAATACTTCTGAGTTTCAAGAAAACATTCTTTTAAATCTTCATCTTTGCAACAGGGTATTGAAGAATAATATTGTCCATCTTCACTTTTTGCTACCCACATCAATCCTTTATCATTAGTAAAATACCATGTTGGATAACAGTTAAGCCAAATGTATAAATCAAGTATATTGCTGTCTGCCGTCTCCGGCCTTCTCATCTGATAATATTCTTTTATACTATTATAATCCTCTATTCTTATTTCCTGTAAATTATATTCTTCCATTTTAATTTTCCAATAAGGCTATGGCCTGTGATGAAATACCAAGCCCTTCTCCTGTAAATCCAAGTCCTTCTTCTGTTGTTGCTTTGATACAAACCTTTGATGTATCTACGTTTAATGCCTTAGCAACATTTTTTATCATCTGTTCTCTGTATGGTGCAAGCTTTGGTCTCTGACAAATAATTGTTGCATCTATATTTCCAATTCTGTAATTGTTCTCATCTAAAAGTTTTCCAACATGTTTAAGTAATTCAATGCTTGATATATCCTTATATTTAGGATCAGTGTCCGGAAAATGTTTTCCTATATCTCCAAGTGCAGCTGCTCCAAGTAATGCGTCCATAATGGCATGTACTACAACATCCGCATCTGAATGACCAAGCAATCCCTTCTCATAAGAAATTTCCACTCCACCAAGTATTAATTTTCTATCTTCAACAAGCTTATGAACATCATAGCCCATTCCTATTCTCATATTACATTCACCTCGCTCAACGCACATTCTGTTTTAGTATACCACATTTTTCGATAAATGTATCAATAGAATAAAAAATGAAATAATTTTAGATAAAAAAAGGAATGTAAAAGTGATTCTGCCATTTTTACATTCCATATTTGCATAAAAAAAGTAGCGAGAGGGGGATTCGAACCCTCGACACCGCGGGTATGAACCGCGTGCTCTAGCCAACTGAGCTATCTCGCCATAATCGTATATTACTATTGAAGTTAATTCTTCAATTCTTATTGCAATAAGCAATAAAAAATAGCGAGAGGGGGATTCGAACCCTCGACACCGCGGGTATGAACCGCGTGCTCTAGCCAACTGAGCTATCTCGCCGAAAAGTTGCTTATTTAAAAATGTAATGGGACCTACAGGGCTCGAACCTGTGACCCCCTGCTTGTAAGGCAGATGCTCTCCCAGCTGAGCTAAGATCCCTTACAGATTTAAACTGCTCTATTAATATATACGTTTAGGCAACATTTGTCAACAACTTTTTTTATTTTTTCAAACTTTTTTTAATTATCTTCTTTCACTTGATAATCTCCATCTTTTAGGAAGAAGAAATCCTCCACTCTATGTTTTTTATCAAATAAACCATTATACTGAACTTTTGAGTATTCATTTATGTATTTAGTATATTTTGACTTTTCATCTATATTTCTAAATTCTCCATCATCTCCCTGGTAGAACAATCCGGTAAGAACAGGTATCTTTTTCTGTAAGTCTAAAAGATACTTGTTATATCCTGTCATATCCGCTCCAATAAGGTTTAAAAGATATGAAGATAAATAGTTTGCACTCATATCCTCATTCTGCTTTTCTTCTATATCATAGTTAGCCCAGATTACGTATGGTGTTGAATACCACGTTGCAGTATCCTTAGCTGTAAAATTATCTATTTTCTTTCCAAAAATATTACTGTAAAAATCTGTGCTAAGAGGTGGCTGGTGATCTCCAAACATTACAATAATAGTTGGCTCATCCACTTTTTCAAAATATTTTGTCAACTCCTCGAAAGCTTCATCTGACTTCTTTGCCAATGTAACATACTGTTCTACTTCATCTGAGCTTAACATACTGTTTGTTACCTGAATGTCAGCATCTACAAAACCTCTATTTCCAACATAACCGCCGTGGTTCTGAACTGTAACATTAAACAAATAAAACGGATCAGATGACTTGCTTCTTGCCTTTTCATAATCTTTTGTAATCTGTTCCATGTCTGTTTTGTCAGAAATAAAGTTTCTTATAAACTCAGGTTTTTTGTAATATTCCATTGAATAGAAATGATTAAATCCTAAGCTGTTATATACATTCTCTCTGTTCCATCCGCTTCTCTTATATGGATGATATGAATTATTGCCCATATATCCCTGAGATACAAGAGTTCTTGTTAATGAAGGAACAACGCCCTTAACATAATTGTTATATGGTACTGCTCTTGGTGCAAAAAACGCCAATGAATTTCCTGTTAAGAATTCAAATTCTGAGTTGGCAGTATTTGCTCCTTCAATCGACACATAAAGTTTACCCTTAATTGTATTTTTTGTAAGACTATGAATAAATGGCAAATAATCCTCTGATGTTTCAAAAGGTCCATCCACATTTAAATCTGCCAATGATTCATTCATGATTGCAATTACATTAGGCATTTTCTTTGTTTTTGCAGAATTTTTGTCTGTTGAATCTGACTTAAAATTCTTTGCTATTTTTTCAACGTCGTCTGTTGAGTATTCATCCGGTTTATTATTCTTAATATATTTCCAAGATGTTGTAAATGACAACACACTGCCATTCTGAGCATATGTTAACTGTGGTTTCCACTGACTGTCAATAATGCCAGCATTTACTACCCCACTTGAATTAATATAGAAATTATATCCACCGATAACAATAGCAATAATAACTGCTACTGATACCAAACGTTTCTTTAATTTTAATCCTTTATAGCTCTTTAAGCTAAACATTGCTCCTGAGAATGCCACTAAAAAGCTTACTGCCCAAAGAACATATATATCAAATGTATACTCAAAACTATCTGCCACATTTAAAGCTGTTCCAATTGATAAAACATCTGCCGCAAGCACAGGTATTCCTCTAAAGCCAAATACAAAATAGTTAGTTAACGCAAGAACAAACATTGCTATGCACATTAAAATAGCTGAATACTGTGTCTTGTTCGTAATTGCAAAAAATACAAATAGCACAATATAATAAATAATAATATTTAACAATCCTCTTACTGTAAACAAAGACTCTAAAATAGGTCCTACAGTAAAAGATGACAAACTTTCAACCATAAAGTAAGCAACTATAGGAGATACCCAGAATAAAATTCTCGAAAGAATCTTATCAAGTGATATGTTCTTGTTAAACTTCTTATTAAACTTTTCTTCTATTACTCCAAAAGGTACTAAAACAAAAATAAGAGAAAGAATAAGCATTCCAAACATTATTCTTAAAGCACCTGTGTTATAAAACTGAAATTCCATGGAAATGGCTATTTTTTCTCCATCAGCCAACTTCTGCCCATCAATTGTTCCACTCTTTAAGTAACTGTTATTTTTGTCTGTTGTATATACACCAAATTTCTGTGGATTATAAGCATCTTCACACTGAATTATAAGTGTATAATATTCATTTCTTTTTAGTTTAGCAGGCTTCTCAAAAGTAAAATGAGTATACTTTCTTGTTTTCATTCCTGTTAACGGTTTTGAAGTAGTTGCAAGTTCATTTCCATCCTTGTCAACTACAGTAAGAATCATTGAACCCTTTGAACTTTCTCTTCCCTGATTGTCTATATAAATAGACATATCTTCCAAGGTTCCGTCATAACCTTTAAATTCCTGTGTACATTTACTATCTGATTTTAAATAATAAACCTTGGCATCTTCGTACTTCTTGTGTCCTGTTCTAACAGTACTATATGCCAATCCGTTGTTTACTCCTATAAAAATAATGCCAGCCAATAAAAGAATTATGGAAATAATCCACTTAGTTCTGTCCCATTTTACTTTGTTATTCTTCTTTTTATTAAGATATGACTGAACCTCTTGTTTTTCCTGCTCATTGCTTTTCAACGCAGATTCAATTTCTTTACGAGTTGTGTCTACTTCGCTTTTAATATTAAACTTCATTTTAACTTCTCCGTTCATTTTATCTTTTTGTCTATCAACTACTCTGCTTAAAGAAAAAGATAGATGGTCTTAATTTCGGCCATCTATCTTTTACAAAAACGTCCTGCCAAACATTAAAGTTTTTTTCTAACTAATTACGTATCAAATATTTAAGCAACGTTTTTATATTAACACAATATTTTCACATTTTAAAGTTTTTTATTTAAATTCATCAAACCATCCTTCATCATCTAATGTTGGAAGCCCATTAACATCTATCAAGCCATCACTTGTTCCGTCTGCATAACTAATCTTTAAATAAGCTTTTGCAACATAATCTCTTACATAGTTGCTTTCTGAAACCTTCAACAACATACTCTGAATTTATTCTAATTTAAGTAACTTTCTTTAAATTCTTTTAGGTTTACTCCATAAACCATAAACTTTTGTTTTTCCTGTTTTTCTGACTGCTCTTACTTTAATGTAATACTTTTTGTTCTTCTTTAACTTTTTCAATGTAAATGTTGTTAATTTTACATTTTTTGTTATTGTTGTTTTCTTTTTAAATTTCTTTGAAGTTGATATTTTTACAACATAACCTGTTGCACCTTTTACCTTCTTTAATGAAATTTTTGCTTTTGTACCCTTAGCTTTTCTTGCAACTTTTTTAACCTTAACTTTAGCTGGTGTTATTTTTACTGTAGGTCCAACAGTTGTTTCAGTTCCAATTTCTGTAGAAGCATTCTGAATATTTTTAGTTGTGGTGGTTGCTTCTGTTATTGGTGTTTCTGTTGTTGGCTTAGCCGTTGTTGGTGCTTCCGTTGTTGGAGACTCTGTTGTTGGCTCAGTAGTTGTAGGCGCTTCTGTCGTTGGTGCCTCTGTTGTTGCCTCGGCTGTTGTTGGTGCTTCCGTTGTTGGAGCCTCTGTTGTAGGCGCTTCTGTCGTTGGTACCACTGTTGTTGGTGCTTTTGTCGTTGGTGCCTCTGTCGTTACATCAACAGTTGTAGTTGTTTCTGTTGTTGGAACTTCTTTAGCTTCCCATACTCCCATTTCATACATTGAATATCCGTAAGCGTCTAATCCTC
The DNA here is from genome assembly GCF_025150745.1 of Eubacterium ventriosum. Lineage (NCBI taxonomy): Bacteria > Bacillati > Bacillota > Clostridia > Eubacteriales > Eubacteriaceae > Eubacterium > Eubacterium ventriosum. The sequence goes on from NZ_CP102282.1 coordinate 2,269,720, forward strand.
TTCTTGTTCCATACATTCTTACGTATCTTGCGCTATATGTTTTATCCAATGTTATCTGAACTGTTTTCGCACTTGTTGCTTTTACTGCTGCAACTGTCTTCCAGTCTGTTGCATTATTGGAAATCTGTACATAATATCTTTTTGCGTAAGCACCTTCCCATGAGAAACCTACTTTGTTGATGTTTTTTACGCTGCCAAGGTCAACATATAACCACTGTGGATCAACATTCCACTCTGATTCCCATCTTGTGCCAAGTTTTCCATCTGTAACATTTGCAGCCTTGTCATTTTTTTCTGATGATGCTACAACGCTACAACCTTTTGCAATATTTTCGGTTGCTTCGAATATACTTCGGTCAACATCACTACCTGTTATTGGTTCTAATTCGTCAGGATTTACTTCTGCATCTGCATCAACATATTCTCCTGCGACAGATGTATAAGTTGTATTTGCTTCAATTACTTCATTTACCTGATGTGCTCTTGTATATGAATACTGTGATATTTTATTTAGCTCATCATTGTCGTAAACTTCTGTATTACTTGCTCCTACATATGCAATGTTTTTGTGTATTAAATTTGTTACGTATGTATAGTCGTCTCCACTAAAAGTTTTCTGCGCTTCTTCCGGGAATATTGTATAGAATACACTTGTTGCCGAAACAAAAGTTCCAAGTGGCATTGGATGCTTGCCATCTGTGCAGTAGTAATCTTTTCCTTCTGTTTTATACATATCGTAGAAAGCTTCTCCTGCCGGTGCCACACCATTACAATATTTTTTTGCTGCCTTTATGTAATAATATGTAAAATATGGAAGCTTACTGTTTTCTCCAAGAATTGAATCTTTAGTTGGCCATGGTTCATATGAATAAATCTTTGCATCAGGGCTGTACTGCTTAATCATTTCAGTAATAGTCTGAACACCTTCCATATGATTATCTGCATCAAAACTTCCAACTATGTCCTGAATAATTACCTTGTCATATCCACCTTTTTGTATTGCTGTTATTACATTATCGGCTTTTGCATTTCTGATAAGTGTATAGCCACCGTTTGTTGCTGCTGTACACTTAACTTTATGTCCGTAATGATTTGCAAGGCCTTCAACTACGCTGCAAAGCGTATTGTAATATGTCATTGAATTTCCTATAAACAAAATATTCATTGTGTCATCCCCTTTGTCTGCTGCATTTGTTTCCATCCCTTTAAAAAAGGTTAATCCTGAAAAAACAAGGCAAACACTAAGTATCATTGCTAATATTTTCTTTAATTTCACGTTCATTTTTTACCTCCTAAATTCACTTTCTTTATCTAATTCAAATATAATTATTTTTCTTTGCTACGTAAAATACAAAAAAGGTTATATCATTATACCTTTAAAGATATATATATTCTTTAATATTAGTTGATTTATATATTTTTCTATACTACTATGGATATATATTTATTATAGGGAGGCTGTTATTATGGAGTTACTTCAATTAAGATATTTTAAAGATGCTGCAGAACTGGAGAATTTTTCTATGGTCGCCAAGAAAAACATGGTTCCACAGCCATCTATTAGTAAAACAATTGGCAAATTAGAAGATGAGCTTGGAGTTTTGCTTTTTGACAGACAGGGCAAAAGAATTGTTTTAAATGACAACGGGAAATTTTTCTACGAGAAAGTTTCTACTGCTCTTAATAATATTGACAGTGGCATTGAGCATTTTAAAGCCCCTGTACACAAAGATATTAAAATTTATACTCAGGCGGGAAGTCGTTTTGTTTCTCTTCTTACCGCTGATTTTCTATATTCCACAAGGGATATTTTTATTTCTTCTGTTAATCAGTTGTCATTAGATAATAAAAACGGATATGACTTTACTTTTATGCAACCTCAAAAAGATATGAACGAATTAAAATATGAAAAGCTTATGGACGATCCTATTGTTGCTGTTATTTCAACGAAAAATCCTTTAAGCAGTTCTTCTCTTCTTAGCATTAAAGACCTTCGGGATGAAAAGTTTGTTGCCTATTATCGTTCTATTAATTTAAGAGATTTTACAGATGATTTTTGTAAGAATGTTGGTGGATTTGTTCCTAATGTAGCTTTTGAGTCCCACGATTATTCTTCCATTCGTTATATGATTAGCAAAAATAAAGGGATAGGATTGATGCCTGAAAAATTCTTCAGACTTCAACCATATCCCAACATTAAAATCGTACCTTTAAAAGAACAGGTCTTTAGAACCTTAGTTATTGCCTGGGATGAAAACACTTCGCTTAGCAAACAGGCCATTAATTTTCTTCAGTTTACAAAAAACTGGTTTGAAAATATTTAATTTTTATTTCTTCATGGAGAGTTGTATACGTTTTCTTTCTTTGTCTACACTAAGAACTCTTACGTCTACAACGTCTCCTACAGAAACAACATCTAACGGATGTTTTATAAATTTGTTACTCATTTCTGATATGTGTACAAGTCCGTCCTGATGTACACCAATATCCACAAAAGCACCAAAGTCTATTACATTTCTTACTGTGCCTTTTAATTCCATTCCTTCTTTTAGGTCATCAAAATCTAAAACATCACTTTTCAAAACAGGCTTTGGCATTTCTTCTCTCGGATCTCTTCCCGGCTTTTCCAATTCTTTAATCATATCTCTTAATGTTATTGGATCAGTGCCTATTTCTTTGGCAACTTCCTTAACATCTTTTATTTCGTCAGTTAAATGAATATTTCCACCAAGAATATCCTTAGTTGTAAATCCGTATTTTTTTAAAAGTTTCTTTGCTGATGAATAACTTTCAGGATGAACACTTGTATAGTCAAGTGGTTCTTTTCCTTCTCTTATTCTCATAAATCCGGCACACTGTTCAAAAGCTTTAGGTCCAAGCTTTGCTACTGAAAGCAAATCTTTTCTGCTTTGAAACTGTCCGTTTTCTTCTCTATACTCAACTATGTTTTTTGCAATAGTCTTACTAATACCTGAAACATATTCAAGTAACGGTGCTGAGGCTGTATTTAAGTCAACGCCTACATTGTTAACGCAATCTTCAACAATGTTAGATAATGCTTCATCCAGTTTCTTCTGGTTCATATCGTGCTGATACTGACCAACCCCTATTGCTTTCGGTTCTATTTTTACAAGTTCAGCCAATGGGTCCTGTAATCTTCTTGCCATTGATGTGGCACTTCTTTGTCCAACATCAAAATTAGGAAATTCTTCTGTTGCAAGCTTACTTGCTGAATATACGGAAGCTCCCGCTTCATTTACAATAATGTATTCTACCTTTGTAGGGCATTCTTTTATAATGTCAACAATTACTGCTTCTGATTCCCTTGAAGCTGTACCGTTTCCAAGGGAAATAAGACTAACATTGTATTTCTTAATTATGTCAAGAACAATCTTCTTTGATTCAGCCACCTTATTCTGCGGTGCTGTAGGGAAAATTACCGTTGTATACAATACTTTTCCTGTGTTGTCTACAACTGCAAGCTTACATCCTGTTCTAAACGCCGGATCCCAGCCCAAAACATTTCTTCCGGCAATAGGAGGCTGCATAAGTAATTGTTTAAGATTCTGTCCAAATACAGTTATTGCTCCATCTTCAGCTTTTTCCGTAAGCTGACTTCTTATTTCTCTTTCAATTGCCGGTTTTATAAGACGTTTAAAGCCATCTTCAATCGCCTCTTTTAACAGCGGTTTAAATTGAGATTCGCCTTTTATAATAACTTTGTCTAAGGATGCAATTATATTTTCTTCCGGCATTTCTATTTTTACATTTAATACTTTCTCTTTCTCACCTCTGTTAATGGCAAGGATTCTATGCCCCGGAATTTTATTTACCCCTTCGCTATAATCATAATAGTTTTCATATGGTGTTTTTTCCTCAGGATTTTTAGTATTGGAAACAATTAAACCATGTTTAACAACTATATTTCTAATAGCCTTACGGAACTCATCATTATCTGATACCGTTTCTGCAATTATGTCTTTTGCTCCCTGAATTGCTTCTGCAACATTGGCTACACCTTTTTCTTCATTAACAAAAGCTTTCGCCTCTTCTTCCAGATTTTTGTTTTTTTCCTGTTTTAAGAAAATATCAGCTAAAGGTTCAAGTCCTTTAGCCTTTGCCTCTGTGGCTCTTGTTTTTCTTTTAGGTCTGAAAGGTCTGTAAATATCATCCACTGCAACAATTGTTTCTGCCATGGCAATTTTAGACATTATTTCGTCTGTCATCTTGCCCTGCTCTGTTATGGAATCCACAACTGTTTTCTTCTTTTCTTCCAAATTTCTAAGATATTTCAAACGCTCATCAAGTGTTCTTAACTGCTCATCATTTAATTCACCTGTTACCGGTTTTCTATATCTTGCAATAAACGGAATGGTGTTTCCTTCATCTATAAGTTTTATTGCTGCATCAACCTGCCAAAGCTTAACTGAAAGCTCATTTGCAATAATATGATTAATGTTCATTACTAATTTCTCCTTTTTCGTTTTTGATGTTTTGTATCATTTCTTTTCTTATACGATTTATGTGTCAAAACACTCAATTTTGATTTTTTTATATTCATTGTAAATGTCTGCTTGTATTTTTTCACAAGGATGTTATACTTCTTTTTATGTGTTTCTAAAGATATGTATATGTTTTTTTCAAATTCTTTAGTATTATAACAGATTTTTAATAATTTGTTTTTATTTTATGATATTTTTCTATGTAAAATATTGTGGCAGTTACTCATTTAGTTTCTGCTATTTCCATACAATTTTAGAAGGTGAGTTATGAATAGAGTAAAAAAAGAACTTCCAAAGTACAAACACGCCTGGCCTTTATTGTATTTTTTTATATATTTGCCATGGTTTTTAATATTAGAGCAAAAAATAACTCCGGATTATGCCGGATTACATATTATACATTGTCCCCTTGATGACATGATTCCATTCTGTGAATGGTTTGTAATACCATATCTGATTTGGTTTCTGTACATACCTGCTGTTTTTCTTTTTTTGTTTTACCATTCAAAGAAAGAATTCTATAGAATGTGTGCCTATGAGTTTACAGGAATGACAATTGCACTTATTGTATACACAGTATTTCCTAACGGACTTAATTTAAGATTGACAGATATTGGTCGCAACAACATTCTAGTAACTATCGTTCAGTTCCTTTACGCTAGCGATACACCTACTAATGTTTGCCCAAGCATTCACGTTTTTGCCACAATTTCTGCTCATCTTTGTTTGGTTAAAAGTAAGCATATGCAGAAACTTAATTCAAGAAAACGCATTAAGAAAGTTTCATGGGTTCTTACGGTTCTCATTTGCCTTTCAACTGTTTTCCTGAAACAGCACTCAGTCATTGATTTAATCTGCGGAGCCATACTTTCAATTGGATTATATTTTGTAGTATTTAAGTGGTGGTTCGGCAAGGTTAAATTCCCTGCACCAAATGTAAAAGACCCACGAAAACATGAAGTATTGTACTTCTTGAATAAGAAAAAATAGATAAAAAATTACAAGGGGCCAAGAGACAATGTCATTAAGTTAATTTGTAAAAACTACCTATTACTTGCAGACATTCTATCTCTTGGCCCCTTTTTTGCGCCCTGTACCCAGATATAATTATTTTCTTGATTTTTGGGGTACGTAATCATCAATTTCCGCCTTCAGAATGTAATGTATTGTATATATTAGCAATTGAAATACCCCGACATATGATTTTTTTCTAAAATCGGGGTACGTTTTGAGAAAAATTCCATTGAGATATGCAACATAAAGTATTAACAATCAGTAAATATACCCCGATATATAAAACTTTTCGATTTTCTGGGTACACTCGACTATATTTCCATTGTTTTCACGCAACATATAGTTTGAGTTTGATATAAACGTACCCAGACATTTCAAATTTTTCATTTTTTGAGGTACATATGCTAATCAATCTCTTCCAAAAACACTTTATTCAATTCTTCCCACTGCACTTCCTTATTTTCTCCCACTGATTTTAACTTAAATTTTATTTCCTCAATTGATTCATTTAAGTATTCATTGATTTTGTCAACGCGTGGAATTTCTTTTATTTCCGGTGAGTTCATTTTCAAGTCCAGAAGTTTTTCCACCTCCGGCACTAGTTCTTTTGGAAGTTCACTTTCCATTAATTCTCTAAACAACATCGGTGGCGGTGTTCCCCTTTCAAGAATCCATCTGCATGTCAACACTGGTCTTAGTACGTAGAAATATTTCTTTGCCCTTACCATTTCAGTTTTTAGATATTCACGATAGTTTCCCTCTGCCATACTTATATAGTGATACAGGCTTTTCTTTGTAGAAAAATATTCTCCCATAATTTTTCTAAATCTGTCAGCAAAGTCTGTTTCTAAATATACTATTGGAGAAGAAAACCATTCAAACAATGTTGGATTTGATTTATAAAGCAGTCTAAGTGTTTTCTGCAAATCCCAACCATTAATATCTAACACATCATCAATTGGCAATTCTATAACGTCCCTAACATTTTCAAGACGAAGGTAATCTTCCTTTGGTCGTACATATATAAATCTTACATCATAATCGCTGTCAGGGGAAGCAAATCCCCAGGCTCTGCTTCCCGATTCAACTGCCAGCAATATTTTAACATTATTCTCTTTCTCAATTTCATGAAGCTTACTGCAAATCAGCTTTTCCATTTGATTCATCTCCTTCTTTTTTCCATGGTCTTTGATCCTCTGATGCCTTAAAATTAAATACCGGTTTTATTACTTCAATTATATCTACGGACTCATTAATTACATCAATTATATCATCTAAAGATTTATAAACCATAGGTGCCTCATCAATTGTATTTTCGTTTACTGATGTTGTATAAATACCTTTCATTGCCTCCCTATACTCATCCATATTTACTGTCTGCTTAGCCGTTGCTCTTGACATTACACGCCCTGCCCCATGAGGTGCCGAATAGTTCCATTCCGGGTTACCTTTCCCCATAGCAATAATTGAGCCATCACGCATATTAATTGGAATCAAAACTTTCTCACCCTTATGAGCTGCAATTGAACCCTTTCGAAGAATCATCTCGTCAACATCAATATAATTATGAATTGTATGGAAGTGCTCCTTAGCCGTCATTCCTGTTCTTTCCAAAATAATCTCAGCCATTTTTTCTCTGCTTCTCTTGGCAAATCTTTGGCATATTTCCACATCATAAAGATAATCTTCCATAAAATTTCCATATAACCAGCAAAGATCCATAGGCACATCCGGTTCATTTGATGTATATTCTTTTTTAAGTTCTTTCAAAACATTCTGTATTTCTGCTCGTCGTCCTTCTGCTTTATATGTACTTATAATTTCATCTCTTTTTTTGAAATACTCCTCTTTTCCTGAATGAAGATCAATTGCAAGCTGCTGGTATATTTCTGCTACCTGTTTTCCCAAATTTCTGCTTCCTGAATGAATTACAAGATAATACGTTCCATCAGATGACTTATCAATTTCTATAAAATGATTCCCCCCTCCAAGTGTTCCCAAAGAACGCTCAAGTCTTTTTGAATTTTTCAAAGCTCGGTAACAGCGAAGTTGTGTAAGGTCAAATCTTTCCATTCTTCCTTCCCACACTTTCATTCCTGATGGAATATAATGACACGCCTCATCTATTTTTTCAAAATCCAACGTTTTATCAGCCAACTTCACAGTGTACATTCCACAGCCAATATCAACTCCAACAATGTTAGGACAAACCTTATCCTTAACCGTCATTGTTGTTCCTATGGTACAACCCTTTCCCTGGTGCACATCAGGCATAATTCTGACTTTGCAGCCTTCTGTTAAATTATAATCACACATTCTTTGAATCTGGTCTATTGCCCCCTCATCTATAACTTTAGCATAACATATTGCTGTGTTTACTTTTCCTTTTATTTCCAACATAATACCACTCCCTCTTTCTTAATTGGTATGCCAAAAGTATTATCCACTTATTTTTTCTTATCGCTTACTTTTTGATTACACCGTTATTCTATAAAATTTTCATTTATTTATCACGGAAAAAAAGTTGCGAACATAATGCTCACAACTTCTTTTGCTCAATTAATCTTTGTTTTATTAAATCTATAAAATGCACAGGTGCCGTAACTTTAATCATTGGACCAAATGATAATATGCGGATTACTATCTCTGTTTCATCCTCTTTGTCATAATAAACTTTTATTGAATATAGATTTTCGCCTATTCGCTCGGCTGTCTTTTCAAAGTGTGCAAAATGCAAAAGAACACGTTCCATTGCATTCCTTTCATCTTTTAATTCAAATATTACACTTCTTGGTCTTGCCTTACTTCTTTTCTCAGGCACTCCTTCAAATGCCTTTTCTTCCCTCTTGCAACTAACAATTCTGCCAAGATTTATTGTGCTGCCAAATCGCTTTCCTGCACTGATTAATCTAAACTTATCATCTTTTTCTGAATACTCAAGATACTCAGGCAAAACAACCTGCCCTACTAAATTTCCTTTTCTATTTAAAGTTTCAATCCTTAACGGATGTTTGTTTTTTATTGCATCAAGGATTAGTCTAAAATTCGAAATATAATTTTCGTCTGTAAAATCATCACCGTCAGAATATTTGTCAAAAATAATATAATCCGTTGGTAAAAAAAGGGGTTCAACATCAGCATAGTCAAAATCAAAATCACCAAAAAGTTTTATTCTTGGATCACACCCTATAGCTTTCAGCCATTGTTTTTGTAATAGTGTAATTGGCATGGAAGGTTTATTTTTAATTGGGGTTGTTCCATCAGGCAATATTAATTGCCATCTTTCTTCCTTTATGGCATCTGGAATTGCCCATATACTTTCAGAAAAAGCATATTTCTTTATAATTTCATTCATACATCGGTCAGTTAGGGGATGAGCAATGGCTTCCGTAAGAATTGCCGCAACTGTATTATAATATGCTCCATAAAGTTCACTGAAAATCATTTACTCATCACCTCCTATGCCATACAACCTGTTCATATCTTCAATATCTTTTTTAAACTGATTTTCCAATTCTTTATTTGAAAACTGAATATCCATAATTCTACAAATAAAAGTTCTAATCCACGGAATAACCTCACTTGAATCAAACACATCCACCGAAAATCTACTTGTGTTGTCATCAATGTGTTCAACTATTCCGCAACGCTTTTCTCTCTCCAAACGCCTTCTGATAAACTTTTCATCATCTGCATAATGAATTGTAAATTCCACATGCTCCATTCTTGAACCGGGACTTCCCTGAGTGCTTACTCCCCAAATATGTGGCTGCATCTTTTTTAATTGTTCCTGAAGTTCATCAAAACGTTCACATTTATCTTTAAGTTTAACAGAAACTATATTGTCTGTTCTAAATGATTTTATTCTCTTAATTCGTGGTGCATATGCCATAAGATACTGTCTGCCACTTTGCGCACTTATCATTACCTTAATTGGAATCACATTATCTTCAGTAATCAACATCTTCTTTTTGTTAACCGTTTCAAGTGTTACACTTTTCTTTTCTCTAATTGCATTAAAAATCAAATAAAGAATTTCGCTGTCCATTGTCCCAGTTATGTAATGATGTTTAAAAGCAAAATTACTCTCACTACTCTCCGTCTTATCAAGTAAATAGGAACCTATAACTCCACAGGGAAGCACCTCCGAAAAATAGTCAAGCATACTTTTGTCAGGCAAATCTACGCTTTCAGCTCTTTGGTAATACACTGTCTTTCCCTGTTTCTTTGACGACAAAATACCCAAGGACACGTATTTCTTAAGTTTCTTTCTAACTGTAGATTCATCAAACATTCTTGGATTAGAAAACTTAGATAAATATTCATCAATAACATCTGTTATTTCTCCAAGTGCCATACTAATTCCCGGCTCTGACAATATATCCATAATAATAAAGTGTAAGGTAATATCTCCATCTGTGAAGCTTTTCGTTTTCCACGCTTTAAACAGTGGATTATGTTTAGTTAAACGACTGTCGATTGAGAGAAACATATTTTTGCCTTCTGCTGTCTGGCGAAACTGCATATAATCACCAAGCCAGCTTTCCAAACGGCGCCGTTCATCGTCATATGAGCGTGCGCTCTTTTTGTTAAATTCATCTCGGCTTTTGAATCCGTAAACATAAAATTCTCTCATATAATCACGTATTCGTTTGAAATTTTTAACCAACTCATTATATGCCATATTTTCACCTTCTTCTTTTGTTTATTTAATGCTGTTTTTAAAAAACCTGCATCAGCAAAGCCAATGCAGGTTAATATTTTTAATGTATTTATTTCAAGTAAGTTCTTACTGAGCATCCTTAATTGAGAAGCTGATTCTTCCCATTTTATCTTTTCCAAGACACTTACATTTAACCTTGTCACCAAGTGTAAGGTAATCTTCTACATGCTCAACTCTTTCCTTAGCAATCTTAGAAATGTGAACCATTCCTTCCTTGCCAGGAGCAAATTCGATGAAAGCACCAAATTCTTTAATGCTTACAACTGTTCCTTCAAGAATCATTCCTTCTTCGAAATCAGTTACGATTGTCTTAATGTACTTAAGAGCCTTATCAATCATATCCTTGTCAACGCCACATACTGAAACCATTCCTTCATCAGAAATGTCAATCTTAACGCCTGTTTCTTCGATAATGGCATTGATAACCTTACCACTCTTACCTACAACATCACCAATCTTATCAGGATTAATCTGGATTGTTTCAATCTTTGGTGCATATGCGTTAACTTCTTTACGAGGTTCAGCAATTGCTGGTTTCATACATGTATCCATAATGAATAATCTTGCTTCTCTTGTTCTTGCAATGGCACCTTCAACGATGTCTCTTGTAAGACCGTGAATCTTAATATCCATCTGAATAGCTGTGATACCTTCTGTTGTACCTGTTACCTTAAAGTCCATATCACCGAAGAAATCTTCAAGTCCCTGAATATCTGTAAGTAAAACATAATCATCATCTGTTTCGCCTGTAACAAGACCACATGAAATACCTGCAACCATTGACTTAATTGGAACACCTGCTGCCATTAATGACATACATGATGAACATGTACTTGCCATAGATGTTGAACCGTTTGATTCAAATGTTTCAGAAACAGTTCTGATAGCATATGGGAACTCTTCTTCTGAAGGAAGAACCGGCATTAATGCCTTTTCTGCTAAAGCTCCGTGTCCGATTTCTCTACGTCCCGGTCCTCTTGATGGCTTTGTTTCACCAACTGAGTATGATGGGAAGTTATAATGATGCATATATCTCTTTGTCTTAACATTTTCGTCAAGTCCGTCAATCTTCTGTGCTTCTGATAATGGTGCTAAAGTACATACGTTACAAATCTGTGTCTGTCCTCTTGTAAACATAGCTGAACCGTGAACTCTAGGTACAATGTCAACTTCTGCTGCAAGTGGTCTAATCTGGTCTAATGCTCTTCCGTCAGGACGCTTGTGATCTTTAAGAATCATCTTACGAACTGTCTTCTTCTGATACTGATAAATTGCTTCACCAAGTACTGCAAGCCATTCTTCATTGTCAGCAAAAGCTTCTTCTAACTTTTCTGTAATTTCCTTAATATTTGCTTCTCTTGTCTGCTTATCGTCTGTAAATACAGCAACTTCCATTTCTGCTGGAGGAACAATTTCCTTAATTGCTGCAAATAATTCTTCAGGAATTGCACAACTTTCATATGTGTGTTTTTCTTTTCCAACTTCTGCAACGATTTTTTCAATAAATTCAATAATTGTCTGGTTGATATCGTGTGCCATATAAATAGCTTCAATCATCTTTGCTTCAGGGATAATGTTTGCACCTGCTTCAATCATAATAACTTTCTGTTTTGTTGAAGCAACTGTAAGCTGTAAATCACCATTGTCCCAAACTGCCTGACTTGGGTTAACAACAAATTCTCCATCTACCATACCAACCTGTGTCATTGCACATGGGCCATCAAATGGAATGTCTGAAATACATGTTGAAATTGCTGAACCAAGCATTGCAACTAATTCAGGTCTGCACTCAGGATCAACTGACATTACTAAGTTGTTAAGTGAAACATCATTTCTGTAATCCTTAGGGAATAAAGGTCTCATAGGACGGTCAATAACACGTGCTGTAAGAACTGAATTTTCTGATGCTTTTCCTTCTCTTTTATTAAATCCACCAGGGATTTTTCCTACTGAATACATCTTTTCTTCAAACTCTACTGAAAGTGGGAAGAAATCAACACCTTCTCTAGGCTTATCTGATGCTGTTGCTGTTGATAATACTGTTGTATCACCGTAGTGCATAAATGCTGCACCGTTAGCCTGCTTTGCTACACGTCCTACATCAACTGTAAGTGTTCTGCCTGCAAGCTCCATACTAAAACTCTTATACATAACTCTCTTTCGTTACTTCCTATAGTAACTTCTCCTTTTTATTTTCTCTCTGCAGAAGAATCCGAAACTACTGTAAAAATCACTATGTAACTAATAATTACAATAACTAGCTTAAATCATAATAGTCTTTACAGTGGCTTCGGCTAGGTTCTTCTGCAAAATGTGCATTGCTTTCATAAAGTATATTTTCATAAATATACGCAATCCTTTACATTATAAACAAAACAATAATAAAAAGCAAGTACGCATAACTGTACTTGCCTTCATTTTTTAGTATTTTTCTATATTTTTATTGTTTTATTTTTATCTTTTACTCTATCTTCCAAACAAAGAAAACTTCTTCTTATCCAAATAAAAGAAAAACAGAATATGTATTTCTACACATTCTGTTTCTTTGTTCATAAAAACTCTCAAATAAAATTTATTATTATTTACGAATTCCTAATTTTTCAATTAAAGCACGGTATTCTTCAACATCGTTTTCTTTAATGTAGTCAAGTAAACCTCTTCTCTTACCTACCATCTTAAGAAGACCTCTTCTTGAATGATGATCTTTGTGGTTTGTCTTTAAATGTTCAGTTAAATCTTTGATTCTGTATGTTAAGATTGCAACCTGAACTGCTGGTGAACCTGTATCTGTAGGTGTCTTACCATATTCTGCTGTTAACTGAGCTTTTACTTCTTTTGAAATCATTTATATTTCCTCCTAAATTTTAAAATATCCCCATACACTGAAGTATCGGATGGAGTATCCAAGTACTGCGTGTAGGTTAAACATACTCGTTTATACTAACAAAGGTAATTGCAAATGTCAATAATTTTTATATGATTTTACAATATTTTTTTTGCATAAATTTTTGTATTTTTTCAAATATCAATTATTAGATATTAATCTATTTTTCAAAAATCACTCTAACACATTGCTTCTATATTCCCTATGTTCTTCCTTTACTTTTTCAAGTAAACCTTTCTCAAATGCCATTTTTTCAATTATCCTTGCCATAACTTTTGCTCCGGTAACCATTACGTGTGTACCCTTTTCTGTCTTCATTAATTCTGCAAACTCTTTTGAATAAAGTTTTGTTTCCGACACTTCTGTTGCTATAACAGGATTAAACACAGGTATTATTGTATCAAGATTTCCAACATCACTGGAGCCTCTTGGTTCATCTGCTATTTCCCAGTTAAGATTTAACTCATCCATTATATCACAAACAATTTTCTTTTCAGTATTTCCAATAAATACTTCTGCATAATCAGGATTATTCTGTGAATAATCATACTTATTATCAACAGCCATTGCACACCCTTTTGCGCATTGTTCCACTTTCTTTTTCAACTTCATAAGTCTGTTAATTGTTTTTGAACGAAGATAAACATAGGCTGTAGCCTTTTCAGGTATTACATTTGGAATTTTTCCACCATCTAATATAACTCCCTGAACATCATCGCCCTTTTCAAGACCCACACGAAGCATATCAAGTCCATGGAAAAATAATTGAACTCCGTTAAGCGCACTTACACCTTCCCACGGATTCATTGACGCGTGAGCCTGCTTTCCATAAAAATTAATAAGCATATCACTTGATGCTAATGTTCTAAAAAATGGCTGATTAACTGAGTTTGCCTGAATCACCACTGCAAACTCATAATCATCAAAAGCACCATGCTCCATCATTTTTATTTTTCCACCACCTATTTCCTCATCAGGTGTTCCTATTAAATCTATTTGAAACGGAAAGTCCTTATATGTTTCTTCCATTGCTAATGCACAAATAATACTTGCTGCACAACTTGCACTGTGTCCACATCCGTGACCTATATCTTCCATTGCATCATATTCACATATTATTGCAACTTTTGGAAGATTAAGCTCTGATTTTTCTTCTTTTGTTGCATAAAAAGAATATTTCATTCTAGCTCTTGGTGATACAATTTTATATCCCTGTTCCTTTAGAATATTAATAAGAAATTCGCTGGTTTTCTTTTCATTGCCTGAAACCTCTGGATTTTCGTTCATCCGGTCAAGAATTCTCTGTCCTAACGGCTTATACTTATTTAATATTTCATCAAACCTTGTTTCTTCTAAATTATTATTTAATTTTTTATTCTCCATTTTATCCCCTCTTTATTCTAAAACAAACCCGAAAGGCAGGGGCGTTCCTGCTATTCCCGGGTTTCATATTTATTTTAATTATTTATTTGCCTTTCTTACAGGTTTAACATATTTTGCATAAAGGTATGAACAAATTACAACTACGATTACACAAAACGCTGCAAGTATACCAAATATCTGGAAGTATCCACTTGCTCCTGATGACTTATCAAGAATGTTACCAAAAATTGTGTTAAGGAACATATCAGGAAGGTAACCTACGATTGATGCAATACCAATTGCCGTACCTGCTACTTTTACAGGAATGTTTATTTCATGCATTGTAGAGAACATTACTCCATAAAGACACATACTGAATAATCCGGGAATTAATGTTAATACTGCAATTAACATTGAAGGTGCACCTGTTCCTACTAATATAACAAGAATAATTGAAATTGCCAAGATGACTCCACCACATCTGAACCAACCAAGTGTTGATTTAAATACTTTATCTGCAAGAATGCCACCAAGAGGTGCTGCTACAAGCATTACTATGTACTGACGAAGAATTGCACAAACACCTGCTGCTGTTGTCGATAATTTTACTATGTCTGTAAGGTATGGTGTAAAGTATGATGAGCAACTATATACACCGTATACACAGAAGAATACTACTGAAATCATCCATACTGCCGGATTCTTTAGTACTGTAACTACATCTCCAAAATGGAACTTATCTTCCTCTGCTGTTGATAAATCCTTATCTGACTTTCCTTCTAAGAATATTGCTATTAAAATTGTTGCCAATAATGTAAATGCTGCCATTGAAACTACTGCCCAGAAGAAGCCTGACTTCATATTGGAATCTCCACCACCGGCATTGTAAGCCCATAAGTTTACTGCTGCAATAATTGCTGCTGTTGTACCATTTGCAGCATAATAAATTCCATACATTGTACCCTGTTCTTCTTCAGTTCCTATTATTCTTATAGCTTTAAGAATTGCTGTCCAGAATACAAATCCTGACGCAAAAGCTATAAGCAACCATATTACTAATGAAATACCATAAGCAACGCTTCCAGGTAAATCTAACAAAATTGTTACTGCAAATGCACCTGTTAATATTGTTGCCACTGCCAACGACAACATCAGTGCTTTTTTAGGATTCATCTTATCTGCTAAAATTCCTCCTGGAATATAAAGAATTACACATCCTATTGCATACATTGTAAGTAATAAACCAGACTGTGTATCTGAAATGTGCAATACCTGAATTAGTGGGTCATAAAATACATATTTTAAATAGGGGAATATATAAATTGAGCCACCTGCCAAACCAAGTATTATAAGGGTTAAATACTTTTTTAAATTATTGTTCATAATTTCAGTCCTTCCTTTCTTTTTGTACTCTACGTACTTTTTTATTGTGTACCTAATTTATTAAAAGATTTTATGCTTTCTGGCATTTCATCTTTTTAATAGTTTTCTGTTCCTGTTTTTCATCTCTTGTTGCTTTTGATTGTTTACTGTTTCCATCTGTACTTTTTGCTAATTTAATCTCTGTCTTTTCTTCTGTTTCATTTGTTTGTGTACTTTCACCTGTGCCCTGACATACAGCTATAATTTCTTCTTTTGTCATCTTCCCAAAATCCTTTTTCATGGCTTTTATTGCCGAATATGATATTAAGAAAACTATAAATATTAGTGGAAATCCCAGTACTATGGCAAACTTTTGTATAAGTTTTAATCCTCCAACTGTTGACAATCCGATGGCTATGGCAAATATTGCTATTGCCCAGCTAAAACGATTAAGCAAATGAGGATCTTCCTCAGAATCTAAGTTTTTAGACGTTGCCGTTCCAAGTACCATTGCTGTTGAATCTATTGTTGTTGCCAGAAATACAAAACAAAGTATTACAAGAAGTACTATCAATATTTTGCTAAAAGGTAAAGTCTGCATTATTGCAAGAACAACTCCTTCATTACCTTCTTTTTCAAGAATTGAAACTAAGTCTACAATTCCGTTTTTCTGAAGATATAATGAATATCCTCCAAGGATTCCAAGGAATGTGCAACATCCAAGACTTCCCCAAACCATTTGTCCTAAAATAACCTGTTTTAATGTTCTTCCTCTTGAAACCTTGGCTATAAAAATTCCCATAATCGGTAAGAAAGATAACCACCATCCCCAGTAAAACATTGTCCAATCATGAACAAAATTCTGATTGCCAAATGGGTCTGTATAAAATATCATTCTTGGAAGATTCTGAAGATATAAGCCTATGCTGTTTAATTCCATTTCAAAAATTTTTGATATAGAAACAAGCACTCCTACAACTCCAAGGAATATGAAAATTATTAGCATATTTACATCTGTTAATTTCTTTATTCCTTTTTCAAGTCCTCTGAAAACGCTCCAACCGAAAATCATAAACCATATAAGATATACAGCTATCTGTAATGATAAGCCATCCTTTATATGTAATACGCTTGAAATAAGTTTTGACATTACCGGAACTCCCAAACCTAATGAAGTGGTTATTGATGCAATAATTCCGAAAACTACTACAATGTCAATTATCTTTCCAATTATTCCATCTTTAAATTTTTCTCCAAATATTGGAGTTAGTGTTCCTGACAATTTTACATCTCTTGTTTTTCTTACATATAACATATATCCGATTGCGGTAACTGCCGGGATATAAAAAGCCCATGCACTGAATCCCCAGTGAAACTGTCCATACATATGAGCATATTCATAAGCCTGCGTTGACATTGCCTTTATATGAAATGGTGTATTTTTTAGGTAATATATTGGCTCTGCAAATCCAAGAATTACTGTACTAGATCCTGCTCCTGATGTAAAAATCATTGCTGCCCAGCTAAACGTTGAAAATCTTGGTTTATCATCAGGATTTCCAAATTTTATGTTGCCATATTTTCCAAAATAGAGATAAAAGAAAAGTCCGAAACAAAAAACACTTACAAGTATATACATCCAACCAAAGTGGTTTATGCAAACATTAAATGTACTTTCGATTGCAATTTTTACTGTGTTTGGTATGAAGATTAAAGCCAAAACCATTAAGACAACAATAGCCAGACTTGTGAAATATACTTTTTTATCCATTTGTTCCAATGCTTTTCTTATCTCTAGTTTCTTCATTGTCTTTCGTATGCCTTTCCTTTATTTTGCAAACTTTGTAACATCTACATCGTTAACCATTCTAAATACCTTGTCCTGCTCACCTCTTAAGATGTAACATAAGTTTTCTGCACCTATTCTCTGACATTCATATAATGCAAAGTCTGAATAAAATGCTGTATGTGGTGTTAATACTACATCTTCACGTCCAACAAATGGACACTTTAATGTATTTTCATTAGTTTCTTCAACCAAAACATCAAGTCCTGCGCCGAAAACCTGACCATTATCTAAAGCTTCAAGCAAAGCCTCTTCGTCTATCATGCTTCCTCTTGAAACATTCACAATAATTGGTTTCTTTTTCATCATTGCAAAGGCTTCACGGTTTAACATATTTTCATTTTCAGGTGTAAGTCTCATATGAACACTAATTACATCGGACGTTTCAAATAATTCTTCTTTGCTTACAAGTTTTACTCCTAAGCTTTCAGCTACTTCCGGTTTGCAACTTGGACTATAGGCTATAACATTCATTCCAAATCCCTGTGCTCTTCTGGCAACTGCTTTTCCGATTTTTCCTAAACCTAAAATTCCAAATGTTGAACCTTCAAGTCTAATCATTCCTGATGTTGAGTTGTAATCATATACATGTTTGTATTCTATTTCTCTGTCATAATGTTTTAATTTTCTTGCAACTGCAAGCATTAATGCTATTGAATGATCTGCAACTTCCTGTGTACAATATTCTCCGATAACCGCTACTGCTGTTCCCTGTTCTTGTGCTGCATCCGCATCTACGAAGTTGTAACCTGTAGCTTCAATTGAAATTCCTTTTAAATTCGGATTGCTGTTTATTATTTCTTTTGGAAACTCCAAATATGATGTAAGTATTCCATCTACATCTTTAATTGCTTCTTTAAATTTCTCATTATCACCTTCATGTACATAAAGAGAAATTTCTGTGTCTTCTCCAAGGAATTTTTTAAAAACTGATTTTTCAATTTCCAAGTCTCTGTTAAGAGGTTCTTTATAATCACAAATTGCTACTTTCATATTTTTCTCCTGTTTTTTGTTGATTGAATTTTTCTACGATAATTCAATTTTTAATGTAAGTCTAATTCCAATTTTCTTATGTTTAATATGGATTTTTATTTGCTTAATGTTTCAAGAACTTTCTTAAATTCTTCAAGGAAAATCTTGTTCTGTTCTGTTGTACCAATTGATACTCTAAGATGTTTGTTGTATCCCCAACCACCGCAAGGTCTTACAATAACACCAACTCTTAATAACATTTCTGCGATTTCACCGGCATCATATGGTGTACTGAAGAATACGAAGTTAGCCTGTGATGGGAAACATTCACATCCTAATTTTGTAAGTTCTTCATTTAACATTTCTCTGTCAGCAATCATCTTATCGCCATATTTTTTACATTCAGCCTGTCCTTCTTCGCTCATTAATGCAACTGCTCCGGCAAGACCAATTCTGTTAGCATTAAATGGTTCGCTTACTGTGTCATACCAGTTTACAAATTCAGGATTTGCTACAAGGTAACCAATACGTCCACCTGCTAAACCATAATATTTTGAAAATGTTCTAATGTTAATTACCTGCTTACCTGCTTTAATATATTTCATTACATCAGGTAAATCATCAGGATTGGCAAAATCAGCATATGCTTCATCAATTACTAACCAACATTTTTCAGGAAGCGCCTCTACGAAATCATCAAATGTATCTTTGTCAATTACTGAACCTGTTGGGTTGTTTGGATTACAAATCCATACGATTTTTGTTTTATCTGTAAGTTTTTCCTTAAAATCTTTTAATTCCATTGTGTAGTTATCATTTAATGGTACTTCAATTACTTTAGCACCCATAATTTTTGAAATTTCACGATACAATCTGTATGACTGCTGTGGTACTAATACTTCATCTCCATCTTCTAATAATGTCTTTGCAACTTCATCAAGCACATTTCCTGCACCATGTCCAAGGCTTACCCAATCACCGTCAACACCAAATTTCTCTCCTACAACTTTTTTTAATTTTATATAATTCTTTTCTGGATATATATTAAGCTTTTTAACTTCCTCTCCCATTGCATTAAGTGCAATATCATATGGTCCATACATATTTTCATTTGAACCTAACTTTACAACACTTGTAAGACCATAGTCAGCCATTACATCTTCCATGCTCTTACCTGATACATACTTTTCACAATTAAATGCCTCATGTCTAATACCTTTTACTTCCATCTCGTTTCTCCTTTGTCCTAAAATATTTTTCAGTAAAAGAAAAAGGCGCGTACAAAAATCTCTGTACGACGCCTTTGTCTTATGTGACCCATTATAAAAAGCCGCAAAAAAATGTCAATGTATTTTCTTTGTTTTTTTAACTTTCTAAAGTTTAAAATTAATTATTTTAATTTTATTTGTTCTTTTTATTAATATAGTTAATTTTTTGTGAATTTTAAAATAGCATTTTTGATTACAGTGTGCCAAGGTCATAGATGTGTCTGTGCTTGCACAAAGGCACATTTATGACCTTGGCACACTGTAATCAAACTTTAAACTATATCATTAATTCATTTTATGCCTGTTTTTTATTTAATTTACCTGCGTACCCAGATATTTTCCATTCTATATTTTTTTGGGTACGTTTTTTATTCATTTATACAATGTGTTATATATTTTTAATGATAATTTAGTGAGATGTACCCAGAAATTCAAACTTTTTTCTATTTCGGGGTACGTTTAGCTTTTCTATATATGTTATGTTGTATTTTTTGCTTGATAATTCGGCAAAACGTACCCAGATATTTTAACTTTTTCCTATTTTGGGGTACATCGACTGTTTGCATATATATTATGTTGTATATTTCACCTGATAATTCGGCAAAACGTACCCAGATATTTTAACTTTTTCTTATTTCGGGGTACATCGACTGTTTGCATATATATTATGTTGTATGTTTTACCTGATAATTCGGCAAAACGTACCCAGATATTTTAACTTTTTTCTATTTTGGGGTACATCAGTTGCTTTAACATATGATTTGTTTATATTTTGTCTATAATATAGTTAAATGCAACCAATTTTCAGAAAAACTATATATTGGGCTTAGAAATGTTTCTCTTAGAAACACATTACAATTCCTAGCATCTGCTATGGACAAAAGAAGCTACGCATTACGCGTAGCTTCTCACAACATTTTATTATTAACTTGTTATAATCTATTTACTTATTATTCCCAACAATTCTTCTGCAGGTTTCTATATCTGCTTCGATTTGCTGTTTCAATTTCTCTAAGCTGTCAAATGTTCGCTCCGGTCTTATGAAATCATAAAACTGTACCTGAACGATTTCATTGTAGATATAGTTCTCATAGTCAATTATGTGGGTTTCAACTTTTATCTTTGTACCTGTTTCAACTGTAGGATTTACGCCTACGTTGCTTATGGCATTAAAAGTCTGACCTTCAACTACCACAACTGTTCTATAGACACCATTAGGAGGCAATAACTTAGTTTCGTCAGGAATGATATTAGCTGTTGGAAGTCCGATTGTTCGTCCCAAGTGCTTGCCCTGCTCAACCTTACCGATTATCCTGTAAGGATGTCCAAGCATTTCATTTACATCCTGCATCTTGCCTTCTGTTATTTTTTTTCTAATACTAGTACTGCTTATATCTTTGTTGTGATACTGTTCCTTCTCTACAACTATAAGATTATAACCATATTTTTTCTGATTGTCCTTCAAAAACTTAACATTTCCGGAAGCCTTTGTTCCAAAATGGAAATCCGGTCCACATACAATTGTTGTTGCACCTATTTTATCTTTTAAAATTTTTGATACAAATTCATCCGGAGAAAGTGCAAGAAACTCTTTCTTCATAGGCATTTTCATATACACATCAACGCCCTGCTGTTCACAAAGAATCTGCTTCTCCTCTTCTGTCACAATTGTTTTGTTGGCATTATTATTAAGGAATGCTGAAGGTGTAGTTTCAAAAGTAAGAACTACTTTCTGTCTACCATTAGCATTGTTAACTATAACTTCAAGAAGTTTTTCGTGTCCCTTATGTATTCCATCAAACTTTCCAATTGTTACAATTGTATTTTTTAATTTTATGTTATCATCTAAAGAAATGCGTTGCATAATTTCTCCATTTCTATAAGAAAATCTTAATTGGTTTGTATATCTGTTTTTCTGCAATATACATATATAAACCAATGAATTTGCCATCGTGAGTATATACTCTTACTGTCTGACCATCCTGATGATTCATCTTTAACAATGTGTTTCTCGAAGTAAAAATATTACCGTTATAAAGTAACTTTTCAGCTTCCTCTGAAACCATACATTTTGAATACATATCCAAAATCTCGTCAACAGGAGTAATATACTGTTCCAAAATTCCCTGGTCCCTAATTTCTTCTATCTGAGATAGAGAAATACTGTCCTTTATGTCAAATCTTTCAACTCGTGTACGTGTAAGTTTTTCCATACATGCCCCAACACCTAAATCCTTTCCTATGTCGTAGCAAAGGGTTCTTACGTATGTACCCTTAGAACATGTTACGTGAAAACTTACTCTTGGCAAATCAATTTTTGTTATTGTAATGTCTATAATTTTGCAATGTCTTGGAGGTCTTTCTATTTCTTCTCCCTTTCTTGCAAGATTATATAATTTCTGACCATTTATTTTTATTGCTGAAAACATTGGTGGAATCTGGTCATATTCGCCTATATAGCTTTTAATCACATCAAAAACCTTTTCTTCGGAAAGCTTCATAACTTCCTCTTCAGGTGTCTGATTAGTAATCTGACCTGTTGTATCCTGAGTATCTGTCTCTGTTCCAAGCAACATTGTAGCTGTATAAGTTTTGTCCTTTTCAGACAATAAATTGCAAAGCTTCGTTGCTTTTCCAAGACAAACCGGCAACACTCCTACAGCATTGGGATCAAGGGTTCCCATATGGCCTATTTTTTTCTGTTTTAGGATTCCTCTTAACTTTGCCACTACATCGTGAGATGTATAGCCGGGTTCCTTATAAACATTAATGACTCCATTAATCATTTATACCATCAACTCCTTCAACAGTTTCATTTTAAATGTCCTGTTTTATTCTGTTAAGCAGTTTGTTTATTATATCGTTAAGTTCGCCGTGTATCTCTGCTCCTGCAGCCCTTACGTGACCGCCACCACCGTTTTCAACGGCAATCTTGCTTACATCCACGTAATTCTTTGAACGTAGACTGACTTTGTATGAATCCTCACTTAACTGGTACAAAAACATAGCCACTTCAACACCGTCAACATTTCTTATTGATGCCACAACTGCATCTAAATCCTTAGTTGTAACACCGTACTCTTCCATCATTTCTGATGTGCAGTAACCATAAATACATTTTCCATCTAATGCCAACACTGCTTCACTTTGAATTTTCGCAGTAACCATCATCTGGTTATATGTTTTTCTAAAAAATGTTTCTTCAAGAATCATATTCACATTAACACCTTTTTCAATCATGTTAGCAGCGATTCTCATAGTTTTTGGTGTTGTACTTTGAAATCTGAATACGCCTGAATCATGTGCGATTCCCATATACATTGGTTCTGCAATTGATTTATCAATTAAGTCTTCATCTAACAAATCATATAATACTTCACTTGCTGAACTTGCCTTTGGCAAAATATAATTATAATCTGCATATCCGTCATTACTTGCATGATGATCAATGCAGGCTGTTCTTTTGGCATTCTCATAAAAAGGCAAATTAAGTCCTAATCTGTCAAGACTTGCCGTATCGAGTGATATAAACAAATCAAATTTAGTACCGTCATATCCTGTTGTGATAATCTGGTCTGTATTTTCAATAATATTGAACTTTTTGTCCACAAACTCTAAAAATACCCTTACATCTAAATCCGGTCTGTTCTTTTTAAGATAATTATACAAAGACATACATGAACCCATGCAATCTCCGTCAGGTCGCACGTGACCTGCTATACCAATAGTCTTTGCATCTCCAATAATATCGTTAATCTTCTTCATCATTCAAATTAATTCCTTTATGCTTATTCGTTATCCTCTGATTCTTCTTTATTATTCCCATTAACTTCGTCTATTAATTTTGACATCTTCATACCGTATTCAATAGACTGGTCCATAACGAATTTTAATTCCGGTGTATTTCTAAGGTTAACTGTTCTTGCTAATTCACGGCGGATAAAACCGGCAGCACTTTTAAGTCCTGCCATTGTATCTGCCTTTGCTTCTTCGTCACCTAATACACTAATATATACCTTACAGAACTTAAGATCAGGTGTAACTTCAACACCTGTTACACTTGTCATCATTCCAATTCTTGGATCTTTAAGTTCTCTGATAATTACACTTAACTCTCTCTGAACTTCCCCGTTAATACGAGTGTTCTTTATACTGTTTTTTCTCAATTTTTAATCCTTTCCGGACTAGGTTAAAGTTCCTATCTTGGCACTTCTACCATAATATATGCTTCAACCTGATCGCCTTCTACAATGTCATTGAATTTTTCAAATACAAGACCACATTCGTAACCGGCTTTAACTTCCTTAACATCATCCTTAAATCTCTTAAGTGATGCAACCGGTCCTTCATAAATTTGTTCTCCATCTCTTGTAACTCTTGCTGAACATCCTCTCTGCATAGCACCATCTAAAACATATGAACCGGCAATGTTTCCAACACCTGAAGCCTTGAAAATCTGACGGATTTCTGCATGACCGATAACTTTTTCTTCGTAAACAGGTTCAAGCATACCCTTCATAGCTCTTTCAATGTCATCAATAGCGTTGTAGATTACAGAATAAAGTCTTAAGTCAACTCCTTCTGTCTTAGCTGTTTCTTCAGCCTGTGCATCAGGTTTTACATTAAATCCGATAATAATTGCGTTAGATGCTGATGCTAAGATAACGTCAGATTCGTTAATTGCACCTACACCACCGTGGATAACCTTAACTTCAACTTCTTCATTTGAAAGCTTAACAAGACTCTGTCTTACAGCCTCAACTGAACCCTGAACATCAGCCTTGATAATAAGGTTAAGTTCCTTAAGTTCTCCTGCTTCAATCTGTGAATTAAGATCATCAAGAGAAATTCTAAATTTATTTGATTCCATAAGCTTAGCCTTGCTATCTTCAACGAATGTGTTCGCAAAGTCTTTTGCTTCATTAGCTGTTGCAGTTGATACAAATACTTCACCTGCGTTTGGAACACCACTAAGACCTAAAATTTCTACAGGTGTTGATGGGCCTGCTGTCTTAATTCTGTTTCCTCTGTCATCAGACATAGCTCTCACTTTACCGTGGTTAGCTCCTGCTGCAATATTTGCTCCAACCTTTAATGTACCTTTCTGTACAAGAACTGTAGCAACAGGTCCTTTACCCTTATCAAGCTTAGCTTCAATAATAATACCTCTTGCCTGACGATTAGGGTTAGCCTTTAATTCTAATACATCTGCCTGTAAAAGAACCATTTCAAGAAGATCATCAATGCCTTCCTTAGTGTGAGCTGATACAGGAACCATTTCAACGTTTCCGCCCCAGTCTGAAGCTAATAATCCATGTTCTGCAAGTCCCTGCTTAACACGGTCAATATTTGCTCCCGGTTTATCAATTTTGTTAATTGCTACGATAATTTCAATTCCTGCTGCCTTAGCATGGTTAATAGCTTCTACAGTCTGTGGCATAACACCATCATCTGCTGCTACAACAAGGATTGCAATATCTGTTGACTGGGCACCACGCATACGCATTGATGTAAATGCTTCATGTCCAGGTGTATCTAAGAATGTAATAGTCTGGTCATTAATTTTAACAACTGAAGCACCGATATGCTGTGTAATACCACCTGCTTCTCCTGAAATTACATTTGTTTCTCTAATTGCATCAAGAAGTGATGTTTTACCATGATCAACGTGACCCATAACACATACTACAGGTGGACGCTTAACCATTAAGCTTTCATCTTCTTCATCTTCCTTTAAAAGTTCTTCAATAATATCTACCTTTTCTTCTTTTTCACACATAATGTCATAGCCTAAAGCTATTTCTTCTGCGCTGTCAAAGTCGATTTCAGTATTAACAGTAACCATCTTTCCTTCAAGGAAAAGTTTCTTGATAACTGCTGATGGCTGCATTTTCATTCTTTCAGCGAGCTGACCTATTGTAATAAAATCCGGAACCTCAATTACCTTGATTTCTTCCTTCTTTTCTTCTTTCTTCTTAGGTTTTTCCATTACAGGCTTAGAGAAATCTTTCTTTCTGCCATTCTTGCCCTGTCTGTTATCGTCATAATTCTTCTTATTTCTTTCCTGACGGTCCTGACGAAGTTTATTTTCTCTTGACTTTCTATCCTTATTCTGAATTGGTTCAGCAGGTGCCATACCGCCTCTTGAATTATCATTTCTTCTAAAGTCATTTCTTCTGTCGTCATTTCTGCCCTGGCCGTTGTTGTTTCTGTCTCTGAAATTTCCGTTGTTATTTCTGTCACGATAATTTCCGTTATTGCCATTATTATTTCTATCTCTGTTATAACCTCTATTATCGTTTCTGTCATTTCTACGGTCATTTCTCTGACCATCATTTCTACGATCGTTTCTCTGGCCGTCATTTCTGCCCTGACCATTGTTGTTTCTGTCTCTGAAATTTCCGTTGTTATTCCTGTTGTTACGGTTATCTCTGTTATATCCGCCTTTGTTGTCTCCTCTGTCGTTTCTGCGGTCATTTCTCTGACCATCATTTCTACGATCATTATTTTCTCTGTTAAAAGGCTTATTTTGTCTGTTGTTATTCTGTTCTGTTTTCTTTTCTACCTTTGTATCCTTCTGCATATCTTTTGGCTTTACCTCTTCCTTCTTTGGTTCAACCTTTGGTGCTTCAACCTTTGGTGTTTCTGTTTTTTCAGGTTCTGTTTTTGCTACCGGCTTAACTTCTTCTTTCTTAACCGGCTCAGCCTTAACTGCTTCCTTAGGCTGTTCTTTTTTTACTTCCGGTTCAGCTTTAACCGGTGCCTTTGGTTCAACTTTCGCTTCTACCTTAGGCTCAGCCTTCTTTTCAGTAGTAACCTTTGCTTCCGCACTCTTTTCCTTCTTATCTGATGAATGATGATGTTCACCATCACTGTGTCTTCTGCGTCTCTTTTCTCCATCACCCTTAGAATGTCTTTCGCCTCTTCTAATTACACCTTTGCTTGTAATTATAACTCTTGGCTTTGACTTTTCTTTCTTTTCATCTTCAGTAGCTTCTCCACTGCTTTCCTTCTGACTGTTCTTGAATTTTGTTTTTACAAATTCAATATTGTCATCATCAATGGAACTTGCTGCCTTTACATCTATGCCCTTTTCTCCAAGTGCCTTTACTATGTCAGCACTTTTTATATCTAACTCTTTGGCTAATTCATGTACTCTCATCTTTGCCATTTAACTACCTCCGCTTATTCATTTTCTGTTAACATCTTCACAATCGACTTGCTAAATCCGGGATCCAACACTGCTATGGATGCTCTTTCTTTATTACCTGTTGCCATGCCTAACTCAGCCTTAGTACCATAAATAAATACAGGAATCTTATAAAACTTGCATTTATTTTCAAATAGTTTTTTTGTATTGTCTGAGCTTTCTGTTGAAACAATAACAACCTTGGCTTTATTATCCTTAACAGCCTTTTCAACTGAAAATTCACCTGCCACGGTTTTCCCTGCTCTTGTTGCAAGTCCTATCATAGAAAATACCTTATTCATTTATCTCTCCTAATTCTTTTTCAAGCTGACTATAGATTTCTTCGCCAATACCTGAAATCTTAAGTGTTTTTTCCAAACCTTTATTCTTAATTGCTTTCTTCAGGCATTCTTTATCCGGACATATGTAAGCTCCACGACCGTTTAATTTTCCGGTTGCATCAACACTAACATTTCCCTCTTTGTCACGAACAACTCGAATCAAATCCTTTTTGTTTTTTGCCTGTCTGCAACCTGTACAGGTTCTTACAGGCATCTTTTTTGTCTGTCCCATAGCATCATCTCCTAATCCCTGATTTGGTCTGTTATTCTTCTGTCTCTTCAGTTGTAGCTTCGGATGTTTCTTCTGTTACTTCTTCAGATTCTTCTGAATCAGCCTCTGACTCTGAATCATATTCATCATCATAATACTCGTCATCATATTCTGCATCGTATTCATCATCGTAGTATTCGTCATCATAATATTCATCATCATCGAATACATACTGGATTCCTTCTTCTTTTGCCTGTGACTCACTCTTAATATCAATCTTAAATCCTGTAAGTTTTGCAGCAAGTCTTGCATTCTGACCTTCTTTACCAATTGCAAGTGAAAGCTGGAAATCAGGTACTACTACTAATGCTTCCTTGTTATCAGGATCAGCAAGAACTGCAACAACCTTTGATGGACTTAATGCATTTTCAATTAAGATTGCAGGATTTTCGCTCCAGTTTACAATATCAATCTTTTCATCACGTAATTCATCAACTACTGCATTTACTCTTGCACCGTTAACACCTACACACGCACCTACGGCATCAACGTCTTCGTTATTTGACCATACAGCCATCTTTGTTCTTGAACCTGCTTCTCTTGCAATGCTTTTAATTTCTACTGTACCGTCCTGGATTTCTGTAACTTCCTGTTCAAAAAGTCTCTTAACTAATCCCGGATGAGTTCTTGAAACAACGATTCTTGGTCCTCTACCATTGTCTTTTACTTCTGTAATGTAAAGTTTTATTCTTTCAGTTGGTCTGAAATGTTCTCCCTTAGCCTGTTCTTTTTCCATAAGAACTGTGTCAACCTTACCAAGGTTTACGCTAATATTCTTACCATTGATTCTCTGAACAATACCTGTAACAATGTCATCCTGCTTTTCAAAATACTGTTCGTAAAGGCTCTTTCTTTCTTCTTCTCTAATCTTCTGAAGGATACCATTCTTTGCACTCTGTGTTGCAATACGTCCAAAGTCCTTTGACTGGATTTCAATATTTACAATATCGCCAAGTTCGTATGTTCCCTTAATGCTTCTTGCATCTTCAAGAGAAATCTCTGTTACAGGATCCATTACTTCTTCAACAACTTCCTTCTGTGAATAAATGTGGAAATCTCCTGTTTCTCTGTCCATTGTAACTGTTACATTGTCTGCTTTGTTAAAGTTATTTTTGTACGCTACTACTAAGTTATTTTCGATAGCTTCAAATAATGACTCTTTGCTAATATCTTTTTCCTTTTCTAAGATATTCAATGCTTCAATTAATTCTTTGTTCATTTGTTTTTATCCTCCTAAAAAATTAAAAATCAATTGTTGGTCTGACAAGTGATACATTCACTCTGTCTATATCTGTTTCACTACCATCTTCATTTTCAATGGTAATTGTGTCTGCATTATATGCTTTTAAAAGTCCTACAAGCTGTTTCTGTCTGTCAACAGCTCTGTATAAATGAACTTCAATTTCATTTCCCATGTTTCTGTCAAAGTCCTTATCCTTCTTTAACGGACGGCCAAGCCCCGGTGAACTTACTTCCAAAATATAAGCATCACTGATAAAATCTTCTTCATCTAATTTGTCACTTAAGATTCTGCTAACAGATTCAAGGTCGTTAATAGTTATACCACCTTCCTTGTCAACATATGCTCTTAAATACCAGTTGCTGCCTTCTTTTACATATTCAACATCAACTAATTCAAAGCCCTTTTCATCAACTATAGGTGTAATCAGAGCTTCTGTCTTCATTTCATATTCTTCTCTTCTTGACACTTTATTCTCCTTTAATTATTTTTTATATCAATTACAACAAAAGAGTGGGCCTTTGTGGTCCACTCCTCTGCTATCTAGTCAATATTTACGTTTAATAGTATACGGCTGTTTTTTTTGTGTGTCAACCCCGTATTACCTATATTAATGTTATATTTGAGTTATATTTTTGTTAAATTATTGATTTTACACAATTATCAACAAGATTATTTTTTAATTCTAATCTTTTTAACATTACTCCATTTACCGTAGTATTTTGTCTTGCCAACTACCTTTACAGCTCTGGCTTTAACATAATACTTTTTGTTCTTCTTAAGTTTCTTAAATTTAAATACATTTCTCTTAAATGTCTTTGTAATTGTCTTCTTGCCTTTAAACTTCTTTGATGTAGAAACCTTAACAACATATCCTGTTGCGCTCTTAACTTTCTTTAAAGAAATCTTTGCCTTAACTGCTTTGTTACGTTTAACAGCCTTTTTAACTTTTGTTCTTCCAAGTCTAATGCTTGTACTTGAAACCTTATCAGTTGTAGTTTCTTTCATAACATTATTTGATGTTACCTTAGGTGTTGTAGTTTCAGGTTTTGTTGTAACACTTGTTTCCTTTTCACTTGTAGGTGCAACTGTTGTTGGTTTTGCAGTTGTTGTTACTTCTCCACTTGTTGTCGGTTCAGTTGTTGGAGTTGCTGCTGTTGTTGTTTCTGTTCCACCTGTCGTTGGCTGTGTAGTAGTTGGCGCTGCAGTTGTTGGCGCTGCAGTTGTTGTTTCCTTCTCTGTTGTAGGTACTTCTGTTGTTGGCTCAGGAGCGCCATCTCCTTTCTTTAATGCTATCTTTACTGTATTGCCATTAATGTCCGCATCAATTGTATAATAGCCATCTTCCTTAAGCTCGCTTGCTTTAAGTGGAATCTCTGCACCCGGGCAATTCTTTGTTATTACAGTACTTAAATCAGGTCCTGTAATTGTTGCATTAAATCCACCCTGCTTAAATATGAAATAGAATGGATTTCCGTCTGCTTCATTAATTCTTGCAAATATATCTTTTCCTTCAATTACACTATATGAAATTCCTGTACTTCCAATTTCTGTCCAAGCAGTAATGTCAGACCAATCAATCTTTGTTACTGCAGGTGTTGTTGATTCAGGTTCATCTGTGTCATTTCTTAATCTGTAATATACTTTTAAAACAAGACTATTATCTTCTGTAACTGTGCCTGAAATTTTTGTTCCTTCAACAGTTTTATCTAAAATATATCCTGTAAATGATTTATTAGGTGCTGTTACCTGATTTCCAGCTGAAGCAGTTTTTGTATCTGTACTATTAAGTGAATATGTCAAATCTGCATTTTGTAAATAGTATTCTACTTTATATGTTGCTCCTGCACTTTGTTCTTCTGACTGTGCCTTTGGTGCAACCTTAATAACTTTTCCATCTGAGAAAGTTACTGTTTTTTCTTCATTAGTAGGATTGTATGCAACATATGTAGTTATTCCGTCTTTATTTTCAAATACAAGACTTAATGGATCATCACTTGTAATGTCTAGTTTAGGACTTCCAACTTTCTCCAGTGACTTAATAAAGTGGTAAGCATGAGCTTTTGAATCTCCTGCCTCTGGTGCACATGTTGAACTAAAATACTCCTGAGCTTTGTCCATATCAGCCAATGCCAAATAAGAACTCCATAATTCATTCCATCTGTCTGTTGGTGTAGATAATTTATCATTTCCCGTAAATGCTTTTTCATTGGCCTGAGCTGATTCAAAGTTTGCTTTTACGAAATCTGTACTCTTTCCCAAATAATATGATGCAGATGTAATAGGTAATAAATTAATCCCCTGAATCTGTAATGGTTCTGCTGTCCACCATGCTGAGTAATCATATTTGCCTCCCCAAACAATTGAAGCTACATTATGCTTGTTAGCTGATGTTGTGCTTGCAGTATAATTGCTATCCAAAATATCTCCATCAATATCAAACCAATAGTTATTAACTGAATTAACTTCTGTTGTGTACAAATATACACCTAAATCTGTTAATTCTTCATTTCCTGTAGCCTGACCATACAAAATCAACGCTGCCCATGCATTTATTGACTCTGAACTTGATTCCTGATTGTTACCATCAGCAAAGTTAGCATGACCACTTGCCCATGAATGTCCTTCATATGTTGAAAATACTCTTAAGTATGGATATTTTGATGAAGAATCTTTCTTATCATAAGCAATATCCCCTATAACTTCATTAATTATATCTGAATACTGTGCAATAAAATCAGGATCTCTAAATGCAACCTGAGCTGCTGCCTGAATAAAATATCCATAGTGGAAATGATGGTCTGTCATTCCGTCTACTGTATAATAAGCCTGTGGGAAACCAAATAAGCTACCTACATTTTCATCATAATAAAAATACTTATCTTCTGCATTATTGTCATTATCCGCTGTAAACCAGTCTGCTAATTCATTTTCCAATGCTTTTAATAAAGTGTTAGCATCTTCTGTGTCGCCACATGCCTCTGCTGCTTCCATAACCTGAATAGCTCTGTTCATTCTTTTTCCTGAATCATATGTATTAACCAGAACATTAGCTTCCTTAGTTAATTCTCCGTTTTCAGGACCATAATCTTTCATAAAGCTATCTACATATTCCTGTAACTTGGCTTTATCAGAATTTTCAACTGATGGACTTGACTGAAGGATTCCTGAATAAGTTAATTGGGTAGTAAATGAATCGCCAATCAAAAACTTCATCTGTCCACGAATTGTTCTTGCCTCATTTTTAAGATAACTATAACCTGTCATATTCTTATACTGGCTTGGAAGGATCCCCATAACTACTCCGTCAGGTTTTGATGAATCCATCTTACCAACTTTATAATTATATGTTGTAGTTACCTTTCCTGTACTTCTGTTATAGTCATAATTAACCCCTGTATCTTCTGCGTAGTTAAATGCATAAGGTTCATAAATTTTAGCAATCTTTTCAGCTTCTGAATCATTTGTTCCTGTGCTTTCACATAACCATGCCAATGTGAAATACGCTTTATTCTCACTAGGGAATGTCATTGATATTTCACCAATGTTTGTTTCTCCTAATGTTGGATTCCAAGTTGTTCCCTTTGGAACATATAGTGCATAATAATCATAATTGCTATACTTGCTAACATCATCATGATTATCATAAACTCTTAACACAAGCATTGTTGAATTCTCAGGTGTATCACCATTATATCCCACAACTGCTGAAGGCAATGTATCTCTTAATCTTAACAATGATGCTGTCTTTGTTCCATTCATTCTAAACAATGCCATTGGACTTCCCTGTGTCATTGTTGTCTTCATATATTGTGATGAATCAGACGCATTCTCTAATACCACATCTGTAGACCAGTCTGTTTCCCTGTCAGCTTTTACCTCATTTGAGCTAAATCCTGTCTTAACTTCAAAATCTGATAAAGTTCCATTCTCCGGTGCACTTGCATTAAATGTATCTCTAACAACCATAGTTGATGGCTTTGTAACGTACATTCCATCGCTTACAGCTTTAAATGCTAATGGAATTGCGTATGTTGTGTTACCAAAATTATCACTACAACTATACTTCCATCCCATTGATGTTGACCAGCCATTAGTCTTAAAGGCTTTGTTTTCTGAATCATAATTATCTGTTGTAAAACGTGTATTACCTTTGTTAGCTAAAGTTGGCAAATTGGCAAATAATGATTCATTAGTCTGGGTATGAATAACATTGTCACCTTCATATGACCAAGTTCCTGTAACCTTAGTAGCCAAACTTCCTTTCTGCGTGGCAGCCTTTACATCGCTTACAAAAAAACCATGTTGAAACGCCGGCATAGCCGTCATTATTAAGGCTAAGCCTATGGCTATTCCTTTCTTTGTCTTTCTCATTAGTAAGTCCTCCTTCTTAATTCAAAAATATTATTAAAAATGTTTTTGGTTCACTTTTTACTTTTTTTGTCTTTTTTAGTCTTTTGAAAATAGTATATTTTGTTTATTTTTTCCTAACATACAGCGCATATATTACTACATATTGCACAACTATTCAATAAAAAAAACATTTTTATGCGTTTTCTTTAATAAAAGTATTTTTATTAGTTTTTTATAATATTTCAATTATTTTTATTAATCTTTGAACTATATTTTTTATTATGGAAATAAAAGAAATTAAAGAATTTAAAACTGGAAGACATGCCAGAGGATGTGAGAAAAGCGTGGGAAAATGCGCATAGATAAAGTAAAGGTTTGGAAGTTTACGCCATACCTTTACATTATATATTTTAAATTTAATAAGTAGTGTAAGTATAACAAAAGCTATGGGCTAAAATTGTCCCATAGCTTATAATTTTATTATGCACTTTTTTTCAAAATTTCAATCAATTCCCACCAATCATAAATATGTAAATAGTCAAAATCAATTTCGTATTCTTTATTTCCACTCTTAAACCTTGGAATATCTTCATCAGTCTTTCCTTCATATAGAACCGGAAACATTCCTGCATTATATGCTCCATAGACATTTTAGAACCCCAAAATGTACGCAAATCAACATTTTGTAAAGGAAAAAGTGTATGTTCATCAACATTTTGTAGTATTTTTCATCCCATCCTTCTTATAATTCCCCCTCCTTCTTTCTTTAACCATCCAACTGAATCTTTATAGTTTGGAAGTATTTTCTCCACTTCTTTCCAGAAAGCTTTTGAGTGGTTCATTTGATTTCGATGACATAACTCGTGAACCACAACGTAGTCTATTACTTCAGTCGGCATCAGCATAAGAAGACAATTAAAATTAAGATTTCCTTTGCTGCTACAGCTTCCCCATCTGGTCTTTTGATTTCGTATTATTATTTTTCCGTATGTAACACCTATAATATCCGCATAATATTTCACTCTGCCTGGAATGTAATTCAATGCCTTATCTGCCAGCTTACTAATTTCTTCTGCTGTAAAATAATCAATTTTAGATAACTCTTCATTTTCTCTTTTTATTTGTTCAATACATTTAGAAATCCACTTTTCTTTTGACTTTAAAATTTCTCCGATTTCTTTATCAGAAGTAAAAATGGGGGCTCTTACTGTAACTGTCAAATCATTATTTACCTTAATTGATATTGTTTTTCTTTTTGTTCGTATTACTGTAATATTATTCATTACTTTATGCAATTTTCTCCGTCATAATTTTGTTTCATAAAAACCTAAACAATATGCCTCATCTTCTCCATTAAAATACATTGGACTAAAATTGTATTTTTCATGTGCATCATCTGTTCTGTCTACATATTCGCCTCCATGTATCGGCTTGTCTTTTCCGTCCTCATTTCCTGTGTACTCTCTCATCCATGCAATGTTACAAAATAATACCTTCATAATATTTACTCCTTTTCCATTTTAATTCCACAACTGTTTCAATTGTTAATATTAGAATAATATTTTATAGATATTTTTTCGGGACAAATTGTCCTACAATCTTATTTTATGTACTTTCCTTTTCTACAGATAACACTTCTAACATTTTTATAATTGACAACTTATCTGCAATTATTACCCCATTTATAATTGGGATTTTTCTTCCTTTGTTCTAAAAAATTCTGTCTATGCTCAATTAGGGACATTTTATTCGCTCCTCCAGAAAAATTTTCATCTTCATTTTGAACTATATCATCTTCCCATCCACACACTAAACATATATCATATTGTGAATTTATTGTTCCTTCATTGCAACATGGACATTTAATATGATAATTACTTATTATATTTTTATTTAATATTATGTCAATACACCTCGTTGTACCAAAAATATGAGTATTTTTGATTTTCACACAGTTGCCTTTATTTAATAAATATTCACATTTTTTATGACACTATTTTTGCCTACATTACAGCCATGAGGTTGCCTCCAGCCAACTGACTTAACGCCTTAACCTTCTTCACGGATTTCAACATATCTCTATGTCTAAATGAAAGTTATTACTTAACTTAAGAATGTTCAAAAATAAATTCATTGACAGTTAATCTTTGACCATTCAAAGAAAACATAAAACAGTTAATTTGCTCGATGCTTGCATTCATCTTCTTATTAATTTTCCAACTTAATTGTTTAAATTAATTTGAACATAACTGTATATGTAACGTAACCCTGTTACAGGGAAGCCAGGTGCAAGGTTTTCGTAATGCAGGCAAATATAATAACTTATTATATTTCTATAAAAGTTGTTGCATTGGAAACCTTTATTTGAGTATCAAGTTCAGTTAAAAGTGAATTTCTTCTTTCCTGTAAAGCCTCTATCTTCTTTTTCACATCTAAGGGATCAACAAGCTCAGTAGTATTCTCTTTCACATATGTATCAACAACTGCTAATGGCTTGTCATCTTTAACCTTGTTGTCTTTGCCTAAAATACTCAAACGCATACTTTCAGCCGTATCCTGTAATTGTGTGTTTTTAATATCACAAAAGCTAACTCTTTCATCATATTCGCTCTGGAGCTTATACTGGATTCTTCGCTCAAAGTCTGCTTCTCCATCATATGCGCCACCACCGCGTAGTCTGCTTCTAAGTGAAATTGCTCCGGCTACGGTAAATTTGCCATAAGATGTAGATATTTCTGTTTTTGCATTGGAATCAACAATAGCTGCATCAATTGTCTGAAACCTTTCTATAAGATCAGTTATCTGCTGATATGCTGCTGTTGCCTCTTTAACATAGTCTTCTTTTTTAACTCTCTTTTCAAAAACTTTATCTTCATTAGGTTTAATTGTGTCTATGAAGCTGGCTTTTTCTATTTTATCGTTTATCTTCTTTACTAATAAATCCCTTTCGTCCAAAGCCTGTGTTACTAACATTTTTTCGCTCATAAAAAACCTCCTTCGAAATCATTGTCTATACAATAATTCTAACGGAGGTTTTCTACTCTGTCATTGAACTTGTAGTATAATAATTTTTATTATTATGCTGCACGTCCATTCTTTATTCTTTCATAATATTCATATACTCGCTCATTGATTTCATTATGTGCATTATCACACAGTGTAAGTGGCTTTCTATTTCCACAAACAAGCAAATCTATTGGTACGTGAAACAAATCACTAAGTGCATACAAATTATCTATTGTTGGCATGCTGATACCATTAATCCAATGATATATACTCTGCACACTTCCAAGTTCAAGATATTCCTGCACATCCTTCACTGTCAAGCCACGCATATCCATGATTCTGCGGATGTTAATTCCTGTTTTTCGTTTGTCAATTATTGGAAACATTATTACCTCTTTCATTTCAAAAAACTACATTGTAACTTTAAGAGTGCTAGCCTTTGAATTATACACTTCTTATATTTAATAAACAAGCCATAATATTTCCAATTCACATCCAATCTTCAACATTAATTCATTTTCAATAAAAAACGTTACTTTCTAGTCCTAACCTTCTTCACACTACTCCACTTACTATTATAAGTCTTTCCCGCAACCACTTTGTACGCTCTAACCTTTATGTAATAGGTTTTCTTTTTTAGCTTGCTAAGCATTTTTGTAGTGTTTTTAGTCTTAACCGTTTTTGTTACCTTTTTGCCAAACTTCTTTGAAGTTGAATATTTTATCTCATATCCTTTTGCACCGGCAATTTTCTTAAATTTAAGTTTGATTTTCTTATTATTCTTTGTACGTGTAACCTGTTTGAATGTAACTTTCTTAACACTTAATTTAGTATTGATATTGTTGTTAACTGTAGTGTTTGTATTACTACCTTTATTATCATTATTGCTGGTTGTTATTTCGACCTGCTTTTTAGTTGCAACAATACCATAATTGCTTAAATGTGTTGTTTCAAAAATTATATATCCATCTTCAACAGTTGCATCTAACTGTTCAATGATTTTCCCATTCCTTGTAAATACAATTTTATATGTATCATAATCTTTCAGGTTATCAGGCATTTTGAATTTAACTTTAATTTTGAAGCCATTGACTTCTACTATTTCCTGCTTGTCGTTTAAGAAAAATATATCAACCAGATATTTTACATTTTCCTTTGAAAGACTCTCCGGTACATCCAATTCTTTTATTTGCAAACTATAATTAATATCATCAACCCACTCTAAAAATGTCACACTTCCATTTATACCGCTTGTAGACGTAATTTCCCTAGTTTCTGAATAGTTCGGATCTTTCTCCCAAGTTGCATACAATGTAATATTTGTAAATACATTTCCATCTTCACTTAAACCATCTTTGTCAAACTGTGAACTTTCATCGTTACTGTTTCGCCATGAGCCCCAATACATATATTTTAAGGATTCTCCTGAACCATCTTTCTTAGCATTCCATCCTTTAAAAATGTATCCTCTTCTTTCAGGAACGTATTGGAATATTTTCATTTCTGTTCCACTATCTGC
The DNA here is from genome assembly GCF_025150745.1 of Eubacterium ventriosum. Lineage (NCBI taxonomy): Bacteria > Bacillati > Bacillota > Clostridia > Eubacteriales > Eubacteriaceae > Eubacterium > Eubacterium ventriosum. The sequence goes on from NZ_CP102282.1 coordinate 2,307,572, forward strand.
TCCACCAAGATAATCATACTTCTGTGATTTCTGTCCTTCAATTGTTCCGCCATTGGCATCTAATGTAAGTACATATGAAAATGGTCTCATATCCTCTGGAAGATTTGGATCATTTAAACATCCATTCGCATCTACTCCGTAGAAAATATTACTTTTATACACGGCAGAAATAACCACATTAGAAGTTTTACTAAAATACGATTTATCTATTGACATTACAACCTTCCCATGGTAATCCCAACCACAAAATGTGCATCCTTCTCTTTGTGCAACGTACTTGCTTAAATCGATTGTTTTAAATTCATCTTTGTTTATTACAAGTAAAATCGAATATTGTCCATTAACTTTTCCACCAAAACCATCTATTTTCAAATAGTAGTTTTCTGTTTCATCTAAACTCTTATCAGAGAATCTGGCATATAAACTGCATCCATTCTTGTATGATACACCATTCATTTCACCCTGAGAAATAAAATCATCAATCTTAAGTTCTGTAACTATTTTATCTATGGTGTCATTCCTTGTCATTGTCCAACCTGCAAAAGCAGTTTCCCCATTATATGGAATAATGCCTTTTGTTATATCAGATACTTTTATGGATTTTTCGTTCTCATCAAAATTAAATTTTATAACCTTTCCATAAGTTCCGTCAATTTCCCCTTCTCCCGTTTTTAATACCACAGCGTATTCTCCGTCATCCGTGATTGTAAAAGCCTTCGCCTCCTGTGTCATAAATGGTATTGTTAATATACTTAACACTAACAAAAACATAATTTTCAAAAAATAATTTCTTCCCATAGTCCATCCTCCTAGTCTTTTAATTTTCAAAGCTTTTGTACTATTCCATAAGGTCTTGTCTTTAACATTATAAGTTGTCTAAATTATAATATTTTTTTAGTTTTTACACATCGTACTTTTTAAAAGAAAAATGGACATTTCCACTGAGACACATCCATTATTCTCTATTCGATATTAAGCCTATTGTATTTTTTATCTAAGCATAAAATTCTTTAACTGCTTGCGATTTTCTATATTTAATTTGTTAAATACACAGGTCAGATGTTGCTTAACTGTTCTTGGAGTGATTTCCAAATATTCTGAAATTTCTTTATTTGTCCAACCTCTGTTAGCAAGCATTGCAATAGTAAATTCAGTTGTTGTCAGATTATCAGCCACATCCTCATTAGTATCAGGATTATGTATTCGGCGCCATCCTGCACTAAACTTGTATGTAATATTAATTATCCTTGCATAATCTTCAGGATAATCTTTCTTCATGCAAGTTTCTATTAATCCCTGCAAAAGCCCATGATGTTCACCTATACCTTCTATTAGATTATCCGGCCTTGAAATCTCCCATACTTTCATAAAGTATACCTTAGCTTTATCCGTTTCTTTAAGGTTCATTAAATCCATTGCAACAACAAGATTTAAATAAATCATAGCTATTGGATATACCTTGCTACAAGTCATAAGACAGGTCTGTACTATTCCTAAAGAACGCTGATAATCTTTAACCAAATATGCTTTGTGTGCCAAAACATAGGCTCCCCACAACTGCATTCCCTTAGTAAATTCTGATAAATATTCAGCTAAAGGTGGTAAATCTCCAACAGGAATATGTAACAACGTATGTGCTGCTGTTGCTACAAATACACAACAGGCTCTTGTTTTCTTATCTGTTTCTTCTAGCATTGCTTCTTTAAGATATTCCTTTAACCTTTCAAGTCCAAATCTTGCCGAATGTATTCTATCAAGAGAAAGATTGGCAAATGTATATATCAGGCTTGCTGACAATTTAAGCATTATATCTTCGCAATTTAAATACATTTCAGCATATTCAACTGCTTTTTCGTGCCTTCCACTAAAATAATAGTATTCAGCATATGCCATTTCTTTCTGTGGAACATCATCTATACTTTCTATAAATTCTATGCACCTTCCTAGTGGAAATGCCGAACTCATAAGTAACATTGGTACTCGTGTTGTATGCTTTTCTTTTATTATTTCTTTTTTATCTGTAATCCCCAGCAAATAATCTGCAGAAACTCCAAACAACTTTGTTAACTTAATAAGTATGTCGCTACTTATAGTCTTGGTATCTCCGTTTAATATTCGTGTGATTTGTGATGGTGTAATTTCCAGCCTTCTTGCCAATTCACTTTTTGAAATACCTGCTTCTACACATAATTCTGCAATAATTTCTGACGGTGTTTTATTTGAGTCCATTCCAAACATCTCCTTTATTTCTAAAATATAACACATCTAAAACACCGTTGCAAATTTGCAAAACATCTGTCCAACTTTCTACCAATCCCCATCATCATAGTCATCCAACGCATCATCTACTCCATCTGCATAATCTGAATCACTATTATATCTGTCATCGTCATAATCATCATCCATATAAACATCTTCATATCCATCGTCATAAGACTTGTATGGATTGCTATATTTCTTCTTTGAAGAACTACCAGAAGAATTGCTCTTATATGAACTGCTTGATGAACTATTACTATATGTACCACTTGATGAACTGCTGTTTGAGTAACTACCTGAATAACTGTTGCTATCGTCTGATGAACTATTATCATAACTGCTATTTGAACTATTAGAATCCACTTCGTAATAACTATCTGTAGTTGCCTCTTCTAAAGCAGTAGTCTTGCTCTCCTGACTGTCTGATTCAACTTCATAATTTTCATCATTAACCCTATGATGATAACAATAGTCGCTACCATAAATTGGCTGATCCTTACATCCCGGTGCAGCACAGCTTCTTTTCTGCTCACTGTTAACTTCGTAAATAAACATTATTAAAAATAAGCCTCCCAAAACAATTGCCATAAATTTTATAAATGGTTTCAATGAATTATTGTTCATGATCTTTTCCTCCTATAATTATCCAAATTTAACTACTCATCATTTAGTAATTATTCAATACTTGATTGAAAAACTCATCGCAAAATCGAAGTTTTTTCCAATACATTATATAATGTATTTTCGGTTTTTCTGATATTTTATGTGATATAATCCTAATAAAACTGTTGAAAAGAGCTTAATTGTTTGTATGCAAAAATAGCGGCTCGCATTTTCTTCTGCAAAAGTTATTGCAACAACTTTTCAGAAATCACAATGATTTTGTTGCGTTAAGTTTTTCAATTAAAGGTGTACTTGTTGTTGATAAGTAAATTCTACTTTTTTAGCTGTCCCAAAAACACCCCTTGCAACGCTAATCTCGCAAAATTTAATTGCAATTTAAACTGCTAGTTTTTCCATGCTACTACTTTTGCAAACTAGCAGTTACCTTTGCAAAAGTGTATATTTTAAGTAGTCTTTGTTTGATCAGAAAGGAGGCTTTTATGCCAAAACAATTATCCTTATCTGAACGAATAATTATTGAACGTATGATTAGTAAAGACTACTCTTTTGCCTCTATTGGTAGAAATCTTGAACGTTCAGCTTCTACCATTTCTAGAGAAGTAATTAAATATCGATGCTTTGTTGATAGAATTCCTCTCCCTGGCGAGAATGATTGTACTCACAAAAACTCTTGCCTAAAGAATTCTATCTGCGATGATGTTGGAGTACATGGATGTTATGGATATCGTTGTAAGCGATGTCCTGAAGATCGTATATGCACAAATATTTGCGCTTCTTATGAATCTTCTCAATGTCCTCTTTTAGATAAACCTCCTTATGTCTGCACTAATTGTTCTATGCTTAAACAATGTAAACGTAACAAGGCTTACTATACAGCTCACAGAGCTGATGCTGCTCATCACAAAAGCATTCGCAATGCTCATTCCGGTGTCAGAAAAACTCCATCTGAATTAAGAGCAATTGCTGATATAATTGAACCTCTTATTGCTAAAGGTCAATCTCTAAATCACATTTGTGCTACGCACTTAGATGAATTGGGTATATCAGAGAGAACTCTCTATAATTACATTGACCAGGGTGTTTTTAAGGTTCGTAATATTGACCTTCCTAAAAAGGTTGTTTACAGGCAACGTAGGCCTAAAAAGGTTCTTACCAAGCTTGAATACCAATATAGACAAGGTCGCACCTATGAAGATTTCAAATCCTTCATGGAAGCAAACCCAGATCTACCTGTTGTAGAAATGGATACTGTAAAGGGTGGTCGTAATAAGGGAAAAGTATTTCTTACTATGATTTTTAGAAGGACAAGTTTTATGCTTATCTTTCTAATGAACGATGGAACTCAGGATAGTGTAATTCAGATTTTTGATTCCTTAACTGAGATTCTTGGAGTCTCTCTATTCAAGAGATTATTTCCTGTTATCTTGACCGATAACGGCGTTGAATTCAAAAATCCTCAAGCACTTGAACACACAAGAACAGGGCTTTCCAGAACTCGTGTATTCTTTTGTGATCCTCAAGCTTCGTGGCAAAAACCACAGGTCGAAAACAACCATCGTTTAATACGAAGAATACTTCCTAAAGGTGTTAGTTTTTCACCCCTCACTGTTGCTGACGTAACGTTAATCTGTTGTCATATAAACAGTGTTCTTCGTGAAAATTTAGATAACAAAACACCTTTTGATTTAATGGACTCCAAAGACGGAAAAAAGTTATTGTCTTTGCTACAACTTTCACCTATTCCACCCGATGAAGTTACTTTGAGTCCAAAGCTACTTAAGCGTTAATTAACATTTTAATTGATCAAACAAAGACTCCCATATCTTTTAAAGAAGCGGGGTTGCAGTTATTTTTTCAAAACTAATGTTATGCCGCTTATTAACTATGCACGAAAATATAGCAAAACAATAACTTTTTTATTATTATACACCATTTAAAGCTCAATTTTCACCCCATTTAAGGTTTAAAAAATTTGGTGTCAATATGTTCGTGCAGTTGCTTTTTCATTTAAAGCTAATCTCGCAATTTTTTGAGTTTTTTCAACATTTTTCTCGTTTTTTTGATTTTGTACTCCAATAAAAAAACCAATCTTTATATGCCAGACTAATTTCCAACATTTAAAGATTGACTTGTTTTTCTTCATAAATTATTATTTTATGCTATTTGAATATTAATTTTCTATTTTGTGCTTTTCTAATTAATTGGAGTGCCAACTTCAATCAGGTTTCCATCTAAATCGTAAAACCTAACCATTTTCTGTCCCCAACTATGTTCCATCAATTCATTCACATACTGAATTTCATATCTGCTATTATTAAGCTTTTCAACAAAATCCTCAATGTTCTTTTCTTCAAAATACAACTCAGTCATATTATTTTGTGGAACAACATCTTTCTCAAGAAAATCTTTCCAAATATTCTTGTCCTGAAGTACCAAACCTTCTGTCATTATTACGTTTCCATCATTGTTAAGTACAACTTGAAGTCCAAACAAATCTCTATAAAAATTAATAGATTCTTCTATATCAGAAACCACAATAAGTACATTTCTAAGTTTCATTTTTTTATATTCCTCTCACTAAATCTACTTTCATTATAGCAAATCTGTCCGGTGTTTAAAATATGAATTATTCTATTCTGCTTCAATACACTCTGCATTTGCTCGCATTTCTGCTGCCATATCAATTGCCTCGCCTACATTCATACCTTCCTTTGTCAACTTCATAGCTGTGTTAAGCTCATAAATATCGCCCATTGTTGCATTATCTCTTTCTAATTCACTTTCAATCTTTCTAATTCTGTGGTCTGCTACTGCATTTTCAATAAATTTAAACATATCAAATCCTCCTAATAATACTGCTTTCTATAAAATTTCAATGATTCAATACAAGACAACTTCTTAGCATCTGCGGGATTTGGTTAATTCCTGCGTTATCTTGTAATTCCAATATATCAGGAGAAAATGACATTATTTGTCATTTTGAAATGAAAGTTTGAAAATTTTTGAAATCTGTACCATATATGATGTTTTTCACTTGTATGGTACAGATTTGTTCTTCCCTGAGCTGGACAAGCTCTCTATCTGTACCATATGCGAATTTTTCTACTTATATGGTACAAATTTCTTCTACTCTGAGTCGGAACAAACTTTCATTTGTACCATGTGCAAATTTTTTCTCTTGTATGGTACAGATTTGTTCTTCCCCGAGCTGGAACAAGCTCTCATTTGTACCATATGCGAATTTTTTCTCTTGTATGGTACAGATTTGTTCTTCCCCGAGCTGGAACAAACTTTCATATGTACCATATGCAAATTTTTTCTCTTGTATGGTACAGATTTGTTCTTCCCCGAGCTGGAACAAGCTTTCATATGTACCATATACGAAATTTTCTTCTTATATGGTACATATTTCTTCTGCTCTGAGCTGGACAAGCTCTCTATCTGTACCATATATGAAATTTTTCGCGTATATGGTACAGATTTCTTCTAGTTTTAATTTGAGAATAAACTCAAACTTATAATCTGCCTCATAACAAACAATTCTTTAGTTCCATGGGGTAATTATCATTTAATTTCAATAGATTCAATCTTATAATCTGCTCCATAACAAACAATTCTTCAATCTTATGGGGTAATTCTGCGTCAGATTAGCCAGAACAAGCTTTATAACTTATCACAAAAAAACTGTTGCATTAATCTCTCACTAACACAACAGTTTTATTTATTCCGTAACTCCCTATGTAATTATATTTTAAGTTTCATTATTTGTAATTTCCCTATTTACTTTCCTGTTTCTTTTTTTCAAAGTGTTCTTTTGTTTCTTTTGCAACTACACCACTTAATGTAAATAATGCAATAATATTTGGTATTGCCATTAATCCGTTAAAGATATCGGCAATTGTCCATACTGCCTTTACAGTCATATATGGTCCGATAAATACTGCTAAGATGTATAACCATCTGTATACCTGAACTGCTGTTTTGCTCTTGTTTGATAAGTATTCCAAACATCTTTCACCATAGTAATCCCAACCAAGGATTGTTGTGAATGCGAAGAATACCAAACATACCATTAAGATAAATGATGAAACTTCGGCAGGTAAGAAACTTAAACCATTCTGGAATGCATGTGTTGTTACCTGAACTCCTTCAAGTCCTACCACTTTATATGAGTCCATCATTACAATTGAAAGACCTGTTAATGTACAAACAATGATTGTATCAATAAATGTACCTGTCATTGTTACAAGTCCCTGACGAACAGGTTCTTTTGTTTTTGCTGCTGCAGCTGCAATAGGTGCTGAACCAAGTCCGGCTTCGTTAGAGAAAATACCTCTTGCAATACCTTTCTGCATTGATATTGCTATTGAAGACAATACACCACCTGCCACTGCTTTAACACCAAAAGCATATTCAACAATTGTTGCTAATGCTCCCGGAAGTTTTTCAATATTAGTTACAATCAAAACTAATACTGTAACGATATATAATATAGCCATAAATGGTACTATAACCTGAGAAACACTTGATATTCTCTTAATACCACCAATGACAACTAAACCTACACAAATAGCTAATGCAAAAGCTGTAATAACTATGGCTATTGAATAATCAGTTCCTAAAATACTAACTGTATCTTCTTTGTTAGGATCAAAAAAAGACTGAACTGCTGATGCGATTCCGTTAACCTGTGTAAATGTTCCGATACCAAATAAACCTACACAAGCTCCAAAAAACGAAAAAACTTTTGCAAGCCATTTCCACTTATGTCCCATACCATTTTCTATGTAATAGAACGGTCCACCAAGAACATGACCTTCCTCATCAATAGTTCTGTAACGAACTGCCAAAAATCCTTCTGCATACTTAGTAGCCATTCCAAAGAATGCTGCTACCCACATCCAAAATAACGCTCCCGGTCCACCTACTGCAGTACCAAGTGCTGTACATCCGATGGCTGTTGCTACACCTACAATGTTACCTGTACCGATTGTTGCTGATAATGCTGTACATAGTGCTCCAAAACTACTAACTTCCCCATGTCCGTCTTCTTCGTTCTTAAACATATACTTAAGTGCCTTAGGCAAATGCACTATCTGTAATAGTCTTAACCGAAAAGTAAGGTAGATGCCTGCTGCAAGAATCAACACAATAAGTGGGATTCCCCAAACTAAATCATCTACCTTAACTAAAAAATCTGTAAAATCGCTCATAATATTCCTCCTGTCCTTTTGCCTGAGAGATTAGTGATGCTTCTAAAAATTTAAATATCACCTTACACCTTCGGCGCCTGAGTTAACACTGCCATATTCAAAATCTTATTTCCTGCACTTCTTTAACTCCCCTATCTAATCTAAAGAATCTCTCCAAAATAAATTCTGAAACGTTTGTGTCATCAGACCTCTCCAGTGGTTGTCTATTCTACTTTTTTTGACAACGCAACTATTATTGTAAGACCATATGGAAAATTATGCAATATATTTTTAGCAATTCTTTAGCATATTAAAGTTTTACAACATTACATTGCTATTTTGACTGCTATTTAATACTTAAACTTAATTTTTTAAAGTTGATTTTGTAAATTTTTAACGTTTTTATTATTTTTATAGTTTATAATTTAAATTTTTAAGCACTCCTTCACATTAAAATTCTACTGTAATTCTTAAGCTCTTTCCATCATCACTGAAAGCATTAATCTTGCCCTTGTGGTTTTGGACTATTCCCTTGGCTATTGAAAGACCAATTCCTGTTCCACCTGTTTGTGAATTTCTTGATTTATCAGTTCTGTAAAATCTTTCAAACAACACATTGTTGTTTCCTTTCCGTTTTTCATAACTTATTTTTGTTTACAATGGCAGTATACTTAGCGAAGCTTAAATGAACTTTAAAGTTTGCATAGTTTTTTGAGAACTTTTTGTGTTTTATTTTGGATTTTTTATTTCCAATTAATTGCGTCGATTACTTTTTTCTGCTATCATATTAAAGTATTTGCGTTTACAAAATCCGACACGCATTTTAGAGAGGTTAATATGTTAGAAACAATTGAAAAAATCAACTCTGCCGTCAACAACTTTATTTGGGGTGTTCCGGCAATGATTTGTATTATTGGCGTTGGTTTATATTTAAGTATAAGAACTAACTTTTTACAAATCAGAAAATTTCCATATGCCATCAAAACTACAATTGGGCGTATGTTTAAAAAGAAGGAAGCAAGTGATGGTTCCATTACACCATTTCAGGCTGTTTGTACCGCTCTTGCGGCAACTGTAGGTACGGGTAATATTGCAGGTGTTGCAGGTGCTATTGCCATTGGTGGTCCGGGTGCTGTTTTCTGGATGTGGATTTCAGCGCTTCTTGGTATGTGTACTAAGTTTACAGAAGTTACTCTTGCTGTTCATTTTCGTGAAAAAAATGCAGAAGGCGACTATGTTGGTGGTCCTATGTATTACATCAAAAACGGGCTTGGCAAAAATTGGCAGTTCCTTGCTGTTTTGTTTTCAGCTTTTGGTGTTTTAACTGTTTTCGGTACAGGTAATGCCACACAGGTTAACACTATTACTACCGCCATTGATTCTGCTCTTTTAAATTATAATGTTATTTCAAAAAATGGTGTTTCAACACTTAATTTAATTATGGGTATTGCAATTACTGTTCTTGTTGGACTTGTTTTATTAGGTGGTATTAAAAGAATCGGTAAGGTTGCCGAAAAGCTTGTTCCTTTTATGGCTTTGTTTTATGTAATTCTTGCCATCGGCGTAATTATTTTAAATTACAGACATGTTCCTACTGTTTTTGCTTCTATTTTTGAAGGAGCTTTTAAACCTTCATCTGTTACAGGTGGAGTTGTTGGCAGCATCTTTATTTGTATGAAAAAAGGTGTTTCACGAGGTATCTTTTCTAATGAAGCTGGTCTTGGTACAGGTTCAATTGCTCATGCATGTGCCGACACAAGAAAACCTGTAAAGCAGGGATTCTTTGGAATCTTTGAAGTTTTTGCAGATACTATTGTTATTTGTACTTTAACTGCCCTTGTTATTCTTTGCAGTGGCGTTAACATTGATTTCGGTAAAGCCGGCGGAGCAGAACTTACAATTCAGGGATTTACTTCAACTTATGGTAACTGGGTTTCACTCTTCACTGCTGTTGCAATGTGCTGTTTCGCATTTTCAACAATTATCGGTTGGGGATTGTATGGTGCAAGATGTATTGAATTTCTTTTCTCATCTAAGGTCATCAAACCTTTTATGGTTGTTTACTCATTGGTTGCCATTCTTGGTGCAACAGTAGACCTGGGACTTATTTGGAACATAGCTGACACATTTAACGGACTTATGGCAATTCCAAACTTGATTGCCTTGTTCTTATTGTCAGGTACAGTAGTTAAACTTATAAAAGAATATACTGAATTTTAAGGATTTAAGATTTTATTTGGTTGAACAACCCCGGGCGATGTCCTGGGGTTGTTTATTTGTTCAGTTAACACCACAACATTTTATACATTTTCTTATTGTTGTGGCACATTCTCTTAATTTACGGATACCCACGACGTTTTTACTCTTCACCCATATTAACTCTTTTAAATGCCCTATATAATGTTGCCACACAAAAAGTATCTCCCATCCACATAATAAAAAGTCGGCTTCTCGCCGACTTTTTATCACTGCATCATTCCATAAAAAATGCCTGACAATATTATCACTAAAAATATAACAAGTGTAATTCTTGCTGCCCATACATAGGTTCTATCTATCTTTGTTGTGTTTTTCTTCTTTTCGAAGCCATTCTCTTTCGCTATGCTTAGTGCTCTGCTCCAATCTTCATCTCTAACTACAACTCGTTTGAAAATATTAAAATCTGCACCTTGGACTCTAAGATATCCACCTGCTCCATCTGCATGTACCTGTGCAAAAATCCCCTGACTTTCCAAAAGACCTACAAGCATCTGAATCTCAACTTCGTTGTTTGTTGCGTATACTTCTTTCATATGTTTTTCCCCTCATTCTGTTATTCAAATATTGTTGGCATTTCAGGATTTCCATATGCTTCAAAACACATCAACAACTGCTCTCTTGTACATTTTTCCACAGCAAGATTTTCAGGTATTTCATCTTTCCCAAAAAATCCTATCTCCGTTGTTTCTATGTTTTTCTCAAACTCACCGAATTCATATTTACACTGAACAAAAATCTTGATTACACCATAAGCATAATTTGTCACGTTATGTTTTCGCCAATCCTGAACTGCAATGATTTTTTCTGATTTTACAGTTAATCCTGACTCTTCTCTAACTTCCTTCTCCGTATTAGAAGCCACCGACTGGTTAACATCACACCAACCTCCCGGCAAAGACCATGTGCCATTATTTTCGTGAACAAGAAGAATCTTTCCGTCAATGAATACTGCTGCTCTCGTATCAACCTTAGGTGTTTGATACCCTGTTTCATTGCAAAACAAGTCATAAACTCTTTCTACCGAAATGTCCGTTTTAACTGAAATCATTTCAGCCGCAATACTCCTTATTTCCTCATAACGCTCCTTATCATATTTATCTTTTCCATATTGCAATCCTGCCTGCGCTATGCTTTGAAGACGAATTGCAAAATCAATCCATTTATCGTTTATTGTTATCACCTCCAGATTTAAATTATTTTCCTTGTTTTGTAAAATACAATAACATATTTTTTTTACTTAATCAATCCCATTACAAGTGTCGTAATTCCTGCTAATATTGCAGCAATCACTGCCAAAATCCGCTCAAAAAATCTCTGGCGTCATTTATTCCATAAACACATACCAAAATGTATAACACATATCCCGGAACGCAAATCAATTTAAAAACCTTACTGTTTTTGCTTATTTTTTCTCACATCACTATTAATACTGCTATCTCTAACTCAAACTTTCCACTCTATCCTTTATTATTCTCTTTAAGAACACATATCCTACCAGACACGCCACAATCTCTGTTATTGGAAATGCCCACCATATTAATGATACTCCCATCTGGCCATTTCTTACAAATATTGAGAAAATTCCTGCCAATGGCAATATAAGTACTAGCTGCCTTATTAATGAAATTATAAGTGACTCAATTCCTCCGTCCAGTGCCTGATAAATTCCCTGATATGCCACATTTATTCCTGCGAAAATAAAGCTAATAGAAATAATTCTCATTGCCCAGATAAAATATTCTCTTGACTCTCCTGCATTAAATAATGTTGCAAAAGCTCCCGGAAATACTTCTGTAATAGCAATTCCTAGAATCATTAACGCCATTGTGTATGCAAGACCATATTTGATGCCATCTTTGATTCTCTTTTTGCTACCCATTCCATAAGCAAAAGCTATTATAGGTGTTATAGCATCTCTAAGTCCAAATGCAAGGAATAGTACAAACTGCTGCACTTTGTAGAAAAGTCCATATGCTGTCTGGGCTGACGGACTAAATTTCAAAATCAGGTTCATTACATAAACCATTATCGACATAAGTGCCTGTGCAATAATTGCCGGCAGTCCAATTGAATATATTTCCTTAATTATTCTGCCTTCAGGCTTCATATATTTAAATTCATGCTCAAATTCTTTATTTAACTTTATATGAAAAACAAACAATAACAGTGCTGATGAAATCTGACCTATTACAGTTGCATAAGCAGCTCCCTCTACGCCCATTTCAGGAACAGGTCCAATACCATAAATCATAATTGGATCTAAAATAATATTTACCACTGCTCCCACAACCTGACCTATTGTAGAATAAAGTGAACGACCTGTTGCCTGCAATAACTTTTCAAATAATGAAAAGAAAATAATTCCAAAAGAAATAACACAACATATTCTAAGATAACTTGTCCCCATTGAAATAACTTGTGAATCAACTGTCTGTGATGAAATATATATTTTCACCCCAAAAATTCCAAACAGCAAACATACTGCATAAATAATTGCTCCAAGAAATAAACTGTTTCCTGCAACTTTTGCGGCTTTTTTATTATTTCCCTGTCCCAAAGTTCTTGCAAGAAGTGCGTTAGTTCCAACACCTGTACCAATACCAACTGCAACCATAAGCATCTGAACCGGAAAAACCAGCGTAAGTGCATTAAGTGCCGCCTCACTTCCTGTCTTCATATTTCCTACAAAAGCACTGTCCACAATATTGTAAACTGCCTGCAATGCCATTGACAAAATCATTGGTAACCCCATCTGAACCATTAACTTATTTACCGGCATTTTCCTCATCTTGTTACTTTCTGCCATTTTAATTTAACCCTCCTAACTGCAAAAAAGTGTGCACTTATCTTATAAGTTGGACTTACGCTGATAAGCTACACACTTTTTTAGTGACTTTATATAATTTCTATAATTCCAATGGATTTTCCATAAAAGAAAAAACGAGTAGCAAAAACTGGATTTACGCTAGTTCGCTACTCGTTCAGTAGTTTATTATATTTGTCATTTTCAAAAAAGTCAAACGAATTTTTTATTCATTATCATATGAATGAAAGAACTTTGACAGATTATTCAGGCTTTTTAGAAGTACCTTTACTTCATCTTCGCTCATTTCACTAATAGCTGCCTGTGACATTTTCTCATGAAACTCTTCATGATGTTTATAAGCCTTTATACCTTTTTCTGTTAAAGTTATATTAACAATTCTTCTGTCTTCCTCGCTTCTGTTTCGCTCAACATAGTGCTTCTTTACAAGACTGTTCATAGAAGTTGTAAGCGAGCCCACAGTTATCTTCATCTTCTTGGCAATTGTTGTCATATTATTGCCTTCGCCAAGTCCTACGGCCTCAATAATATGCATATCATTGTTTGTTATATCTTTAAATTCTTCAGTTATAATCGCCTTTTCTTCCAGTTCCCATATTTCCTGGAATAAATGCACTAATACATCATTAATTTTTTCAAATGTTGTCATCAATCTCTCCATTAAATTTATCTACGGTTTTGCATCTACTTTTAATACTAACATTATTTAAGCCTATTTTCAAATAAGAATTTAAAATAAAACAATTCAAAATGCAAACTTCCAAATAAAACTTTCAAAATAATTTCATTAAAATAATTCGGTATACAAAAATAAATCAATTTAAACTTCTTTTTCTTCCAGCAGTTCTTTAAATACCTTCTTTACAGTTGTAATTTTATTAACTTTGTACGCATCTGCTCCGCAAAAAAGTAACGCCTCATCTGTTTTTCCCTTTGCTGCATATATTAATCTTTCTGTTATGCAATAAGGAATTTCTTTAGGATTACATCTTGCAAGGCAACCTAAACATTTCTTTGGTGTAAATTTTTCACCATTTATTACTTTTTCCATAAATTTATTTTTTATGGCTCGGCCTGGCATTCCAACAGGACTTTTTACTATTACTATATCTTCTTTTTTGGCCTTGATATATTCTTTTTTGTAATTTTCATCTGCATCACATTCTTTAGTTGGCACAAATCTTGTTGCTACCTGAACTCCTTGTGCCCCCAAGTCAAAAGCATGTTTTACCTTATTTTTGTCACTTATTCCACCGGCAACAACTACAGGAATGTCTTTGTTGTATTTTTTTTCATATTCTTTTACAACATCTATTATTCCTTTAATTTCATTGTCATAATCAAGTTCACTTTCAAGTTCTTCCACTGAAAAACCTAAATGCCCTCCGGCTTTTGGTCCCTCAATTATAATCATATCTGCTGTTGCGTTATGTCTTCTGTCCCAATATTTTAAAATAACTTTTGCCGACTTTACACTTGAAACAATTGGAGCCATCTTTGTTTTAAAACCTTTAAGATATTCCGGAAGTTCTGTTGGAAGACCTGCCCCTGACACTATAATATCTGCCCCTGCTTTTGCAGCTTCAATAACATGCTCCCTGTAATCTTTCAGGGCAACCATTATATTAAATCCTATAATTCCATTTGGTGAAATTCGTCTTGCTTTTTCATATTCTTTCTTTATTGCTTTTTTGTTGGCAAGTCTTGGATTATTTTCAAAATCCTCTTCCTTAAATCCGATTTGTGCAGAAGAAATAATTCCCACTCCACCTTCTTTTGCCACGGCTCCTGCAAGATTTCCAAGGCTGATTCCTACCCCCATTCCACCTTGTACTATAGGCCTTTCTGCTATTAAATCTCCAATCTGTAAAGGTTTATAATTCATCCATAACTCCTTATTTAAACTGCTTTCTAATATCCATTGCTAAAAAAGTTGTATCTTTCATCTACTAATTGTTCCTTAGTAATTTTTGTTTTTTCAGCAAGGAATTTCACAATTTCTTTATCCATTTTTTCCGTAATTTTAGGTAACGTATCCGTTGTATATTTTTCAGGTTCAAAGAAAACCTTCTTAACTATTCCCATTTCTTTTAAATCTTTTGCAGTCATTTTCATTGCTCCTGCGGCTTCCTTAGCCCTCTTGCTGTCCTTCCAGAGAATACTGGCATAACCTTCCGGAGACAAAATTGAATAAACTGCATTTTCCATCATCCATACTTCATCTGCAACAGCCAAAGCCAACGCACCGCCACTTCCACCTTCTCCAATTACTATTGAAAGAATCGGTGTTCTAAGTGATGACATTTCAAAAAGATTTCTTGCAATTGCCTCTCCCTGACCGCGCTCCTCTGCTTCCAAGCCACAGAATGCTCCCGGTGTGTCCACAAAACAAATTACCGGTCGGTTAAATTTCTCTGCCTGTTTCATCAATCGTAAAGCCTTTCTATATCCGTCAGGTGATGGCATTCCAAAATTATGTTCAAGATTCTCTTTTGTGTTATGACCTTTTTCCTGTGCAATTACCGTAACCGGCATTCCATGAAAAGATGCAATGCCACCGATTATTGCCTGATCATCCTTAAAATATCTGTCTCCATGAAATTCTACAAAATCATCAAAAAGCAAATCTATATAGTCGCTGGCAATAGGTCTATCATTCATTCTTGACGCCAAAACCCTATCCCAAGCTGACTTTTTAACTGACTCAGTAATCATTTTAATCGATTCTCTTTTCTTCTGAGCCATTGTTGATTTTTCTTTTTTTATGTTAAAATTATCTGTGTAAGACTTATCATCTTTTTTATGCAAAGTAAGAATTGTTATTAACCTATTTCTTAATTTTTTTCGCTCCACTATCCCATCAATAAAACCATGTTCCAAAAGAAACTCTGACCTTTGAAAACCTTTAGGCAATTTCTGCCCAATAGTCTGCTCAATTACCCTTGGTCCCGCGAAACCGATTAACGCTTTAGGCTCCGCCAAAATAATATCACCAAGCATTGCAAAGCTTGCAGTAACGCCTCCTGTAGTTGGATCAGTCAAAACTGAAATATATAAATTTCCTGATTCACTATGTCTTTTCAACGCTGCTGAAGTCTTTGCCATCTGCATAAGAGAAACCATTCCCTCCTGCATTCTTGCTCCACCTGAGCAGGCAAAAATAATAACCGGAATATTTTCTTTTGTTGCATACTCCACAGTTTTTGCAATCTTCTCCCCTACAACTTCACCCATACTTGCCATAAGGAAACGCCCGTCACAAACGGCAATAGCCACCGAATTGCCACCAATTGTGGCTCTTCCTGTTGTAACAGCCTCATCAAGCCCAGTCTTATCCCTTAACGCCTGAACTTTTGCTTCATAGCCTTTCATCTTCAATGGATTTC
The DNA here is from genome assembly GCF_025150745.1 of Eubacterium ventriosum. Lineage (NCBI taxonomy): Bacteria > Bacillati > Bacillota > Clostridia > Eubacteriales > Eubacteriaceae > Eubacterium > Eubacterium ventriosum. Next base: position 2,324,116 of record NZ_CP102282.1, read on the forward strand.
TTGTATTAAGTCCTTCAAACATAGGCTCAAAACTATCCTTATCCACAACCATCTCAATTCTCCTGTAAGCATGAACCCTGAAATAACCGCCACACTTAGGACAAATATAATTATTATTCTTCACATCTTCAGCCAAAACAATAGAGCTACACTTCTTGCACTTTCTGAGAAGACCGTCTGGCACATTGGAAGTGTTGACCTTAATTGTAACGTAATCTTTATTTTTTCTATCAAATAACTTTTTAAATTTCATAAACCTCTCCATCTGCTACTTTTTATCCCTTCTCGCGGAAGAATTTTTCTGACGCAAACACGTTGAATTTCTTATTTTGCTCCGCCGCCTATTGTACAGTGAAAACTTAAACTCGCCTTCGGCTCAAACAGTAAGTTTATCACTGTACGCTATGCTCGCAAAATTGCAAAATTCTGCCTATTGTTTGCTTGTCAGGAAAATTCTTCCGCGAGAAATAGCAAAATAATAGCTCCATCAATTTTTATGCTATGTTTTCAATGTTTTTGTTGAAATTTTCTATAAAGTTTACATCAAAGTGTCCACTTTGGAAAACTGAATCATTGAGAATGCTATACAAGTAGTCCACGTTTGTGTCGATTCCTTCTACGATTACTTCTCCCAGTGCGCTTATCATTTTCTTTATGGCTTCTTCTCTGTTTTCTCCATGTACTATTAGTTTGGCCAGCATTGAGTCGTAGTATGGTGTTACTTCATAGCCGTTGTATACTGCTGAGTCTATTCTGACTCCGTTACCTCCCGGTAGGTATAGGTCGGTTATTACTCCCGGTGATGGTCTAAAGTTTAGTAGTGGATTTTCTGCATTTATTCTGCATTCTATGGCATGACCATTTATTTTTATGTCTTTTTGTTTGTATGATAGTGGTTGCCCATCTGCTATTTTTATTTGTTCTTTTATTAGGTCTATTCCTGTTACTGTTTCTGTTACAGGATGTTCAACCTGTATTCTTGTGTTCATTTCCATAAAATAGAATTTGTCTTTATCCAAAAGGAACTCTATTGTTCCTGCGTTTTCGTATTTTGCTGCTTTCGCGGCACGTACTGCTGTGTCGCCCATTTTTTTTCTTAATTCATCTGACAGAATTACACTTGGAGATTCTTCTATCATTTTCTGATGATTTCGCTGAATTGAACAGTCACGCTCTCCTAAATGGATTACATTGCCAAATTTGTCTGCTAATATTTGAAATTCTATATGTCTTGGATTTTCCACAAAATGTTCTATATACATTGTTCCATCATCAAAAGCTGCTTCGCTTTCTTTTTTGGCTGCGTTAAATGCCTGTTCAAATTCTTCAGGGTCATACGCCACACGCATTCCTTTTCCACCGCCACCTAAAGCTGCTTTTATGATTACCGGATATCCAACCTGGTCTGCTATTTTCTTTCCCGTTTTGCTATCATATATCTGTTCTTCACTTCCTGGAATTACAGGTACATTGGCCTCTATCATTGTTTTTCTTGCAACTGACTTGTTTCCCAGATTATACATTACATCTGATTTTGGTCCAATAAAAATAATATTGCACTGCTCGCATAATCTGGCAAATTTGCTATTTTCTGATAAAAAACCAAATCCGGGATGAATTGCATCTGCACCTGTTGCAATTGTTGCGCTAATTATACTTTCCATATTTAAATAACTTTCACTTGCCTTTGTTTCCCCTATACAAATAGCTTCATCTGCTAATTGTGTGTGAAGTGCATCTTTGTCTGCCTTTGAATATACAGCTACAGTCTCAATACCCATTTCTCTACATGCTCTTATTATCCTTACTGCTATTTCACCTCTGTTTGCAATTAAAAGTTTCTGAATCATATCATTCTCCAATTCCAGGCGGGTTAAAGTTGTTACCCAACCATAAATGTAAGTTCTGCTTTTGCCACAACTTTTCCGTCTACGCTTGCTATTGCCTGGCCTATTCCCATAGGTCCTTTCTGCTTAATAATTTTTGTTTCAAGTTTTAATTTGTCCCCTGGCACTACTTTTCCTTTAAATCTACATTTATTTATTCCACCAAAGAATGCAGTCTTTCCCTTAAAACCTTCCTGACTAAGTATTGCCACCGCTCCAACCTGCGCAAGGGCCTCTATAGTAAGTACTCCCGGCATAACCGGCTCCTGTGGAAAATGCCCCCTAAAAAAATCTTCTCTAAAGGTTACGCATTTATAACCAACGGCATACTCCCCCGGCTTATAGTCTTCAATATAATCTATTAAAAGAAAAGGATGTCTATGGGGAATAATTTCTTCTATTTCTTTAATTCCTAACATTTTTTAATTCCTCTTTTTCTACTCTACTTCAAATAATGGCTGACCATATTCTACTGTCTGCTCATTTTCAACTAAAACTTTTGTTACAACGCCATCAAATTCACTTTCGATTTCATTCATCAGCTTCATTGCCTCTACTATTGCAACTACCTGACCTTTTTTCACTGTGTCTCCTACCTGAACAAACGGCTTTGCCCCTTCTTCCGGTGCAAGATATACAGTTCCAACCAATGGAGAATTAATTACATTGCCTGTTAAAACTTCTTTCTGTTCGATACTTTCTTCTGCATTTTCCTGTTTGACTAAAACATCTTGTGCTACAGGTTTTGGTGAAGCAATAACTTCAACTTCTGTCTTTTTTTCCAAATGCAGTTTTGCTCCATTTTCTTCATAATCAAATATGTCAATTTTAGAATTTGAAATAGCATTAATTAAATCTTTTATTTCACTTATATCCATTTTCATCACCTATTTTTCATATTTTTTAACTGCTAATGTTCCATTATGTCCGCCAAAACCTAATGAATTGCTTAAAGCTACTTTCACAGTGCATTTTTCCCCTGAACCTTTCATATAATTAAGGTCGCATTCTTCATCTTCGTTTTCAAGACCTATTGTCTGATGTATGTAATTGTCCTGAATTGACTTAACACATGTGATAAATTCAACTCCACCTGCTGCACCTAAAAGATGTCCAATCATGGATTTTGTAGAATTAATTTTCACAGACTTAGCAGCTTCTCCCAATGCCAACTTTATTGCTCTTGTTTCAAATAAGTCATTATGATGTGTGCTTGTTCCGTGAGCGTTAATATAATCTACTTCCTCAGGTTTAACTCCTGCTTCTTCCATTGCAAGGGTCATCGCCTTAGCTGCACCACTTCCATCTTCTGCCGGAGATGTAATGTGATAAGCATCACATGTTGCACCGTATCCCACAACTTCTGCAAATATGTTTGCGCCTCTGTTTATTGCATGTTGTAATTCTTCTAACACAACAATTCCGGCACCTTCACCCATTACAAAACCGCTTCTATCTTTGTCAAAAGGTCGTGAAGCTTTTGTTTTATCTGTTTCTTTTGTAAGTGCGGTAAGACTTGAAAAACCTGCCACGCCAATAGGTGTTATGGCACTTTCTGTTCCACCTGCTACCATTACATCAGCCTCGCCATATTTTATTGTTCTAAAAGCTTCTCCAATACAATGAGTTCCTGTAGCACAGGCTGTTACAATGTTTACGCATTTTCCTTTAAGACCTAAGTCTATAGCCACATTTCCTGCTGCCATATTTGTAATCATCATTGGCACAAGCAAAGGTTTTACCCTTGAAGGTCCTTTTTCAAGAAGCTTAGCATGTTCCTCTTCCATATCTCCCAGGCCTCCAATTCCCGAGCCCACACTTACACCTACTCTGTATGGATCTTCCTTTTCCATATCTATACCTGACTGAACAAAAGCTTCTTTTGCAGCAGCTACTGCATATTGTGAAAAAGGTGAAAGTCTTTTCGCCTGTTTAAATCCTAATACTTCTTTTGCATTAAAATCCTTAACTTCCGCTGCAAGTTTTGCACTATAATCTGTTGTGTCAAACTTAGTTATTTCGTCTATTCCAAGAACTCCTGCCTTAACGTTGTTCCAGAAAGTTTCTACATTATTTCCAATAGGTGTAATTGCACCCATTCCTGTTACTACAACTCTTCTCTCCATTACCTATCTCCTATAATTACATTACCATTCCGCCATCTATGTTAATAACCTGACCTGTTATATAATCGCTTTTCTCTGAACTAAGAAAAAGTGCCAGTTCTGCTATTTCCTCAGGTTTGCCAAATCTTCCAAGTGGTATTTGTCCTTTAGCACCCTCTTTAACTTTGTCTGATAATGTAATTGTCATATCAGTATCAACAAAGCCCGGTGCAATTGCATTAACATTAATATTCCTTGAAGCCAATTCTCTTGCTGCCGACTTTGTAAGCCCAATAATACCTGCCTTTGATGCTGAATAATTAGCCTGTCCTGCATTTCCCGTAACTCCTGATACAGAAGAAATATTAATAATTTTTCCTTTTCTCTGCTTTACCATTGCTCTTGAGGCAAATCTTATAGTATTAAATGTTCCTTTTAAGTTAACATTAATAACACTGTCAAAATCTTCTTCTTTCATTCCCATCAAAAGTCCGTCTCTTGTTATTCCCGCATTATTTACAAGGATATCGATTCTTCCATATTCTTTAACAATATCTCCAATAAACTTTTCACACTTGTCAAAGTCTGAAACATCGCATTTATATGTAACTGCTTTACCACCCTTTTCTCTAATCTCTGCTTCCAAAGCTTGTGCCGCCTGAACTGAGCCCTGATAATTGATGATTACAGTTGCACCATTTTCTGCCATTTTCTTTGCTATGGCTGCGCCAATGCCTCTTGACGCTCCCGTAATTACAGCTATTTTTTCATTTAACATAAAACTCTCCATACTGTTTTTATTTTAATATGCTCTCTCCATATGATTTACAAACTTTTCGTCATAGTTTTTTATCATAATATTTATAAACTGATTTCCTTTAGTTTATCTAAATCATCTACCGTGCTAATATTGATGCATTTAACATTTCTGTCTATTTTTCTAATAAATCCTGCTAAAGTTTTACCAGGGCCTATCTCAACAAAAGTATCAACACCATTATTAATCATATTTCTTACACTTTGCTCCCATTTAACAGGTGAAGAAATTTGTTTAACCAAAAGTTCTTTTGTTTTTGAAATATCGCTCACATATTCCCCTGTTACATTTGTAACATATGGAATTTCTAATTCTGTTAAATTAATTTTTTCCAACTCCACAGACATTTTTTCTCCGGCAGTTTTCAAAAATTTTGAATGAAACGGACCGCTAACATTAAGTTCTATTACTCTTTTTGCTCCACTTTCATTTAAAACTTTTGCTGCTTTTTCAACTGCAGGTTTTAAACCTGTAATAACAATCTGCCCCGGGCAATTGTAATTAGCTATGTCCACATCATCTATGTCTAAAATTAATTCTTCTATCTTAGATGTTTCCATTCCTAATACTGCTGCCATAGCTCCTGCTTTTTTAGGATTGTCCGTTGGAACCGCTTCATCCATAAAAATTCCTCTTTTTCTAACAGCCACAATCGCCTCTTTTTCTGTCATTCCATGCGCTGCTACAATTGCCGCGTATTCTCCAAGGCTTAAGCCCGCTGCTACATCAGGCTTTATACCAAGATTTTCAACTTCTTTTGTAATTGCAAGACAGGTTGTAACCAAAGCCGCCTGTGTATATTTTGTGTTATTTATAAGTTCATTTTCTTCAAAACAAATATTTTTTATGTCAAAATCCAAAACTTTATCAGCTTCATCAAAAATTCTTTTTGCATTAGGTTTTGTTTCATAAAAATCTTTTCCCATGCCAATTTTTTGAGCACCCTGTCCCGGATAAATAAATGCTATCTTTCCCATTTTATGCCTTTCTTAAAATCTTGTTTTAAACATTATTTCAAATCAATATTTAATTACAATCTTCGTTATATTGTAATTGCTTTGTATTTCAACTTCTTTTTATTGAATTAGAATTTTAATCAAATCCTTTGCTTAAAAGTTGTTCTCCTTGTGTCATAACTTTTGTAATCAAATCTTTACAGGAACATATTTCTTTAACTAGCCCTGCGCTTTGACCTGCCATTACACTACCATTATCTACATCTCCGTCCACAACTGCTTTTCGCAAACCGCCAAGCGTAAGTTTTTCAAGCTGTTCCAGACCTGCACCCTCTGCCTCAAGTTTAAGGTATGTATTAGTCTGTTTGTTTCTAAGATTTCTTACGGGATGTCCCGTGCTTCTGCCTGTAACCTTTGTGTCAATATCCTTAGCTTTTACGATTTTGGCTTTATAATTGTCATGAACTGTTGATTCTTTTGTTGCCACAAAAGAAGTTCCCATTTGAACACCACTGGCTCCCAGCATAAATGCCGCTGCAAAACCTCTTCCATCTGCAATTCCTCCTGCCGCAACAACAGGAATGTTTACTGCATCTACAACCTGTGGCACAAGAACCATTGTTGTTATTTCACCAATGTGTCCTCCGGCTTCTGTTCCTTCTGCAATTACCGCATCTGCACCGCACTTTTCCATCATTCTTGCCATGGCTACTGAGGCAACAACAGGCATTACTTTTATTCCTGCATTTTTCCACATTTCCATATATTTTCCCGGATTTCCTGCTCCTGTAGTAACAACCTTCACATTATGTTTTGCTACTACTTTCGCAATTTCATCAGCTTGTGGATTCATAAGCATTATATTCACGCCAAAAGGCTTATCTGTTAATGTTTTTGCTTTAATAATCTGATCTTCAACCCACTTAGCATCTGCGCCACCGGCTCCTATAATTCCAAGCCCGCCTGCATTAGATACTGCCGCTGCAAGATTGGCTTCAGCAACCCAAGCCATGCCTCCCTGAATAATGGGATATTCAATTTCTAAAATTTCTGTTAAAGCTGTTTTCATAATCGCCTCGTTTTGTTTTCTGATTTTCTAATTATTTTTAGTTATCTTCTATTTTTTTACTAGCTTTTAATTATCTTTCTGACTATTTTTATTTGTTCTTTTCAATGTAATCACAAACATCTCCAACTGTCTTAATATTTTCAAGTTCTTCTGTTGGAATCTTTACTTCAAATTCATCTTCAAACTTCATTACTAAGTCAAATAAGTCTAATGAATCAGCTCCTAAGTCTTCATCAAAAGTTGTTTCCTTTGTAATTGTTGCTGCGTCTGCTCCTAATTCTTCTGCTATTAATTCTTTAATCTTTTCAAACATTTTATTTTTCCTTTCATTTTTCATTTTTATTTTGTATGTAATCCGGCTAACCGGTAATTACCTATGTTTTATAATTTGTTTTAAAATTTTCTAAAACTCCAAATAAACTGCTGACCATGTAAGCCCTGCGCCAAAACCTGCCATTATTATTTTGTTTCCTTTTTGAATCTTTCCATCCCTTACCATTTCGTCAAGTAAAATTGGAATACTTGCCGATGATGTATTTCCATACTCGCTAACATTTTCAGGAATTAAATCCATTGAAACTTTTAATCGTTTTCCAATACTTTCAAGTATTCTTTTGTTAGCCTGATGTAACAAAAACAAATCAATTTCTGATTTTTCAATTTTCATCTTTGAAATCAGTTCTTCAATACACTCAGGGACTTTTCTTACTGCAAATCTAAAAACTTCCTGCCCATTCATAGATACGAATGTTTTTTTAGAATCATTTATTTCCCTGTACTGTATTGAATTCTCACATGTTAATGCACCTCCCATTGAGCCATCCGAATGCATTACTGTTTCAAATCTTGCTTTTTCATCTTTTTTAATAATTGCAGCTCCTGCTCCATCTCCAAAAAGAATTGCTGTTGTTCTGTCTGTCCAATCAACTATTTGTGACAAGCCTTCAGCTCCAATGACTAATGCCGTTTCAACCAAGCCTGCGTTTATATAACTTTGTGCAATGTTATATGCTGTAATAAAACCTGTACATGCCACATTGATGTCAAAGCACATGGCATTCGTTGCCTTTAACTGATCCTGTACAATACAGGCTGTACTTGGCAAAATAGTGTTCGACGATACAGTTGATACAATTATCAAATCAATTTTTTCACAACTTATTCCGGCATTCTCTATTGCCTTTTCTGCCGCCCTGCACGCCATATAACTTGTACTCTCATTGGTCATAATATGTCTTCTCTTTATTCCTGTCCGCTCTCTTATCCACTGGTCATCTGTTTCAAAGAACTCTTTTAAGTCATTATTACAAACAACATTATCCGGCGCATAAGAACCTGTTCCTATAATCTTTCCAAACATAAACTCAAAAATCAGATTGAATTCCCAAAGTAATTCATTATCCTTTCAAAAATTATTCAAAACACTTTAATCAAAATAGGTTAAGCAATCACATTTATTTTTATTTAAAATTATTTTGTATTAAAATTTTTTGATTTTAAAGTGTTTTGACTTTCAAAGTATATTATTAAAAAAATAATTTGTCAACACCTTTTTTAAGATTTCTCTCCTCCTTTTCTGTACAAAGTCGCCCAGGACGTTGTCTACGCTCATTGGATACAATAAATCTGCCCTTCTAGTGTCATTACATGTCATATGATAAAAATGTTGTAGCTTTCGTAATCCCCAAGCTTCACAAAAAAACCGGGCTACGCATTTGTACCGACCTCCAATCGTTAGATTTTTAGGTCTAACTTTTGGGGGGCGGTACAATTTTCAATGCGTCTCCCGGCTTTTTATTCTATCTGGTTTATGGCTATTCCCTGCCATCTCTCCAGACTTATATTCTAATAGCCATAAGGTGTTCCCTTACCGCTTCCTTCCTTTAATCTTGCCATTGCTCTTGCTAATGATGCCTTTGAAATATGATATTCAGCAATACTTTGCTTCTGACGAAGCTGTTCTTCTGCTCTTTCTTTGGCTTCCTCAGCTCTTCTTAAGTCGATTTCTTCAGGATATTCACAAGTGTCAACTATAACTGTAGCTCGATTGTTTACCATCTGGGCAAAACCAGTCCCTGTTACACCTACAATAGTGCTACCGTCTTCCTTTGTGATTTTTATTTCTCCTACCTCAACAGAAAATACCATATTTTCATGATGAGCCTGAATGGCTTTTGAGCCATCACGAAGAGGTAAAACTAACTGAGTGCATCTTCCATTATAGAATATCTTATCGCAAGCAATAACTTTTATACCAAATGAATTACTCATAGCTCATTCCTCCTAGTTTGCGGAACTTTCTCCTGCCATTGTCTTTGCCTTTTCAATAACATCATCAATTGTTCCAACATTGAAAAATGCAGCTTCCGGATAATCATCCATTTCACCATCAATTATAGCCTTAAATCCACGTACTGTTTCTTTAAGTGGTACATACTTTCCTGGTACACCTGTAAAGTTTTCAGCTACATGGAATGGCTGTGAAAGGAACTTCTGAATCTTTCTAGCTCTATATACAACAAGTTTATCTTCATCTGATAATTCTTCCATACCAAGAATAGAGATAATATCCTGTAATTCTGTATATTTCTGAAGAATTTCCTGAACTCTTCTTGCTGTTTCATAATGTTCTTTTCCTACAACATCTTCCTCAAGAATACGTGAATTAGATTCCAAAGGATCTACTGCAGGATAAATACCCTGTTCAACAATCTTTCTTGAAAGAACTGTTGTTGCATCAAGATGGGCAAATGTTGTTGCCGGAGCAGGGTCTGTTAAGTCATCGGCAGGCACATATACGGCCTGAACTGACGTTACAGAACCATTCTTTGTTGATGCGATTCTTTCCTGTAATTCACCCATTTCTGTTGCTAATGTTGGCTGATAACCTACCGCTGATGGCATACGTCCAAGTAATGCTGAAACTTCTGAACCAGCCTGTGTAAAACGGAAAATATTATCAATGAATAACAATACGTTCTGATGTTCTTCATCTCTAAAATATTCAGCCATTGTAAGACCTGTTTCAGCAACCCTCATACGTGCTCCAGGTGGCTCATTCATCTGTCCAAACACTAGGGCAGTTTTATCTAAAACACCTGATTCTTTCATTTCTGTCCATAAATCATTACCTTCACGGGAACGTTCACCAACACCTGTGAATATTGAATATCCACCATGCTGTGTTGCAATGTTTGTAATCAATTCCTGAATAAGTACTGTTTTACCTACACCGGCACCACCGAAAAGACCGATTTTACCACCTTTTGCATAAGGTGCCAAAAGGTCAATAACCTTAATACCTGTTTCAAGAACTTCTACAACAGGGCTCTGGTCTTCAAATGATGGTGGATCTCTGTGTATACACCAATGCTGTTCACCATCTAATTTTTCTCCATTATCTAAAGTATCTCCAAGAACATTAAATAATCTTCCAAGAGTCTTTTCACCTACAGGAACAGATATACCACTTCCTGTTGCAACAACTTCCATACCTTTATGAAGACCTTCACTTGCTGCAAGCATGATACATCTTACTGTATTATTTCCTATGTGTTGCGCAACCTCCATTACACAACGCTTTCCATTGTTATCTACTTCAAGCGCATCTTTAATATATGGAAGGTTGTTGTCTGCAAATTCTACATCCACTACAGGTCCCATAACCTGTACAATCTTTCCTTTTAACATATGGTTTCGATTCCTTCCTATTTCTTCTTCTGTGCCTTAGCACCACCAATAATCTCAGTAATCTGCTGAGTAATGGCTGACTGACGCACACGATTATATTCAATCGACAACTGTTGCAACATATCTTTTGCACTATCTGTTGCCGCCTGCATTGCCATCATACGTGAGCTATGTTCACTTGCAAATGATTCAACTAATGCTCCGTAAATGAAACCTGTTACACAGTTTGGAACAATATGCTCCAGAACTTCCTTTACTGATGTATCTGTCTTAATCTCTTCCTGATACATATCTATAGGAGGTCTGTTCTTTTCAAACTGTTCTCTGTAACATGGAAGCAAACGCATTTTTTCCGTAACCATAGATACAGAATTTTCCATTTTTGTGTATATAACATAGATTTCATCTAATTCTCTTTTGTTATATAACTCCAAAACTCTCTCTGCAATTACACGGGCTCTATGAAGTGATGGATTCTGAACTGTATATTTAAATTCTGAATCAACCTCCATACCCTCTTTTGCAAAAAACTGACGACCAAGCTCTCCAACTACAAAGAGCTTATTATTTTTTCCCTGCTTAAAAAGTTCATTAGCCATCTTAATAACATTGTGGTTATATGCTCCGGCTAAACCTTTATCAGCAGTAATAACTATATAACCTCTCTTCTTTTCCTCATCAGGAATATTGGAATGAGGGTCAAAATACTTACTTCTTGCATCAGGCAAATGTCGAAGAAGTCTCGCAATTGCCGACTGTAATTCATAGAAGTAAGGCTCTGTGTCTTCAAGTTTCTGTTTTGCACTTCTAAGCTTTGCAGAAGAAATCATATACATGGCATTTGTAATCTTCATCGTATCCTGGATACTTTTCATTCGTTTCTGAATTTCCTTAGTATTTGCCATTATCTATCACCTGCTTCTAAATTCTGCTCTTATATTCTTTAGCTGCTTCAACTATTCTTTCTGTAAGTGCATCATCAAGAACTTTCTTTTCATTAATTTCATCAACAATATCCTCATGTTCTGCCTTAAAGAAGTCTAACATTCCCAGCTGTACTTCCTTAGTTTTCTTGACATCTACATCTAAGAATATACGGTTTGTTGCTGCAACCAATGTGATAACCTGTTCAGCAAGACTCATTGGATTACAAAGTGGCTGCTTTAATAATTCCATAAGTCCTTTACCATACTGTAACTGTTCCTTAGTTGTATCATCTAAGTCAGAACTAAACTGTGTGAACACTTCCATTTCACGGTACTGTGCCAAATCAATACGAATAGTTCCTGCCGCTTTTTTCATAGCCTTAGTCTGTGCCGCACCACCTACACGGGATACAGAAATACCAACGTTAATAGCCGGACGCATACCTGAGAAGAATAAGTCACTTTCAAGGAAAATCTGACCATCTGTAATAGAAATAACGTTAGTCGGAATATAGGCAGATACATCACCATCCTGCGTTTCAATAATAGGAAGTGCTGTAATCGAACCTCCACCTAATTCATCACTTAACTTACTTGAACGCTCTAACAATCTTGAATGTAAATAGAATACGTCACCAGGATAAGCTTCACGTCCAGGAGAACGCTCTAACAAAAGTGAAAGCGCTCTATAAGCTACTGCGTGTTTTGAAAGATCATCATATACAATAAGTACATCTTTGCCTTTGTACATAAAATATTCAGCTAATGCTGTACCTGCATATGGTGCTATATACTGCAATGATGCTGATTCACTTGCTGTTGATGATAAAACAATTGAATAATCCATTGCACCATGTTTCTTTAATGTGTTTACTAATTTGGCAACTGTAGATGCTTTCTGACCTATGGCTACATAAATACAAATAACATCTTTACCTTTCTGGTTAAGAATTGTATCAATTGCTATTGAAGTCTTACCTGTCTGTCTATCGCCGATAATTAATTCTCTCTGTCCTCTACCAATAGGAAGCATTGAGTCTATTGCCAAAATACCTGTTTCCATAGGCTGGCTTACTGACTGTCTGTCAACAATACCAGGTGCTTCCTGTTCAATGGCTCTATAGTCATCTGCCTTAATCTCACCCTTTCCATCAATAGGTGCACCTAATGCATTAACTATTCTTCCAAGAAAAGCATCACCTACAGGAATTCCTGCTTTCTTCTTAGTTCTTGTTACTTTTGTACCTTCTTTTATCTCAGTGTCTTTACCGAAAATAATACATCCAACCTGGTCACGCTTAATGTCCTGTACCATTCCCTTAACACCATTTTCAAAAATAACGATTTCTCCATACATAGCATGTTCAATACCATAAACTGTTGCGATTCCGTCACCAACCCAGATGACTGTTCCAACTTCCTGGTCCTTACATACTGTATCGTAGTTCTCTATCTCTGTTTTTAAAATAGAAATAATTTCTTCCGAATTAATGGAACCCACGTTATCACCTCCATGTTAGTTTTTTCTCTAACCTGTTAAGTCTGCCTCTAATGCTGTTGTCTTCTTCAATATCTCCAACTTTCAAAACAAAGCCACCAATAAGTTCCGGCTGCTCAACCATTGTAAGTTCAACCGTCTCTTTATTGTACTTCTTTGCAAGGTAATTTTTAATCTGACTTAACTGATTTTCATTTGGCTCTACTACGTAAGATAATGTAGCTGTTAAAATATTGTTAGCTTCATTATATTTTTTATAGTAAGCTTCTATAATCTCATCTATATAAGACATTTTTTCATGGTCACATACAACCTTTAAGAAATTCTCTATTTCTTTTGGAAAAACTTTTTCTATAATAGAATATTTTTCATTCTTTGAAATAATGGGACTCTCCAAAGTTCTATGCAACTGCTCTGTCAAAGAAAAAATTCTTTTACTCTCTTCAACTGTATCTTTCTTTATGCCTAATTCAAAAAGAACTTCTCCATAATTATTCGCTGTCTGTGTCATTTACACCACCTGCTTTAGCCAAAAACTGATCATACATTAACTGATTGCTTTCCTTTGTACCGGATTCACCCAATACTTTTTCTGCTGCTGCAACAGCAAGTCCTGCAATCTCTGACTGTAAATCCTGTACTGTCTTTTCTCTATCCAGTTCTACAGCTTTATGTGCATCCTTTATAATTCTGTCTGCCTCTGCACTTGCCACAGAAACCTTGTTATTATATTCAGTCTGCGCACTCTTTCTAGCTTTCTCGATGATTTCTGAAGATTCCTTATGTGCCTGTGTAAGCTTATCTTCATACTGAGCTTTCAAGTCATACGCTTTATCCTTTTCTTTTCGGGCATCAGCAATATCTCCTTCAATCATCTGCTTACGCTGTTCCATAATATTAGTTACCGGTTTGATTAAAAACTTTCTAAGTGCAAGGTAAAGTACAATTAGATTGATGATGGTAAATACAACGTTCCAATCTATTCTTAATAACTGCATTCTCTACCAAATCCTTTCTTATCCTAAGAATAAAATAATTAAAATAGCTACAACCATACCGAAAATTGCAGTACCTTCTGCAAGGGCACAACCAAGTAATAATGCCTTAGTAATCTTTCCTTCTGCTTCCGGCTGTCTTGCGATTGCATCTGTTGCCTTTGATGTTGCAATACCAATACCTACACCTGCTCCAATACCTGTTAATGCTGCTAAACCTGCTCCAATTGCTACTAATGATGTCATAATATTTATCTCCTTTTACTCTATACTTTCTTTAATAAATAGCGATGTTAAAAATACAAACACATATGCCTGTATAAAACCATCAAATAAATCAAAATACAAACTTAATGGAACCGGAACCAAAACCGGCGCTACGATTTTAATAAGTTCCATAATAACGAATGCGCCTAAAATATTACCAAATAAACGCATACACAACGACAGTGGTCTGATAAACACTTCCAATATGTTCATAGGAAGCATTATTATTATCGGCTCTGCAAAGCTTTTCAAAAATCCCTTTACACCTTTCTGATGTATTCCTGCATATTCTACAAGAATAATACTCATCAGTGCCAACGCTCCTGTTACACCTACATCTTTAGTTGGTGATTTCAGTCCAAACAGACCAATCATGTTTGAGATTGCAATGTAAATTCCAACTGTCATCATATAAGGAATATACCTTTTTCCTTTTTCTCCTAACATATCGTAGAAGAAATTGTGTAATCCTCCGATAACAGTTTCCACAACCAGTTGTCTTTTTCCAACGTTTTCTACCTTTAGATTTCTTCCAAGGAAGAACGCTGCCACAATTAATACTGCCATAATAATCCACGTGACCACGACAGATTCGGCAACCGGAATTCCTCCAAAAATCGGAATTTTAAATGCTGTCTCACAATTTAATTCTGCCATTAATTCCTCTGACAGATTTCCCATTTTTGAACCTCCTCTCTTAGTATTGAACATATTTACGTGTCTGACTTATTTATCGGACATCAAACATCCAAATTTTAATCGCACGAATTACTTCGCACCTTACACTTAAACATGTTACCTTGAAAATTGATTTCTCAGTGTAGAACCTTTGGCTGTTAATTGCCCACACTAACATATATTATGTACAAATACCATACTTTTTTTATTATATTTACTATAATATTTTTTCTCATATAGTATAAAAGAGCAGATGCCACAGCCCTTCATCCGACCGTAACTCCACTCCCTTGCGTATATGTCATTGCCTATGCAATTATTGTCAAATATCTCTCACAATTCGCAATTATACTACTTTCTCCAAATAATGGTAGTCTTTTTTTTACTAATTGTGATTTTTTGTCAATTTGTCAATTATGTATATTGGCTATTTTTTACATTTTTAAGATTATAAAGATACTTTTTTTAGTGTATTTTGTATATTTTGTACACATTTTCATTATACATATGTCTAATTCTTATTCTTGTGATTATGCTTTTTTCGTCTATATTTTGTGAGTTTTTCACAAAAAAATTAATGGTTTTTTATGTTAAATTACTGCTAATGTTTGCCATCATAATAAAAACATTGAACTCTCCATTGGTATGGTCTACTTCCATTCTGCCATCATATTTTTCAACTACGGCACTAACCGAAGACAGACCTATTCCTGTATCTTTAAACTCCCGTTTTCTTGAATAATAACCCGAATGACCTTTCTTAATTTCACCATTGTACAAGTTCGAAACTAACATACATATATACTCATTACTTCTGTTTATTCTTAATTTTATTCTTTTATTTTCTTCTTTTTCGCTTGCTTCAATGGCATTTTCCAGAAGATTTCCTATTACAATACATAAGTCTGTATCACGTATCTTTAATTCTTCCGGTAATGCCACATTTAAATGTACCTCTATTCCATTATCTTTTGCCAGCAAAATATAATGATTCAAAATTGCATCAACTGTACTGTTATTACAATAAACCATTGGCTCTTTTGTAGAATAAATCTTATTATATTCTTCCAAATATTCTATTAACTGCTCTATTTTATTTTCCTTTGCTAACTGATAAACAACATTAATATGATGATGTATGTCATGTCTGCTTTTTCTGGTTTTTTCTATTTTTTCAGTAATCATATTGTACTGCTCAGATTTCATGTCAATAAGCATTTTGCTTCTCTTAGCCTTCTCCTCTGCTCTGACAAATTTTTCCTCCGTATTCATATTGGAAAACTGCATTACACTAACAATTACAACACCTATACTTAATGTAAATCTTGCAATTACCTGATTAAAACGCATATATGTAATTTCGAAGTTGTTTTCACAATATGCCAAACTTACTATAGAGAAAATTATTGGAATAATCCAGGCCTGCCTCCACTGTCTTCTATTATCAGTTTTTACAACAGGAACTATATATTTCTTCCATAATATGTACATAAAAGGAAAACATATTGCTGATATTATAATTCTTAAAACTGCCGTATCCAAATAAGTCGCCGACTGCCTTATGGTTATATAATTATTAATATGACTTGCCCAAACCAATATAACAACACTTATGGGCAATAATAATCCATACACAAACAATGACTTTTCTATATAATCATCCACTAAAAAAATAACCAACGTCAAAACCACAAATATTTGGACCACTCGATAGGAAAACATAACATCCAAATTGTAAAACTCTGCCGTGGTTATCTTTTTAAATATTAACAAATATATTGTTAGTGCAATATAATTTAAAACTCCTGTTGTTATTACAGAAAATCTTAATCTGTCTTTAAATGGCATATATAAAAGAAATATCCATGGGAATACATCTAAAAAAACATTTGTAATTAACCAAAAATTGCTCATACTTTCCCCCTACTACTTTATGACTGTAATTTTGACTCTATTTCATCTCTCATTTCCAAGACTCATTCCATCAAAATAGGATTAAACTGTCCACGCTGTCCTGTTTTAATCATTTCAACAGCTTTCTTGTGACTTATTGCTTCATTATAAATGTCTGCTAATATAGTCAATGACTCCAAGCTCATAAGCTTTTCTAATAAATGATGCTGACTTTTCATCAGAAATCATTATTACAGGAACATTTTCTGAGAGACTTTTCTGCTTCATATAAGTCAAAACTTCAAATCCGCTCATTCCACACATTTTTAGGTCAAGAAGTACCAATGCAATGTCTTCTCCATATTTGTTCAACATATCTATTCCCTGTTCGGCATTTGACCCATTAAGCATATCAAACTCTCCGCCTAACATTTCTGTCAATTCATCACAATCACTTTCTGAATCGTCAATTATAAGTATTTTAAATCTGTTAACATCACTAACATTATTGCCAATTACGTTCTTTTCATTTTCAGTTACAACCATATTCTTTTTAATCTTAGCCTTATACATTAACTTATCAGCCTTTTCAACGGCTTTCTCTATAGGCTGTCCACCTGAAATTACTCCACCTATACTTACTGACAATTTAAGTTTAGGATATCCCGGAACCTTGGTATTATCAATTGTCTCTCTTATGTGTTTTATTTTCTTAACAAAAGTATTTTCTTCAATTCCCGGCATAACAATAAGAAATTCATCACCACCATATCTTATTATTAAGTCTGTCTTTCTTATTTCCTTCTTTATTACACTTACAACTGTTTCCAGTGCAACATCCCCTGCCATATGCCCAAATGTATCATTATATAATTTGAAATCGTCAAGGTCTAACATGGCAATTCCCGAAACTCTTGTTGTCATCTTAATATTCTCTTCATAATATTTTCTGTTATATGCACCTGTCAGAACATCAATATAAATCTCTTCATCTATTCCTGCTATCTTTTTTATTATTTCCTTACGTCCGTCCTGATCTATTAAAACATCGCTGTCTAAGCAATTAATCATCTCCATAATATGAGGCACATTATCTATTTCAATATATTTTGATATCACCTGATACATATCAGAATTAATAAATTCAATCTTAGTTCTCTGCTTCTTATCAGCTAATACTCTTGCTGAAATACAATTTTCACAGCGTTTATCTCTGTTCCAAAATGAATAGCATTGGCATGGATTGTCCGGCATTTTTTTCTTTCTTAATGAATTAGCTGTCTCAAATCCTTCAATATCCAATATTCTTACAATTGAAAAAACTTTTTCAAGCTGCTCCATCATTTCTTTTGTTTCCTGCTTAGTCATACTTTCGTCCATTCCCATGTTTTTCCTCTTTCCTATTTATATTTATAGATTTAGTCTAAAAGTATATAATAAAAAAATAGAGCTAATCATATTTTAGCATTCATACTCCGTATTTCTAAAACATTAACTAGCTCTATTATAATAAATTACACTATAATTTTAAATAGTTTTATATAATCTTTCCATTCTTTATTATGTGTTTAATTTCTAAATTTTTATCCAGCAATACTAAATTTGCGATTTTTCCCGGCTCTATGCTCCCAAATCTGTCATATATACCTATGGCTTTTGCCGGATTAACCGCTGCACACTTTATTGCACTTTCCAACGGAATATTCATTTTTTTAACCGCTGTTCTTACACAATTCATAAGATTAGTAACTGAACCTGCTATATTTCCTTCCTTTGTAAGTGTTGCCACATTTCCCTTCACTGTAACATCCAATCCTCCAAGTGTATATTGACCATCATCTAATCCACAAGCCATCATACTGTCACTTATCATTATGATTCTGTCATCTCCAAACATTTTAAATGTTGTTCTAACCGTTGAAGGATGGCTATGTACACCATCCACAATCAATTCCACTGTCACATCTTCATTGTCACATGCTGCTCCTATAACTCCCGGACTTCTATGGTAGAAATCATTCATTCCATTATATAAATGTGTTACGTGTTTTGCTCCATTATCAAAAGCAAGCTTTGCCTCATCATAATCTGCCGCCGTATGTGCTACTGAAACTCTAACATCATCTTTAATAGCCTTTATGCATTCAATTGCCCCATCTGTTTCAGGTGCAATATCTACTAATTTAATAAGTCCTCCTGCTGCTTCCTGCAATCTGTAAAACATATCTGCATCAGGTTTATGAATAAATTTCGGATTTTGTGCTCCCTTCTTTTCCATTGAAATAAAAGGGCCTTCCATGTTTATTCCAACAAGTTCTGCTCCTTCTTTTCCATCATACTCTCTTGCTGTCTTATAAATTTCACTTAATTTTTCTTCCGAAAAAGTCATTGAGGCAGGACAAATGGTTGTAATGCCGTTTTTCAATTCATATTCAGCCATTTTTGAAATAGCCTCCTTTGTTCCATCGCAAAAATCGTATCCTACACATGCATGAAAATGAATATCTGTAAGACCCGGTATTACATATAAACCTGTTGCATCAATTATCTCTCCTTCACCTGTCTTAGATATTTTTTCATCTTCAACATATACTTCTTTTTCTTCAAATCTACCCTCTGCATTAAATACTAATCCATTTTTTATAATCATCTTTAATACCTCTTAATTTCTTTCACTCTTTTGTAATTTTCTTTGATGTAATTACAACTTATTATAGGATTCCTGCCAAAGCCTCTTTATCTCCCACTAACGTTACATCATTGTGAAGTTGTAATACTGATGCGGGAACTTCCGGTGTTACAGGTCCCAAAAAGGCTTTCTTCACTATATCTGCCTTATCTTTTCCCGATACAACTATTATAATTTTTTTTGCCTGCATAATAGATTTTATTCCCATTGTATATGCCTGTTTTGGCACATCTTCCTCTCTTTCAAAAAATCTCTTATTTGCTTCAATTGTGCTCTTCGTTAAGTCAACACAATGCGTTTCCTTTTCAAAAGCCTCTCCCGGTTCATTAAATCCAATATGTCCGTTATGACCAAGTCCTAATAACTGCATATCAATTCCACCAAACTTTTCTATTATGTCGTTATACTCCTGACACGCCTTTTTTGAATCAGGTTCCAATCCATTTGGAACATAGGTATTTTCTTTCTTAATATTTATTCTGTCAAATAAATGTTTGTTCATAAAATATCTGTAACTTTGGTCATTATCTCCTGATAATCCTTTGTATTCATCCAGATTAATTGATACAACACTTGAAAAATCCAAATCACCTTTTTCATACCATTTTACAAGCTGATCATAAATTCCAATTGGAGTGGAGCCTGTAGCAAGTCCCATAACACTATCCGGCTTTAAAATAATCTGAGCTGAAATGATATTTGCTGCTTTTCTGCTCATTCCCTTATAATCCTCACCTACATAAATTCTCATAACTGATTCCTCCTAATATATTTTTTTTATTCTATTTTGTTCCGTTTTCTTCGCTGAACAAATCTGTAACAGACAAATTTCTTGCCATTAAAGTTTCACTAATATATCTCTGGTTCCAAAGGTCATCTTTTTTATATCCTGACGCATCTATATAAACCTGTTTTCCTGCAAAGTCTACCTTAACCAAAGTATAACTTCCTGAATATTTCCAATTACCTAAAACTATATGAGCCGATATTCCTGCCTTATTGCACAATCTTGCAAGTACCTTGCTATATCCTGTTGCAATAGCCTTTCCATTAACCACACATGATGTGCATCCCTCAAAGTAATTCTTTTCAAAAGCTTCCGTCATATTTGAAACACTGTCAGAGCTTTCCATCATTTCATTATCCATAGTCAAATTATCATCCATCCATTTAAGGAAATAATCAATTGTCTGTTTTTTGCCATATTCTTTAGGAATTTCTTCCACTACTTTATTAAGTATTTTATCTGCCTTCTGTTTCATATCCAAAACTTTTTTCTTTTTTGTTTCATCTATTGTTTCTAATGGTTTCTTTAATTGATCAAGATTATTTACATATCCGTCATCATCAATATTACCCTGCTTATTTAAACCTTCTGCCGGGTATAATAAAATTAAACATTTTACAATCTTTTTTTCTTTTATATCAGTAATATTTTTTGTTATAGAACTAATACTTTGATTTTTTTCTGTCATAGGGACATTTACCATTGCATAAAACAAATCATCTTCTCCGCAATACAAAGCCTGAGTTACCCTTGAATATTCTGTTCCGTTAAGTGGATTGTCAAAATAAAGTTCTCCACCTTTAAAATTTATAATTGCCTCTTTTATTTTTTCATAAGCCTTTTTCTCATTATCACTAAGTTTTTCATAATAATATGTATCATTAAATACCTTATCTTCCCTCGGAGGATTTCCAATCTGGTTCTCATATGGATTAGCTTTATACTTTTGTTTTTCATAAACAGATAAAATGCTCACTAATATTATTAAAATTATTATTGCCCAAAAAACTTTTGGATGGTCCCTTACTACTTTAAACATTTAATCCTCCCTTTGTTTATATTAATAGTTTTATTTTTTTCTTGATTTTGCCACAAGAAGCTTATTCTAAAAATCTCAAAGGGATGTCTTAACAGACACCCCTTTGATTTAAATATAATTAAATTATTTACAAAGTTTCTTAAATTCATCAGCTACAAACTGTACTTTTGTTCCAATAATAACCTGAACATTATTCTTGCCCGGTCTGAGAACCCCTGCTACGCCTGCTGATTTAATCTTCTTTTCATCTACGATTGTATTATCTTTTACTTCGAGACGAAGTCTTGTAATGCAGTTATCAATTTCAACAACATTTTCTTTTCCACCGATACCTTCTAATATAATAGAAGCAACCTGTGTATAATCATTATTTCCAAGTTCTGCCTGTTTTTCAGCTTCAACATCGTCATCTTCACGACCTGGTGTCTTAAGGTCAAACTTTGTAATTGCAAATCTGAATACTACATAGAATACTATAAATGCTGCAATTCCCAAAGGAATGATTAACCATGTCTTTGATGCTGCAGGAAGTGTTGATGAGAATACTAAGTCTGTACAACCTGCTGAGAATGAGAATCCTGCTCTAAATCCTACATAATATGTAATTACTGTAAAGATACCGTAAAGGATAGCATAAATTAAGTAAAGTACAGGTGCTAAGAACATAAAACCAAATTCAAATGGTTCTGTAACACCACATACGAATGCACAAATTGCTGCTGAAAGTAAAAGACCTGCTGCTACTTTCTTCTTATTATCCTTTGCACAGTGAAGCATTGCTAAAGCTGCACCCGGAACACCAAACATCATACATGGGAAGAAACCTGACATATACATACCAAGTGACCAGCTTACATCTGCTGAAGTCTTACCACCCCAGAAGTTTGTTAAATCACCAAGTCCGATTGTATCGAACCAGAATACATTGTTAAGTGCGTGATGTAATCCTGTTGGAATTAACAATCTGTTAAAGAATGCATATAAACCTGCTCCAACACCACCTAATTTAACGATTCCTTCACCTAAAGCAATAAGTGCACCGAATACTAATGGCCATACAAATAATAATACTACTGATACAAGAATTGAAACAACTCCTGCTACAATGGCTACACATCTCTTACCACTGAAGAATGATAACCAATCAGGTAATTTAGTATCTTTAAACTTGTTATAGCATGTTGAACCAATAATACCTGCCAAGATACCGATAAATGGGTTTACAATCTTGTCAAATGCCAATGTCTTATTAGCATTTTCAGCAATTGCCGGCATAATAGTTGTAACAAATCCTGTGTTTAATAATGTTGTTATCATTAGCCATGATGCTAATGCTGCAACACCACCTGTACCATCATTATCCTTGGATAAACCAACACCAACACCGATTACAAATAAAAGTGCCATATTATCAATCAAAGCAGCACCGGCCTTAACCAAAAATAAACCAATCAAAGGAATAACTCCTTTGATATCACCACCCTGCATTGTTGCAGGACATAAAGCGTAACCGATACCCATTAAAAGTCCACATATTGGAAGTACGGCTACTGGAAGCATTAATGCCTTTCCTAATTTTTGAAGATATTTCATCATAAAAAACATCCTCCTTTCTCATTATTATAATATTATTTTTAAAATCCCGTCTTTTAGGACTTTATTTACTTTATTTTGTAAGTTCAATTATTGTGTCACCCACACTAACTTCCTGACCAACATTTGTTTTCACTTCTTTATAGATGTCCGAATTGCAGATTATAATAGGGGTAATTACATCAAATCCTTCACCTTTAAGTGCATCAATATCAAACTCTAAAATCAAATCTCCTTTTTTAACCTTGTCTCCTACACTAACTTTAGGTGTAAAATACTTTCCTTTTAATTTTACAGTATCAAGACCTACATGCATTAATATTTCTGCTCCATTATCTGAAACAATACTTAGAGCATGCTTTGTATCAATAACTACTGCCACGCTTCCGTCTATTGGGGAATATAGTTTTCCTTCACTAGGCTCAATTGCCATTCCTTTTCCTAACATTTCCTGACCAAATGTTGGATCGTTAATACTTGAACTTGGAACAGCCATTCCTTTTATTGGTGCTGCCAAAACATCATCAGGCGCTACCACTTTTTTTTTCAAAAATTCAAACATTTGATAATCCTCCTATCGCTTATATTTCAATATTTGGCTGAATACGTTTAATGTAAACTGCCAAATATACTTTTTCCTCTTTAGGAATATCATATCCATATTTACTTTGTACAAACTGACTTATTTTCTCACTTATATCATATTCCTTAGGATACTTATTAATAATCATATCTAAAAATTCCTGATCCTGATTGTCCAACAATTCTCCGGCAAACATACGTTGTGCAAAGAATTTCAAATGTGTTATAAACCTTGAGTAATGTAAACCTAATTCATCAAGTTTTATACCTAATTCTTTTTCAACAATACTAATACATTCCCTAATCATTGTTGTAGCATTAACTGTATCACTCATTCCCATATTGTACTCTGCAATTACAAAATGAAGTGCTATAGATGCAGCTTCATCTTGTGGCAATTTTATTCCTGCCTCACTCTCAATAAGTTCCAGTGCCTTTTTACCAACCAAATATTCACTAGGATAAAAGCTCTTAATCTCATTAAATAAAGGATTTTCAAATAATTCTCCTTTGGTTGACCGTTCAAGTAAGAAATTAATATGATCCGTCAATGAAATATATATACTTGGACTTAATCTTTTAGGCATAACCTGCTGCGCATATGAAATAATGTCTACAGAAAGATTCAAATAATTATGTGGAATCATTTCAATCAATTCACTAAACTTACCAACTTCATCTTCACTATCCAAAACGAATTTCTTTTCAATCTTATCCTCAGCTACTTCGTCCCCAACCTTCTTTTGAAATCCTATTCCTTTCCCCATAAGAACAATCTCCCTATTGTTTTCGTCATGGGTACTTAACACATTGTTGTTTATTACTTTGTTTATTATCATAATTTTTCCTATTTTATTATCTATATCATATAATAGCTTTACTAAATCATTTGCTTTTTTTCATAAAATTGTTTTTGTAAAAAAAATAGACCTAGCCTCGCAAAAGATAACTTGATTTGCGAAATCCGGTCTTGCCTAACAAAATAGTAACAATCCATAATAACGTTCCCTCAACTGTTAAAAACAGTTTAGCATTTATTTCCAAATATGTCAACAAATTTTCAAATTTTTTTGCACTTTTGCACAATCATTCAAAAAAAGGGTCTGACATTGCCAGACCCTCAAAAATTCAATTCTTCCTAATTTAATTTTTCTATTATTTTTACTATTTTCTTACTTTAACTTTCTTAATTTTACTCCAATCACCTGTTACTTTCACATTGCCTGACTTAACTACATATGCACGTACCTGAATATAATAAGTTTTCTTCTTAAGTTTCTTCAAAGTCTTTTTTACAGATTTTGTTGTTACTGTTTTAGCCTTTTTCAACTTTTTGTTTGTTGAATATTTTATCTGATAGCCTGTAACACCTTTTACCTTTTTAATATTTATCTTAATATTTCTGTTGTTCTTTGAACGTACTACCTTTTTTACGCTTACTTTTCCCGGCCTGCTTACTACAACCTTAGATGTAGTTGTCACTCCATTACCAGTTGTTGTTACTCTATTCCCCGTTGTTGTCACTCCATTATTAGTTGTTGTCTTTTCTTCACTTGGTAGTGTTGTTTTATTTGTTGTGCTTTCTCCTTTATTATAATTAGGATCAGGAATCTGTGTTGTTGTCTTAAATGATACATTAGATAAAGTAATGTTTGCTGCTGAATTAGTTGCTGCTGCATCACCATCACACTTTCCCATTCCAAAGTATAAGTCAAGGACGCCTTCCATATCTTCTGCCAAAGTTACTTGTCTTGAGAAGTTATAAGGCACTCTGGCTTTTAAGTCAATATATTCACCAAATATTTCTTCGTCGCCATCTCCAGCTACTTTTACAAAAACCCTCTTATTCACATCAGATGTCATTGTAAAACTATAGTTATATGTTCTGCCCGGATAGTAATGTAATCCTTTTAAGTACTGCTGAACTCCCCACTGTGAATTACCTATTGATGTAATGTTCATTGTTGCGCCTGTTACTGCTTTGTCTGTAGATTTTGATGTACCTGAAGCCCCTGCCCAGTCAGAGCCGAAATAAGACCCCCATTTTTCACTACATGTTTCAACAGCATCTTCTGTTACAGTAATCATAGGTCCCGTATACTTAGTTGTTGTTTCTTCAACTTTCTTATATGCTCTAACCCAGTCAACTTCCATTGTTGCCGGGAAAGCTGTTTCATCAATGTCATATCCCGGCCACTGACCGCCAATTGCCATATTAAAGATAATAAAGTATTCCTTTCTTACCTCGCTAAATGAGTCGTTTGAAACATCCATCGTTCTATAAACTTTACCATCCACATACCATCTTAACTTGTCTGCTGTCCATTCAACTCCATATACATGATATTCTGTTCTGTCTGCCACTGCTACTTGACTTCCTGAATCTGCGTTATTATTTCCCGGATCATTAAACCAATGCAATGTTCCATATACAAGATTTTCATCATTAATTGCTTCCATAATGTCTATTTCACCACATTTAGGCCAACCTACAGAATCCTGATTTGCTCCAAGCATCCAAAACGCAGGCCAAACACCTTTAAACTTTGGCATTTTAATTCTCGCTTCAATCTTTCCATATTTGAAGTTCTTCTTATTCTTTGTTGTAATTCTTGAAGATGTATATTTCATTCTGCCATAGTCTTCACGCTTGGCTGTAATCTTCATAGTACCATTACTTACCGTAATATTTCTGTCAGTATAATACTGCTGTTCGTTATTACCCCAGCCCCAGCTTCCTGTTCCTATTTCATAGTTCCATGTGTTGGTGTCAAGAGAATTACCATTAAACTCATCTGACCAAACCAATTCATAATTGTCTGCTGCTTTAACAGTATTACTAAAAGCAAATACCGTTCCAATGACAGAAAATGTCAATAAAGCCTTTGTCAATAAACTCTTCTTCATATCATTCTCCTTAATTTTAATTATACGTTCCAAGGTCTTCGTCCACCATTATTCAAACATAGGTAGTAAAATACCTTTTGATTCCATAATATATCTAAACAAATAAAAACGTTTTTCGCAAGAGTTTATTGTTATTTTGCACAAAAAAATAACACGCAGGTAATTTCCACGTGCTATTTTACTTAATATGTAATTATTTTAATATTATTCTATGATAAATCTATGTAAATAAATATATATGAATAAATCTATATAAACAAATCTTTGTAAATAAATCAGTATGAAAATTAATCTACTGAATTAATAATCCACTGACCATTCTTAGTTGTAGCAGATACTGTAAAACCATCATAATAGAAGAAGCCATCATACTCACCTTCTTCAAGACAGCTCTTATCCTTATCCATACTCTTATACTTTCCAATTGCAGCTACTAACTCATCCATATTCTTTCCAATATACTTTTTAGCAGTACTCTTACCATTGCTATTTGACTTAGCCTTAGTTGCCTTTTCAGAACTCTTCTTTACAACCTTCTTAGCCTTCTTAGTTGTGGTTTCAACCTTTTTAGTTACCTTTTCAGTAGCCGTCTCTGTTACCTTCTCCGTTGTTTCTTCTTTATTTTTTTTCATAATGGCTGTTTCACCCTTATCAGCCTTCTTCTTTGTTTTCTTTTTTGCCTTTGTAGTAGCCTCTTCCACAGCTGTATTTTCAGCAACAGTAGTTGTTTCCTCCACAGTAGTCTCCTGCACAGTTGTTTCTGCAACCGTAGTTGCTACAGCTGTAGTTGCCTCTTCCTTCTTGCCATTTCCACAACCTACTGTTAAAACCATGGCTACCATAACAGTTCCAATCATAAAATACTTTCTCATTCTCTATTATCTCCTTAACTTACAATATTTAACAACTTAATATACGTTATTCCATATTCCAAAACATTTTTTAACATTCCAAAACATTTTTTAACGCAAACACGTTGATTTTCTTGTTTTGAAATATACCGACGTATATTAAGTTTTTTATTCTTCTAGTTCTAATGATGTTTTTACACCGGAAGAATAGTATTTGTTATCCTTCTGGGTTATTACATCTATGTCGTATGTTCCTGCTTCTACTTGGGATGTGTCTAAGTACATGCCGTAGTCATATCCTTCATTTTTTGACGTTACGTCTATTGGTGCCGGAAATGCTTCATATGTGTATTCATTGTCTTCACTTTTTAGGCGTACATAGATTTTGCTATCGTCGTCTATGTATTTTGAATCCACTTTTCCACTTATTGGTACATATTCTTCATCATCGCCAATTTCTGCAGTTGTATTGCTGTTTACTTCCATTGTGTTTAAGTTACCTGCTCTTAATGGGGCTGCCATATATGGTGCCTCTTCTATAAGTGAATGTATGTGTCTTTCTACAAGTTCAATTACTACTTTGTCTGCTTTTTTTTCATTTTGCAGATTCCAGTTGTATGGAACTGCCTTTGTAAAATAGCCATTGTGAAATTCATCTGCCACAAACGGTATTAAAGCATTTCCAAATGAGTCACGGTACATTACAATTGATTCTTTTTTGTCTTTGCTTTCTGTTTCAATTGATATATCTGTAACTTTTTTGTTGTTTGAAGTTACTTTGTACGAACTTTTTTTATTGTAGATTACATTTGTATCTTTTTTGTTTCCTTTTGGAAATAACATTCCATACAAGTCCCCTGAAAAGTTTTTCTTTATGGTGTGCCTTTCATTAGTATAATCGTAGTGGTCTTTTCCTAAATAGTTAAGTATGGCATTACAGCCCATTGCCGCTCCCTGATTATTCCAATGGCTATCCAGCTTGTGATATACTTCTTTTCCGGAATCAATGAACATTTTCTTTAAATCAACTGTGTTTATATTTTCTTTTTTCATTTCTGCCTGTAATAAGCTGTAATTATTCTGCTCACTTGTTTTTATGTATCGCTTTGGCATATATTCAGGATAAAGCGAGTTCTTATTTGGTGCTATTACAAATAGAAACTGTCTGTTGTTCTGTTCCACATTTTCCTGCAATAAAGATAAAACTCTTCCACAGGAATAGATTTCTCTTTTTGACAAAGTATTTTGTCCAAGATAATCATCTAATGTTTCACTGAAAAACAAATAGCCTTTACTGCCAACTATAACTTTCTCATTTCCTGATTGTCTGAAAACATTCTTCTTTATTATAGCATCTGCTTCAATTAAATTCTGCCTAAAAGCAAAATTGTCTGAAAAATAGTCGTTTAACTGATCAAAAAACTTTACATTTAACTTTCCGCCTGTCTTAATTGACGGGAAAATCTGTACCTGTCTCTGCTCCACGCTTACATCTGTTTTAAAAAATAACATTCCAAGAGATGGTAGACACAGTAAACAGAAAAATATTATTACAAATATTTTTTTCTTCATTTCGGTCACCTCTTAAAATCTAAAATAAATAAACGGATTATAGGTTGCTGTTGCAAGACTTATAATACATACAAGTAGTAATCCTATATCTGCTATGTGAATTATTGTTTCATTTATGTTGCTGCCAATCTTTTTAGAAATGGTATTTTCCAACTTCTGTCTTAACGGATATGCAAAAATAATTGCCATTATTATAACAAATATATAATATGGACTAAGAAGTCCTGCCACAAAGCTGATTGACTTTACTTCCATATTAAAGCCGGTAAACATTGTTTTTAACATCGTAAGACCAAGTCCTACTGAATCTGCCCTGAACATTACAAATCCGCAAACCACAACTATCCATGTAATAATATTTTTTATAATGTTATTTTTTATTTTAATTATACTGCCCAATGTGTCTTCTATTACATTGGCAACTCCGTGGATTAATCCCCATATTACAAACGTCCAGTTGGCTCCGTGCCATATTCCTGTCAGAAGAAATACTATCATCTTGTTAAATTCACATCTAAACTTTCCTTTTCGATTTCCACCTAAAGGTATGTAAACATATTCTCTAAACCAAAGTGATAGGGAAATATGCCATCTTCGCCAAAAATCCTTTATTCCTTTTGCGCTGTATGGGTGGTTAAAGTTTTCATTAAACTCAAAACCAAATATTTTTGCCATTCCTATTGCCATATCAGAATATCCACTAAAATCATAATAAATCTGAAGTGTATAGGCTATTGCTCCAACCCATGCCACAAGGAAATTATAATCGGTAATCTTTAATGCAAATATTGAATCCGCCATATATCCTGTGGCATTTGCAATAATAAGCTTCTTTGTAAGGCCTCTTATAAATCTGCTAATTCCTTCAGTTGTTTTTTCAATACTGCTTGTTCTGTTGTTAATCTGTTTCGCTATTTCATTGTATCTGATAATAGGTCCGGCAATAAGTTGCGGAAAGAATGATACATAAAGCATCAGGTTAAATAGATTCTTCTGAACCATTTCAGGATTTCTGTACACATCAATTACATATGACAATGCCTGAAATGTAAAAAATGAAATTCCTATTGGCAGGGCAATTCCCGGAATCTTTATATTAAGTCTTCCTGCATAATTAATATTTTCCAAGATAAATGCTGTGTATTTAAACACACACAGCACACCTATATTACAAATAACTGCTATTATTAAGACAATCTTTTTTCCTGCTATATTATTAGCCTTACTAAATCTTCCCTCCATCAAACCAAATATGTAATTAGCTATTATTGAACCAATCATTAATAATACATATATTGGTTCTCCAAATGCATAAAATATTAGGCTTGCGATAATCAATAATGTATTCTTCCCCTTTATTCCCGGCACTATAAAATATAATGCGCAGACAATAGGCAAAAACACAAAAAGGAATATTGCCGAACTAAAAACCATAATCTGCTCCTCGTAAACGTTGTCTGTATTTTTTAACGTCTTATCTATGTTTTTATTAGATTTTTCTCTTGTCTACCGGATGACAATTGTAATTCTTATACGATAAATTATAGTACTTGTTATAATCCTTTGCTCTTGCAAATAAAGCATCATATACTTTTCCGTTTAATTCAACCCATGCATGTTCTGAATCATGTGCCACATAAACATCCTTGTATCCTGCTTCGTGAAGTAAAAATGCAAGTGCTGCTGATTCTGAAACACAACAGCCATCTCCGTGGATAAAAATATCGTCTGCGAAAGTTGACTCCCAACCTTTCTGCTTATAAATCTTTTTAAGGAATCTATATCTCTTATATGGACGTTTTGCAATCCAGTCAAAACATTTTCTTAGTTTCTGCTGCTTTGTATCTGTATATTTGCATAATTCCTTTAACTGCTTTCTTGC
Organism: Eubacterium ventriosum; assembly: GCF_025150745.1. NCBI lineage: Bacteria > Bacillati > Bacillota > Clostridia > Eubacteriales > Eubacteriaceae > Eubacterium > Eubacterium ventriosum. Next base: position 2,354,798 of record NZ_CP102282.1, read on the forward strand.
TCTCATCATTGTTTTGATTTTGGCAACACTAAGGTCAGTCTGCTTAGCCTTTCCGGCTTTGTCAAGTTTAATGCCGTCAACAGTACATTTCTTAGCCATCTTTCCATTAGTACGTCCGAAATAGTAATAGTCCTTTTTGTACTTAGCCCAACCTGTAACCATTACTCCTTTTTTATCAAAAAGGTATGTTTTATTCTTTACTGTAACTAACTGGTTCTTTATTTTTTTGCCTGATATCTTGCAATAAGTCTTGCCCTTTTTAGTTTTAAATTTTGCAACAGGTTTTTTCTGTTTCTTACTGTTTGCTTTTATTTTTTTATTATTTGAATCTGTGTTATTTTTGTTTACAGTTTCTTTATTGTTTAAATCTGTATTGTTTTTGTTTACAGTTGTTTTCGTTACGTTACTTTTGTTTTCCGCCTGATTTGTTGTAGTTGGTGTTTTGTCATTTGTTACTGCTGTCGTCGTTACTGCGCTTATCATTCCTACGCAAATCATTACTACCAGAAAAATCATTATTTTCTGTGTCATCTTTTTCATTCTTGTGTTCTTCTCTTTCATCTTTCTGTGCTCCCTTCATTTTCCATAACCTTAGTTATCCCGTTATGTCAATCGTAAAATATCAGATAACCTTCCCCATATTTTAATCAAGTAATATCATGTGATGTCATTGTGATATTTGCTATGTACATAATAGCACTAAAAGTTTTATTTTCAAGCTGTTTTTTCCGTAATTTTGTAATATTTTTATATTGTTTCTTAATGTCATATTTTAACTACATTTAGGCTACATTTTGGAATAATCTTATTACATTTTCGTTACATTTTTAACAAAGAAAAAACTATTTTCATAACATTTATTTAATCTGGCTTCGATGTTCCAAAAGAACAATCTATGAATCAGATTTACCTTATGAAAATAGTTTTTCTATAATCATTTAAATTATATTTTTACGATATGTTTTACGGACGCTGTCCAAGTCCACCTTCCAATGTTATTGTTTCGCCTGTCATAAATTTAAAATCCGGTGAAGCAAGCTGAACGCAAACACGACCGATTTCTTTTTCTACATCGCCATAATGTCCCATAGGTGGCATTTTAACGTTAGCCTTAAATGCTTCCGGATAAGCTTTTTCAAAGTTTTCAAGTTGTGCTGTCCATGCTAGTGGGCAAACAATGTTAACATTAATTCCATCCGGTCCCCATTCTGTTGCTGCAACTCTTGTCAAACCTCTGATTCCTTCCTTAGCCGCCGCATATGCGCACTGGCCATAATTTCCAAACAAACCTGCGCCTGATGCAAAGTTGATAACTGACCCCTTAGTTTTTTTCAAATATGGATAGCATGCCTTCATATAATGAAATGTTGCATATAATCCTGAGTAAACTGCTAAATCAAACTGTTCAGTTGTATGGTCTGCCAATGTTACACCTGAGGCAGATGCCTGTGCATTATTAATTAACACATCAATTCTTCCAAAGGCATCCATTGCCTGCTTTGCAACGCTTTCAGCTAATGCTTCATTATCAGCACCTGCACTTATGTCTGCCTGGACCGGAAGAACCCTAATTCCATATTTTTCTTCTAATTCTTCCTTGGCATCAGTAAGCTTTTTAACATTTCTACCTGTAATTACAAGATTGGCACCTTCCTTGGCATATGCTGTAGCTATACCATATCCTATAGATCCACAACTTCCGTCGCTTAAGACTGCTCTTCCTCCGCCTGTAATAATTGCTGTTTTCCCTTTCAATGTAGCCATATCATTACCTCCTACAAAATATGTTACTATTACTTTATATTAATTTTTTTGTAAGAACTCCAGTCACCATAATAATTCTTATTGTCTGACTTATAATATGCTCTTACCCTTACAAAATAATTCTTTCTATTTTTTATTTTTGATAAAGTTCCTGTACTCTTTCTTGCAGAAATTCTTCTATATTTGGCTCTGGATGTTGACTTTCTTCGACCATATTGAAGCTGATATCCGGATGCATTATAAACATTGTACCAGCTTACTTTAATTTTCTTCCTGCCTGTACGTTTAATTTTTAAATTTGAGACTTTTGATGGTTTAATTATAACAGTAAAAGTTGCTTTTACACCACTTCCGTCTGTTGCCTTAGCTATTACATTGACTTTTCCCGGTTTATAAGCTCTTAAAATTCCTGTGTTTGTATCAATAACAGCACTTCCCGTATTACTTACTTCCCACTCAATATCTTTTGCAGTTGCATTGTCAGGTTTTACAATAGCCTTCATTCTTATTGTTTTGTTAACTGAAACCGTCTTATTTCCTGTAACGGTTATGCTTTTCACGTAATTATTAAATGAATAAGATATTGAATATATTCTCTTATACTTTCCTGTGCTCTCCTCATCTTCAGTTAATACTTTTATGTAATACACACCAGGCTTTAAAGTAATCTCTTCGCTATACTTAACTGATTTTCGATATCTTCCGCCTTTAACTTTTTCTTCTTTTATAAGAGACAATTGGTTGTCATATAGTTGAAAAGTGGACTGTCCTGCATTGGATTTATAATTGATAATAACTTTGCTTTCTTCGTCTATAATTATCTTATAATATTCACACCCATGTTTCTCTGAAAGTGTTGTAGTTACACTTTCATCTTTCTGCAACTCTCCTGCATTCCCAATAGTCTGACTTATATCGTTATTATCTGAATTATCCAAATCTGATTCTGCTGCATTAGTCTGTATCATCAAGGCAAACACTACACAAAATACTAATATAATTCCTGTCAATGTACTCTTAACTATATCCTTCACTTTGTCTCTCCTTCATACCCCTGATTATAACACATTTATGGTACGTTTTCTTTATTTTTGTTGCATATTTTTTATCATTTGCAGTAGCTCCATATCCTCAGCCTGTACCTTAATATTAGCCTTTAATGGTTCACCGTCAGGTGGGGTAACAGTTAGTTCGATTACACTGCCTTCTTTTACTTCCGGCTGGATTCTTGCAAAAAATTTTGGAAGCATTGGATGGCGTGTGACAAACTTTTCAAACATGCCTTTAAATTTCATCATATCTAATGGATTCATTGTTTTTCTCCTTTCCGCTAACTTTTCCAAATAAATTCAGATTTTTTTATGCAAACACGTTAATTTACTTATTGTTTGCTAATAAAAAATTTCTGAACTTATTATAAATCTTAACAGTAAAGTTAGTTATGTGTCAACGATATTCAATCTAGGCTATGTAATATGAATAAGATTTGATGGTATGATAGTTTTGCGAATGTACCTAAAAAAACGGGCAACTTGAAATAGCGGGGTACGTTTATTGCAAACTCAAACTATATGTTATATAAATTTGATTGCTTTTTAGGTGAGTATACCCCGAAAAATAGCCTTTTTGAAATGTCGGGTGCATAACGCAAAAAGGGCTCCAATGCTGATTAGCGTATTGCAATAAACTAATTAGCATCGTGCCCTTTTAATTAGAATTGATTATTATACAATATTTATTCTTAATTTTGGTAGTGTTTTGCCTGTGTATTGTACATATTGTAATAGAAGCCTTTTTGGTTTTCCATTAGTTTGTCATGGCTTCCGTCTTCTATTATTGTACCGCCATCAAATACTATTATTCTGTCACAGAATCGGCATGATGATAGTCTATGTGATATGTAGACTGCAGTTTTGCCTCCTACCAGTTTATCGAAGTTGTTATATACTTCAAATTCAGCAATTGGATCTAGTGCTGCTGTTGGTTCATCAAGTACTACTATTGGTGAGTCTTTGTACAGGGCTCGAACTATTGCAAGTTTTTGTGCCTGCCCGCCTGACGGCTCTATTCCCGATTCATCAAACATCTTGTATAAATTTGTATTTTGTTTGTCTTTCAATGAGTTAATCCAACTGTCTATTTCTACTATTTCACATAGTTCATTTATCTTATTCTCAACATCTGGATATTTGTTTTGTCCCATATCTATGTTGTCTTTTATGGAAAATGCCATAAGTTTGTAATCCTGAAATACTACTGAAAGCAAATCAAGATATTTGGAGTATTCTATGTCGTTTATATTCACTCCATTTACAAGTATTTCTCCTTCCGTTACTTCGTACAGTCTGCAAAGTAATTTTATGAAGGTTGTTTTTCCTGCACCGTTTTTTCCTACTATTGATAAGTGCTCTCCTGAATGAATTATTGTATTTATGTTTTTTAGAATATAAACATCTGTATTAGGATATTTAAAACTTACATTTTTAAATTCAATTGAAACACCATTATTAATATTAGGAACTACTGCATTTTTGCTTTCTTCGTATTTTCTGTCGATTTCTGCCTGTTCTATGTAATCAATATAATATTTCAAAACTGATGCCGTATATTTTAATTCCAACAAGCCTCTTGAAATACCATTAAGTGCTTCCGTAAACTTAAGTATAGCCTGTACCAAACTGCTGAAATCACCTACTGCAATCTTTTCTGTCAAAGTATTTATGCCAAGAATAATATAAACTACAATATCGCAGACTTCTGTTGTCATTACTGCGGCTTTATCCTTATTCCATATTTTCATTTCACTTTTCTTTGACAGATTATAAATGCCGTTGCTCTGCTTTTTCTGGTTGTCTATAATCATATCGTCTGAAAGATATATTCTAATGTCCTTAGCATATTCACCTGTTGTAAGTTCATCAATATAATAATCAACAACACGGTCCATTTCCATAGCTTCTGAAAAATACTGTTCCTTTATTTTTGTTGTTTTCATTGTTATATATGTGTTAACTACGAAGCTTAACAATACAGGAATTATCAGCCACACAGAGCATTTAACTACTATGTAAATAACACCTGCAAGGACTAAAATATTACTCAAAAGTCCTACTATACCATCTGTAAGTCCCTGAATTAAATTTGTCTGCTCAAATGCACGTCCTGCTTTATTTATACTGTCTAACATTTCTGAATTTTCCGTGTATTCAAACTTCATTTTCATAGTGTTAGAACTAATTTCCATATGAAGCATTCTGTCAAACTGGTCATTACAATAATTCTGCTTCTCATTGGCAAACTTGTTTCCTACTACGTGAATGTATGTACCAATACATATGAACGCAACCCAGAATATTATCATATTCATGTTTCTGTTCTGCTCATATACAATCTCGTTAATCAAATACTTTGAGCCAATAATTGAAACAAAAGGTCCTGCCGTACTGATTATGACTGACATTAATATGTATAAATAATATATAGGAAGATGTTTCCATGCAAACTTTGCAAAATATTTTGTGCAAAACCAAATATCTTTTATTCCGCCAAAAAATTTGTTTAACATACCTCACCCTCCTTATCTTTGTAATATTGAGCCTGAACCTGGAACATATTTCTGTATTTTCCATTGGTTTTAATTAGCTGTTCATGAGTACCCTCTTCAATAATTCTGCCATCTTCAAACATAACTATTTTGTCACAAAATCTTGTACTTGAAAGTCTGTGTGAAATAAAAATAGCAGTCTTTCCCTTTACCATTTGATTAAATTCCTGATACATTCTGTCTTCTGCCAATGCGTCAAGTGCCGCTGTCGGCTCATCCAAAACAAGAACTTCTCTGTTCTGATAAAGCGCCCTTGCCATGGCAAGTCTTTGTCTTTCTCCACCTGACAAATCAACACCGTTAGGGTCAAATATTCTAAGAAGCATAGTGTCTATTTTGTTTTCATATTTGTTAATCTTTTCATCCAAACCACTTCTTTCCAAAGCCTCCATTGTTCTGTTTTTGTCCGTCTCATTTTCAGGCTTCATTGAAATATTCTGCCATACCGGAAAAGCAAAAATTTCAATGTTTTGGAACACAGGCGCAAATATTTTAAAATATGTATCTCTGTCATACTTCTTTACATCAACTCCATTAAGAAGAATCCTTCCCTCTGTTGGCTCATAAAGTCTCATAAGAAGCTTTGTTAAAGTTGTTTTTCCTGCGCCGTTAATACCAACTACCGCCAACTTGCTTCCCGCTTCAATAGTCAGATTAATATTCTTTAGAACATATTTTTCGTGTCCCGGATATTTAAAAGATACATTTTCAAATTTAAACTCAAATTGCTTCAAGCCTATATTCTTACTTACGCCCTGACCTTTTTCAATGTCAGGCTTGTCCTCATTCCAGTCCATAAATGTTCTAAAATCGTCAAGTTCCATTCGGTTCATATTCATCCAAACCATATTGCAAAACATATCTGTCATAGCTGTGGAAAATGATGCAACCAAACCTATGTATAAAACAAAATCAGAAATGCTCATTCCCTTATTTAAAACCATATAAATCAATACTACGTATAGTAATAAATTCTGAAAAAGGCGAAGAAAACTCATCTTTGCCTCGCACATTACCCATTTTCTGTGATTTTTTTTGCAGGCTGCATAATAAACTGTATTTATGTCTTTCCACGTCTGTTCAATAAAATCCTGCATTTTAAATAATCTTATGTCTTTGGCATATTTAAAATCTCTTGCTGTGGAAGAAAAATAATAATTTTTTCTAAAATTAGATGACATTGCATCTCTAAAATTTACTTTCGTCCACTCCATTGTTGAATCAAGGATTTTATATATAAAATATGAAATAACTACCAGCACCAAAATTATCAAAGGATTAATTACTGCTATTGCCGCACCTGCTATAACTACAAGTACAATATTTGAAAGAATATTACTTCCTCTTTTACAGTAACCACTAATTCCCTGATAGTTATACATTGCATGTTTTGATCTTTCAATCAAATCAAGGAAATCCGGATTTTCCATATTTTTAAAATCTGTTGTAAATGATTTTCTAAGATATTTTGAAACTAACCCCTTATATACCTTGTCCCAGGCATACTCACCTACATATTGAGCCTTTGTGTTAATAAGCTTTACTACAAGAATTATAATTCCCACTGCTACCAACACTTTTATCATTGTGTCTGTTGTAACTTTATTTTCTACTAATGCCAATACAATCTTTGGAATATAAATTCCAATAAGCATATACAATGCCGACAATACTCCCATTACAATCATTGCTATAATGAACTGATTGTTTAACTGCCATGTCAGCTTTACTGCATATACGAAATTGTTAAACATTCCATGCTTAGTCGCCTGTATTCCTTTTCGCTCCCTTTCGTGAGATGCAGAAAAGAAATTCTTAATTGCCTCCAATATTTTCTTCATATACATTCCCTCTTTTACTTTCATTGTGGGGTTCTATGGTAACTATTGCAACTCTTTTAATTTTCGCAACTCTATGCAACTTTTTTTGCAACTCTTACAACTCTTTTTGCAACGAACTTTTCGGGGATAAATAATAGATCTTAACAAATTTAGAATTTGATTAGAATAAATTATTGATTTTTCAATACTCCCTCTTTTCTACACTAAAAACAGTATAACATAATATATATGATTTTGGGAAACTATTTAAACTTCCAGTTTATGTAGTTTGGTAGAAGACAAGGTTAATTCAATTCAAGTAGGTAATTACCCCATAGAAGCAAGTTTATGCATACTATGGGGTAGATTTCAAGATTCATTGTTATTGAAAATAATATGAATTGCCCCATATGATTAAGTTTTCTCTTTTTATGTGGCAGATACAAAGATTCATCATATTCAAACTAATATGTAACTACCACATAGAACCGAGTTCTCATATTCTGTGAGGTAAGGTTGTACCATACGAACAAGAAATTTCAAATATGGTACAGATATTAGCTTGTTCCTGCTTAACGCAGAAGAAATCTGTACCATACAAGCAAGAAATTTTACATATGGTACAAATACGAGCTTGTTCAATCTCAAATCAGAACAAATCTGTACCATACGAGCAACAAATTTCATATATAGTACAAATACAAGCTTGTTCAATCTCAAATCAGAACAAATCTGTACCATATGAGCAAGAAATCTCATATATGGTACAAATATAAGTTTGTCCCAGCTCAAATCAGAAAAAATCTGTACCATACGAGCAAGAATTTTCATATATGGTACAGATATTAGCTTCTTCCAGTTCAAACCTGAACAACTCTGTACCATATAAAAAAGAATTACCGTATATGGTACAAATATAAGTTTTACGCGATGTTTATTAGCTTCACTCCAGTCCACATCTCCTTGTCCTTTGGACAAGAAGCATTCCTTGCATTCAGCTCGGTCAAATATAATATGTTTATATCCTTTCCATAAATGCAAAAAAAAAGAACTATGCTACAATAAATTTCCAGTATCAAACATAGTTCTTTATTACTCTGATTTAATTTAAATTTCTTATATTATAATGCTTCCTTGATTGCAGCCATTAATTCATCATATGTTTCAAAAGCTGGAAGTTCAGGATATTCTTTCTTGATTTCATCTGTGCTTCTGAATAAAAATCCTGCCTTACTTGCCTTAATCATTCCAAGGTCATTGTGGCTGTCTCCGCTGGCAATTGTGTCATATCCGATTGACTGCAATGCCTTTACCGTAGTAAGTTTTGAGTTTTCAATTCTCATCTTAAATCCTGTGATTTCTCCATCTTCTGCTACTTCCAATGAGTTACAGAAAATTGTAGGATAACCTAACTTCTTCATTAAAGGTCCTGCAAACTGTGTAAATGTATCACTAATAATAATTACCTGAGTAATCTCTCTTAATTCATCTAAAAATTCTTTTGCACCAGGCATAGGATCAATCTTTGCAATTGTTTCCTGAATTTCCTTAAGTCCTAATCCGTGCTCTTTTAAGATGTTAATTCTATAATTCATAAGCTTATCGTAATCAGGCTCATCTCTTGTTGTTCTCTTAAGTTCAGGAATTCCTGTTTCTTCTGCAAATGCAATCCATATTTCAGGAACTAATACTCCCTCTAAATCTAAACAAACAATATTCATTTTCTCGTTTCTCCTTTAGTCCATTAAAAGTCGTACATTCACACTGTACAGTTCAACATTGTAGCATACTTTTTTTGATTTGTCTAAAAGTTATGATATGCTACTTTGTAACTCATTTGCTTTTTTTATGATTTTACAAACTTTTACCTTTTACAAATCTACTAATTTAAGGTCAAAAAATGGGCATAGTTTTTACTACACCCATTTTCATTTATAGCATTTGAAAGTTATTAATGTATTTACAGATTATTTTTTATGTATTCTTTTACTAATTCTGATGCATTATCTTCATTATAACCATTTACTACAATAGTTATTTTTTGACCATATCTTGCTCCAAAAGATATAACCTCTGTAATGTTTTCAACATTTGTTATTTTTTCTCCTTTAAGAATAAATATCTGTGTTCCAAGTTTTTTCGCAATGTCAGCCAATTCTGCTATTGGTCTTGCATGCAATCCGTCCACATTATTTATTATATGGTCTATTTGAATCATAACTACATCTCCTTACACTTATAATTTCCGTAATTACTTTTATTCATACTTTCTTAGTCTTATAATTCCTTTAATGCTTCATCAAGGACTTTCTTTGCATTCATCATTCCAAAGTCCTGAGCTGCAATTGCCATTACAGGAATACCTTCTGCCTGTTTTTTAATGTCATCTAATGCGAATCTAATCTGAGGTCCTAACAAAATAATGCTTGTTTCTTCAAGATTATCGCCTAACTCTACCATAGGGGTGGCATCAACACTTGCTTCTAAACCTCTTGCCTTAGCTTCCTGCTCAAGTTTCATTTTCATGATACCCGTACTCATTCCTGCATTGCAAACTAATAATATCTTCATGCCTTGCTCCTTTCCACATAATTAAATGTATTTATGCCTGAACACTTTCTTCCAGCTGTTCTTCTTTAATTTTCTGTTTCTCATAAATTTTAAAGAATGGTAAGTATATAATCATATCTATAATAATTAATACGCAAACCAATATCAACGCCTTAACGTCCATTGTATCAATTAGACCACCTATTGGACAGAACATATTCCAGCTTGCATATGCAAATGTTTTTGCTACAATTCCTGTACTCATGGCGATGTATGTAATTACACCATTTAAAGGCATTACTACTATAAATGGCAACATCATTGTTGAATTATACATAAGTGGCAATCCGAATATTAACGGTTCATTAATATTGAATAATGATGGGATAATTGCAAGCTTACCAATTGTTTTAATCTGTTTTGACTTACTGAATAATGTAAGAATTGCAAGTCCTAATGTTGCACCACTACCACCGATAGCCATAAATGTCCACCAGAAAGGTTCTGTAACAATATATGGAAGTGCTATTGCTGCTGTTCCTGCTGCAAATGCGGCCTGGTTTGCTGTATAATTGTTCATTAAGAATGTATCCAATGGTCCTGTGATAACAGTATCATGAATACCGAACCACCAGAAAATCATTACAATTACTGCTAATATAACAACTCCCCAAACACTGTCTACCATCTTAACAACAGGTGTCATAATAAGCTGCATAATTGCCGGAATCCCTGCACCTGTAAAGTTTAATAATATTGCGTTAACTGTTCCAACTGCTACCAAAACAATTACGATTGGCACAAGGTTTCCTATTGATTCAGCTAATGCAGGAGGTACTCCGCCACCTTCCAAGTTAATATATCCGATTTTTCTATCAGATAAAAATCTATATAATTCAAATGATACAATAGTTACCAAAATCGCTGTAAACAATCCTTTTCCATCTAAATAATCAAAAGATAATGCTCCATCTTTATTCATAGTTGCTGCAATCATAAAAGATGCAACTGAGACAGCAATAGTTACCCATGACTTTTCCATTTTGTAATGTTTGCTTAAATTAATTGCTAACCCTATTGATGACCAAAGCGCAATTAACGACATTGTTACCGAGTAAACATACCCCAAAGCCGGTCCTGTAAATGCGGCAACATTTGCCCATCCGTGCATAATTGCTTTAAGTACACCTGAATCCATGGTTGTATAATCCATTGGTGGTGATATAATAATAAGAGCAAAACTTCCTATAGTAAATAGTGGAATTAAAGCTAGGAATGTGTTTTGCAAAGCCTGAAGATATTTCTGTCTTGCTAATTTATTTGCAAGTGGAGATATCTTCTTTTCAATCCAGTTACTAATTTTTTCCATTGTAACTTCCTCCTTTTTCATTTATAAATTTTTTATACCAATGATAACTGTCTTTTGGAATTCTCTTACAATTATCATCAAAGTCTATGTATACTAAGCCGTAACGCTTTTTGTATCCGTTTATCCAACTATACACATCCATTGTTGACCATACAAAATACCCTCTGCAATCACAACCATTGTCTATAGCCTTTTTAATCCAATCTACATATCCCTGTAAGAAATCAATTCTATATTGATCATGGATTTCTCCGTTTTCCACCTTATCATATTCACCTAAACCATTTTCTGTAACTATAATAGGTGTGTCAGGATATAGTTCTTTAAACTCCATAAGCATATCATATACTGACTTAGGATAAATTTCAGTTCCCCAAGGAGTTTTTTCTGTATTTGGATCATCATCTAAAGCACACCAATCCTTGATTTCCATCTCTTCGTTTTTAGATGAATCACCTGTATTATTTGCTTCCATTTTTGTTTCTCCACCTGAACAAGGTTTAACTAAAAATCTGCAATAGGCATTAACTCCAAGGTAATCAACTGTACCTTCTTGAAATACTTCCTTATCTTCCTCTAACATATATGATAAATCATATCCTAACTTTGTAAGATGTGACACGTATTCATCAGGATAATATCCCTTTATGCAAGTATCATTAACAGATGTATTAAAGAAAATATCAGCTAATCTTTTAGCTTCTCTATAACCTTCATTATCTTTTAAAATCTCAATAGGATAACTGTCACTTACAAGTCCAATCATTCCCTTAAAGCCCATATTTCTATATGCCTTAATGGCTCTTGCACTTGCCAACATTAAGTGATACATTGCTTTCCAACGTCTTTCCAAGTTTTTAACATTAGGAGGGTAGTTTCCAAAACCATAACAGCAAAGTGTTTCATAATTTGGTTCATTAATTGTTGCCCAGTAATTAACTTTATCTCCAAACTCTTTAAAACATACTTTTACATATTCTTCATATGCATCAACTGTGGCTCTGTTTTCCCAGCCACCCTGTTCAAACATTGGTTGTGGCAAATCGTAATGATATAAAGTAACTAAGGGTTCAACATTATATTTTCTACATGTATCAATTACTCTGTTGTAAAAATCTATTCCCTCTCTGCTTACTTTGCCTACTCCATTTGGAATAATTCTTGTCCAGGCTATTGAAAATCTGTAAGCATTCTGATTACCTTCCGCTAACATTCTAATGTCCTCTTCGTATCTGTGATAATGGTCATTTGCCACATCGCCGGTAACAGGATTAACATTGTTTTTTTCACTGTGGCAGAAAGTGTCCCAGTTAGACATTCCCTTACCGCCTTCTTTCCATGCGCCTTCACATTGATATGCTGCAGTGGCACTTCCCCATAAAAACTTTTTGTCCATTAACTTAATTTCTCCTTATACAATGTTATAAACTCTTTTGCCACACGTTCATACATTATTGTTGTCATTAAATGGTCCTGTGCGTGAACTAACATTATGCTATACTCAATATCTTTTCCCTGAGCTTCCTTTGCCAGCAACTCTGTCTGTGCATTGTGAGCATTTGTTAATTCACTTTCTCCTTTTTTGATTAACTCATCAGCCTCATCAAACTCACCATTTCTGGCTTTTTCAACTGCTTTAAAGAATGATGAAAATGCATCTCCTGCATAACTTATAAGCTGAAAAGCAACCATCTGTGCTTCTTCTCTATTCATTGCTTTCTCCTTTCGTTTTTTGTTTATGCCATTATTATATTTTATAAATTTTTCATTTACAAATCATCTTTTGCGGTGTACACCGCACCTATATATTTGCCTGTACTTTTCTAATGTTGTATAATTTAATTACTTTAATAATTTATGATTACATTTTATATTTTTAAGGAGATATTTGTATGAATAGATTTACTGATCGTCAGAAAAAAATAATTAAGGAAATACATAATTCCAATACTTTCATTACAGGTAAATCTCTAAGTCTGATTCTTAATGTTTCACTTAGAACTATTCAATCTGAAGTTTCTGCCATTAACAAAGTACTGCATTTAATACTTTCTACTAACAGAGGCTATAAGATTGATGATAATCTGTATAAAACAATGGATTTTACCGCCATTGAAAAAGAGCAGAATTTAGAACATATTATTGTCAAAAAAGTATTTTTCCATAATCCTCATTATAACATTGATGATTTGGCAGAGGTTCTTTACATAAGTACCACAACTTTAGAAAAATACTTTAAAAAGATTAATGATACTCTTTCTGATTTTGATTTAAAAATAGTCAGAACTAATAATACTGTTTTTGTTTCAGGAAATGAATTAAATAAGCGAAAATATTTAAACAAAATTATTTTTGATGAAATCAATCCTGCCTTTAACAGTATTGATAATTTGAATAATTATTTTGAAGGAATTGACGTTGACAAAATTAAAATTATTATTCTTAATTCAATCAATAAGTATCACTATTACGTCGACAATGCTTACTACAACAACATAATTGTAAACATAACTATTGCTCTTTACCGTATGCGTACCGACCACTATGTTTCAGAACCTTTAAGAAATATTAGTGATAAGGCTGAAACTGTAGAATCAAAAATTGCTACAGAAATATGCACTCAGTACTCAGCCCATTGCAATATTGATCCTTCTGAAGATGATATTTTTTATATTTCATCACTTCTTGAAGGCATAATCAAACCTATAAGCAATGATGCACAATCTGTTTCACAGGATATTTTGACATCTGATTTTATTGAAGAAATCCGTGAAATTTTGTTAAATGTATTTTCTTCTTATATGTTGGAAATTAACTTTGATGAATATCTTTATAGTTTTGCCCTACATATACATGGTTTAATTAAGAGAGCAAACAGTATACAGTCTTCAGGCAATGACTTTTTAAATAACATAAAAAAGAATTGTCCTTTTATATATGATGTTTCTGTTAGCATTGCTCAGAAATTAAATAAAAAATATAATATTAGCATTGCTGACTCTGAGATTGGATATATTAGCATACACATAGGTTACTTAATTGAATCTTCCAACAGTGATTCAGATAAAGTTTCCGTACTGCTTTTATGTCATGATTACCATCATATTAATTCGAATATTGAAAAGAAATTATTAGACAATTATCAGAATTTTATTACTTTAAAATTATTTACAACTGATAATCGTTCTGCTTTGATTAATGCTTATTCAGATTTAATTGTAACAACAAAACCGTTAAACCTCATCGGCAAAGAAGTTATTGTTGTTTCTCCATTTTTTACAATGATGGACCAAATAAATGTTGATAATGCCATTCACAAATGTTTGGAAAATAAGCAAAAAATTAAACGCAACAATATTTTGTCCTCTTTTTTCGATGAAAAACTTTTCTTCAAGTCTAATGATTTTGGAAATAAAGAAGATGTTATTAGATTTTTAGGACAAAATGTTATTGATTATGGATTGTGTGAAGAAGGTTTTGTTGAATCTGTTTTAGAACGTGAGCAACTTTCATCAACTTGCTTTTTTGATACTTTTGCAATTCCACATGCCCTTGACATGAATGCTACCCATACAATGATTTGCGTTCTCACAAGTGAATCGGGTATACAGTGGGATGACCATGTTATACATATTGTTCTTATGCTGGCTGTTCAGCAAAATGACAGAAAAAAATTTATGGAACTTTATAATGGTATTGTTCAAACTCTGGAAAAACCTGAGAAAGTAAATAAATTAGTTTTGTCTGACAATTTAATGGATTTTTTGAATCAGCTTCTTGAAAAATAAAATTTTATAAGATCACAGTATCCCAAAGACATTATTCAACCTGTGCTTAAGCAATGATTGAATAATGATTTTGGGACACACTAATCTTCATTTTTAAAATTATTTATATAATTTGTCGTATATCTCCCTATCCAAGTCTTTATACACGCAGAAAATAACTCTTTCTATATTATTTTCCTTTTTCATCAAAAATCTTTCCACTGTGTCTTTTGCTATTACTGCCGCTTCTTTATTTGGAAATCTAAACTCTCCGGTTGAAATGCAACAAAATGCAACTGTTTTCAAACCATTTTCAGCACAGCAATTTAAAACACTTTCATAGCAGTTCTTTAAGTCATTGCATAACTCATCATTTAAGCCAAAATAGCATATGGGACCTACTGTATGTATTACTTTTTTACAGGGCAGATTATAAGCTTCTGTTATGGTTGCTGTTCCTGTTGGCTCCTCATAATTTGTACCATATTTTATTTTTCTCTGATTCATAATTTTGTTGCATTCTTCCCTAAGTTCCATTCCTGCCCCACTGTGAATGGCATTGTCTATGCATCTGTGACACGGAACGAAACATCCAAGAAGTGCTGAGTTTGCCGCATTTACTATTGCATCAACCTTAAGCCTTGTCATGTCACCCTGCCATATTGAAATTTTATCTGCCAGTGGGTTATTACTTCCATGCTGTTCCTTAACCGTTGGAATCATATCTAATGTAACAATCCCTTTTTCAAAAGTCTGATTCTGCAAAAATTCATCCTGAACTTTCAATATTTTTCTGTCAATGTACCTTGGCATTCTTATATTCATTAATGAACGGACTGCTTCTTTTTTTGCAGTTTCATTTTCTTCCACCTGAAGATTTTTGTATTGAACTGAATCTTCTTTTAACTTTTCCAACAAAAAATCCAATCTTTCCTGCTGTTTCATAATTGCTCCTTACTGATTTCCTCTATAGTTTGTTTTAAATCTGCATTTATGCCTATTGCTCTTTCCCCAAAGCTTTCCGGTACAATTGCCTCATCTTCCACGAAATATCTCTCTCATCTAAGATTCATAGCCATTGGTCCACCACAAACAGGACATTTAGGAACCATATAAGTTGGTATAACACAATTTTTTCTCGCCTGATTCATTTGATTGAAAACGAATACATATCTTTCATTCCGTATTTTTCTATAAATTTAGGAAAGTTCTTCTTAAATCTTTCCCCATCATACGTTAGTCCTGCTGCTGTAGAAAGACCTGCTCCAGCTCCTATCAAAATATAATCTGCTTCTTTTATGTATTTTGCTGCTTTTTTAATCTTTTCCACTGCATTATTAGGACAAACTTCCATGCAATTACCACAATGAAGGCAATTATTTTCTCTAATTCTAAATGGTATACTTAAAGTATCAATGCAATTCTGTGGACACTTGCTTGTACATAATCCACAACCAATACATTTTTCATTTATTCTATATCCGTATTGTTTTTCTTTTTCCGCACCAATGGCAAAGTTTGCTCTTGTTATTGGTTTCATTATCATTTCTCTCCGTTGTAATATTTATTATTACAATTATATATAACAGCTGTCAGTTGTAATGTCAATAGTTACAACATTATTTGTTTTTTCAAAAAATTAAACCGGCAAGATAATTCCTGCCGGTTTCTTTATACTTTAATCTTTTAGAATATTGTATTGCACTACCCTATCAATTTCTGTATATCCATTTCCACATCTTCCAATGTTATTGAATTAAGTTCTTTTTCCATTGCCTTCTGTACCTGCTCAAGTTTTCCATCCAATACCGTGTGGATGCTTCGTCCAACTGGACACTGTGGATTAGGATTTTCGTGAAAATGGAATAATTCGCCACCTTCCACACATTCTACAGCCTTGTAAACATCAAGTAATGTTATCTCATTTAGAGGTCTTGTTATTTTAGCTCCGCCTGTGCCTCTGGCAACTTCAATTAGATCTGCTCCTTTAAGTTGTCCTAAAATCTTTCTTATAATAACAGGATTAACATTTGTACTTCCTGCAAGAAAATCACTTGTTATTTTATAGTCATTTTCAAATGTTTTAATACATGCAAAAATATGCACTGCTACTGTAAATCTACTTGAAATCTGCATTGGTTTTCCCTTCTGTTAAATATTATATATGATTACAGTGTAAAAATATCTTATTCTTCCCGTGCCTGCACAACAATTTGTGTTTTGACACCCTAATCTTAACAATTTATGCAATTAACTTTCATAAATTGGCTCAAAATCATCTGCTCCATGACCGCATAACGGACAGGCATAATCTTCCGGCAACTTACTTCCCTCATAAACATAATTGCAAATCTTACATCTCCAACCAACAATTTTTTTGCCATCTTCTTTTGCAGATGCTACATTGTTTTTCGGCTTTATTTCATTTTGATATTTTGCATAAGTTATAGGTTCTTTATCGCTTAATACCTTTGCATCAACAACTTCTGCAATAAATAATGTGTGTGTTCCAAGATCATGTTGCTCAACAACTTTTCCACTAATAACTGCGCAGGATTGCCAGCCAAGATATGGTACATCATTACAATCTGTAGGTGGTGTAATGTTTCCAAACTTGTCCACATCTCTTCCTGACTGAAAACCAAAATGCTTTATTGTTTCAAATGTACAATCATTGTCCAAAATGCTTACTGCAAAAATGCCACTTTCTTTAATCAAATCGCAAGTGTAGTTACTGTTCAATACCGAAATTGCTATTCTTACAGGATTGCCTGCTACCTGAATACAAGTGTTTGTAATACAACCGTTAGCCACTTCACCTGCCTTAGTTGATACCATAAATACTCCGTAACTTAAATTATATATTGCTTTTTTGTCCATATCTAATCCTCCATTTCACTATATTGATTATTTTCCGTTTCGCTTTTTATTTATAATATCATAACATTTTTATGGTTCCAACATAAATACTTTGGAAAGCAATTTTTTATTTATAATTATCTATTGACTATTGTATTATACCCGATTTATTATATTTGAGAAGAAAAAGAAAGGATTTTTAATTTATTATGGACCAACAAAAGTACAAAACGGAGAACAAAATTTTAAGGCTGTCACTGGGAGGCACCATTACTTTTACAGTATTTGAAATCATCGCTTCCTTTGTCTTAGGTTCAAAAACCGTAATGACTGACGGCATATTTGACTTGTTTGACTTATTACTATTGCTTCCAATGTTTATTTTGGTTCCTTTTCTATACAAACCTGTTTCTGAAAAGAAACCTTATGGTTTTTCTCAAATTGAATCATTACTTGTTCTTGTAAAATATATTGTTTTACTTATTGTAGTTATCAATATGATTACAAACAACATTACAGTTTTACTTCACGGTGGACACACAGTTGATGCCACAAACGTTCTTATATATGAAGCTTCTCTTTGCGTGTGTTGCATAATTATGTACCTTGTGCTTCATTATCTTAGCCGTAACTATTCCTCAATGATAATCAAATCAGAGCTTTATTTGTGGAAGGTTGACATTGTAAGTACTCTTGGAATTTCAGTTGCATTTTTGTTCCAGATTTTCCTTACACACAGCCCAATTAATTTTATTATCCCTTACATAGATTCTTCTGTGGCAATTATTGTTGCATTATTCCTTGTAAAAGAGCCAATTGTGCAGATTATCAAAAACTTAAAGGAATTGGTTTTATTCTCACCTGATCAACAGATTATGGATGAAATCAGAGAAGTTGTAAATAAGGACATTAGCAATTATGAATATAGTCTTGATTTCTTAGATGTTACACAAACAGGGCGTAAAACATGGATTGAAGTCTACGTTAAAAGCAAAAATGACACTGTAAAAATCAAGGATTTCAAAAAAATACAGGAACATATCACAAAAGATTTGATAGACAAATTTGACCAGATTTATGTTGAAATAGTTCCTGCTCTATAGCTTGTAACTATAATTTACGATTAAATTTCAAAAATACTTTTCACAAAGGAGATTTTAAATGAACCTTATAAAAGAAAAATACAAAGGCTTATTAGTTTGCCTTGCAATCGCAATTCCTGCCTGGATACTTGGCAAAATCTTTCCTATTATTGGAAGTGCCGTTATTGCTATCATTGCCGGTATGGTTATTGCTTTATTCTGGCAACCGGGAAAAACTTTCAAACCGGGAATTACTTTTACATCAAAAAAAATACTTCAGTATGCAGTTATTTTATTGGGCTTCGGTCTTAATCTTAACGTAATATTTAGTACCGGAAAGCAATCACTTCCAATAATTATTTGTACAATTTCCACATCTTTGATTATAGCATTCGCACTTCACAAAGCTATGCACATTGATTCAAATATCAGTACTTTAATCGGTGTAGGATCTTCTATTTGCGGTGGTTCTGCCATTGCTGCAACAGCACCTATTATTGATGCAGATGATGACGAAGTGGCTCAGGCTATTTCTGTTATTTTCTTTTTCAATGTTTTAGCTGCTTTATTGTTTCCAATGTTTGGACATTTCTTAGGCTTTGATACAACATCCGGTGAAGCCTTTGGTATATTTGCCGGCACTGCTGTTAATGATACTTCATCAGTTACAGCTACTGCTTCTACTTGGGACAGTATGTGGAACCTTGGAACTCAGACACTTGATAAAGCCGTTACAGTTAAGCTTACAAGAACTCTTGCAATAATTCCTATTACTTTGGTTCTCGCTTTATTTAGGGCAAAACAATCAGGTAGCAATTCAAATGAAGGTGGATTTAGTTTTAAGAAAGCTTTTCCTATGTTTATTTTGTGGTTTATTGTTGCTTCTCTTATTACAACAATTGCCATAAGTCTTGGTGTTCCATCATCAGTATTTGCACCACTTAAAGAGCTTAGCAAATTCTTTATTACTCTTGCCATGGCTGCCATCGGTCTTGGCTGTAATGTTGTCAAGCTTATCAAAAATGGTGGCAAACCTATTTTGCTTGGTGGCTGTTGCTGGATTGGTATAACTTGCGTAAGCCTTTTACTTCAGCACGTTTTAAACATTTGGTAAATATAGAATTTAGTGAGCATATAATTTGGTAAATAACGACACTTATTCCAATGACCTCCTATTGTTTAAATATTACAAAATTGTTACAATTCTTTTTGTAATTGGCCAGTACAAATCTTAAAATAAGGAGGACGAAACTATGTGTTTTAAATTCAATAGTTGCGACCAGTTATTTAACGCTATTTGCAAATTCTTTAACTTTGGTTGTTAATTAGTTATTTTTATAAAATAATATTCATATGTGCTTTGACACACAAAAAACAGAGGACGATGTTTTGTTTGCTTGTTAGATGTTTAATCTAATGAAAGCAAGACGCACCTCTGTTTTTTATATACTTATTTAAAAATATTTTCTATTATTTCTTAACTTCTAGTTTTTTATTAATATTAAAATTCAAGTCTTATTTTATACTTTATTAAATTTTTTTGCTATCAACCTTAAAGCAATTTCATTAATTTACAGTTCTCAATGCCTGCGTCCCAGAATTTTTCCAACGGAATATTTTGCACCTGACACACAATGCTTGAATCCATTGCTCCATGTCCCACAATAATAACATCCTTACCTGCATCTAACTGTGGCTGAACTACTTCTTTAAGAAAACTCCCTGTTCTGGCAAACAAATCATCAAAAGTTTCTCCATCTTCCACACCTGGATAATTAGCCGGATCCTTAAACAACTTTCTAATAGGGCTTCCCTCCATCTGAGACGGATGTGTTACACCTTCATACACGCCAAAACACATTTCCATAAGCCTGTCGTCATATACAATAGGAATGTTTCTTCCTTCCAAAACAATTTCGGCTGTCTGCTTTGCCCTAACAAGCGGTGAGCAATAGCATATGTCAAAATTAACATCTTTATATTTTTCTTTGGCTTGCTCTGCCATCTGAATGCCTTCTTCATTTAATGGAATATCTGTACGACCTTGAAGCTTATGCTTGGCATTCCAATCTGTTTTTCCGTGTCTCATAATATATAACATAACTTTTCTCCATATCTTTTGCTAATCTAATATAATTTATACGGATATAAGCTTAACTCATTCAGGTTATTTTCGCAACTGTGACTTCATTGGAACAAATTCAATTTTCAGCTGCATTCCCATACCTGCTGCAAATCTCTTTAATAATTTTAAAGATGGATTTGTATTTTTCCTTACTCTATGTTATGCTTTCTAAATACATCTAAAAAGGTAATAAGAAAGGTAAAAATGTTATGAAAAAAAATAATGAAAAAAGAAGCTCTTTCTCTGGAAAGCTAGGCTTCGTTCTTTCGGCTGCAGGGGCTTCTGTAGGACTTGGAAATATTTGGAGATTTCCTTATCTTGCTGCTAAATACGGTGGTGGTATCTTCTTATTAATATATATTGTCCTTGCCCTTACTTTTGGATATACAATGATTGTAGCTGAAACTTCTATTGGTCGTATGACTAAGAAAAGCCCTGTTGGTGCTTTTAAATCATTTAGTAACTCTAAGTTTGTATCTTTAGGCGGATGGATTAATGCCATCATTCCTATACTTATCGTTCCGTACTATTCTGTTATCGGTGGCTGGGTTATTAAATATCTTGTCGAATATATTATTGGTGACAGCAAACTTTTAGCAGGTGATGACTATTTTACGGGATTTATTTCAGGCGGTTTTTCTGCAGAAATTTGCTTTATTATATTTACTTTTATAACTTTGGCAATTATTTATGCAGGTGTTAGAAGCGGTATTGAACGTGTATCAAAATTTATGATGCCTATACTTGTTGTTCTTTCACTTATCATTATGATTTATTCTATAACAAGACCGGGAGCAATGGCCGGTGTAAAATATTTTCTTGTCCCTAATGTTAAGAACTTTTCATGGATGACTGTAGTTGCGGCAATGGGACAGATGTTTTATTCACTATCTATTGCAATGGGTATTTTGATTACATTTGGTTCTTATATGAAAAAGGATTTGTCAATTGAAAGCTCAACTAAAAACGTTGAAATCTTTGATACTGCTATTGCCATTATGGCAGGACTTATGATTATTCCTGCTGTTTTTGCTTTCTCAGGTGGAGATCCTAATGCGTTAAAAGCCGGTCCTTCACTTATGTTTATTACAATTCCTAAGATGTTTGAAAGTATGGGACTTAGTACAGTTGTTGGTATACTTTTCTTTACATTAGTACTTTTTGCTGCACTTACAAGTTCAATAGCCTTAACAGAAAGTGCTGTTTCAACTTTTGAGGACGAATTTGGATGGGGAAGAAAGAAATCAACTATTATCCTTGGTGGTATTATGATTGTTCTTGGCAGTCTTTCATCATTTGGCTATGGTCCTTTAGGCAGCATCAAAATTATTGGAATGCAGTTTTTAGACTTCTTTGATTTCTTAACTAATTCAGTAATGATGCCAATTGCTGCATTTGCTACATGTATTCTTGTTTCAAAAATAATTGGTCTTAAGAAAATCGAAGAGGAAGTTCTTCACGGCGAAGGCACATTCCGCAGAAAGAAAATTTTTAACTTTATGATTAAATACCTTTGCCCATTATTTGCGGCAATAATACTTTTAAGTTCAATTGCAAATGCATTTGGATGGATAACAATCTAAGGATTACAAGAGTGCGAAGCACGTAGCAATCTGTGTAATCATATCTTTTTTTAAAACGTACCCCACTATTTCTATTTTTTGAAATGGTTGGGTACGTTTTCTTTTGTTTCAAATTATATGTTGTGTTCAATTAGTAGAATTTGGGGCTACGTACCCAGAGATTTAAGCTTTTTCATATAGCGAGGTACATTTGCCTTTGATTCAAACTATATGTTGTGTTAAATTAGTAGGATTTGGGGCTAACGTACCCCGAAAATATAGAAATTTTATATATCGGGGTATTTTGGTTGCTGTCATATACAATATGTTGTGTGAATAAGTGTAATATTGCTGATTTCGTACCCCGAAATTTAACCAAATCTCTATGTCGGGGTACGCCGTACTTTTTACTTCTCATATTGTTGTTTCCTTTATCCTAACTCCCTATGGTTTTAGACAAAGAAGATGCCATATTATTGATTTACTCTCTAATATGGCACCTTCTTGTTTTTTATTTAATTTTAGCTTTTTTGCTTAAACCTCTCTTAACAAGAATCTTTTTGTAAGATTTCTTCTTGCTCTTTGGAACCGTTATTTTTGCTTTCTTGTTTATACTTTTGAAAGCCGATTTTCCAACCTTTTTTAAAGTCAATTTCTTTGACTTGATTTTAATATTCTTAAGTTTCTTACAATTATAGAATGCCTTACTTCCTATTTTGCTAACGTTCTTTTCAATTGTAATACTTGTAAGATTCTTGCATTTCTTAAATGCATTGCCCCCTATTGCTGTAACTTTATAAGTAACATTTCCTATCTTAATTTGTGATGGAATAGTTGCTCTTTTAAGTTTCTTATCAATAGGGCAAACATATTCTACCTGCTGGTTCGGCACAATCACTCTGTAGATTGCGTTGGTTGTAGCATCTTCATAAGTACTTCCAACATTATACTCTTCTTTCAAAACATCTACTGTCTCAGTTTTAGTCTTTCCACAAACTGTACAAGTATATGTTCTTGTTCCCTGTTCTGTATATGTTGGCTCTTTTGTTATTTTTCCAGAATTCCACTTGTGACCTTTTGCTTCTGTCTTTATTGTTTTTCTGCTTATTTCTTTGTTGCATACTGTACAATAAACTACTTCGTCATAACTTCCTCCAGCTTCGCATACTGCTTCTGTTGCATTCTCGATTTTCTTCTCGCCTGCTACGTGACCTTTGGCTGGAATTGTTGTTATTTCTTTTCTTTCATCACAACGTTTACAATGAATTGACTTTACTCCTGTTTCTTCACAGGTTGCTTCTTTATCAACTGTAAAATCATTGTTCCAATCATGTCCTAAGGCTTCAACTTTTTCTGTCTTTGTCTTTCCACAGATTGTACATTCGAATGTTTTAACGCCTTCTTCCGTACAGGTTGGTTCTTTTGTTATTTTTCCAGAATCCCACTTGTGACCTTTAGCTTCTGTCTTTATTGTTTTTCTGCTTATTTCTTTGTTGCATACTGTACAATAAACTACTTCGTCATAACTTCCTCCAGCTTCGCATACTGCTTCTGTTGCATTCTCGATTTTCTTCTCGCCTGCTACGTGACCTTTGGCTGGAATTGTTGTTATTTCTTTTCTTTCATCACAACGTTTACAATGAATTGACTTTACTCCTGTTTCTTCACAGGTTGCTTCTTTATCAACTGTAAAATCATTATCCCAATCATGTCCTAAGGCTTCAACTTTTTCTGTCTTTGTCTTTCCACAGACTGTACATTCAAATGTCTTAACTCCTTTTTCTGTGCATGTTGGTTCTGTGGTTACCTTGCCCTCGTTCCACTTGTGACCTTTAGCTTCTGTCTTTATTGTTTTTCTGCTTATTTCTTTGTTGCATACTGTACAATAAACTACTTCGTCATAACTTCCTCCAGCTTCGCATACTGCTTCTGTTGCATTCTCGATTTTCTTCTCGCCTGCTACGTGACCTTTGGCTGGAATTGTTGTTATTTCTTTTCTTTCATCACAACGTTTACAATGAATTGACTTTACTCCTGTTTCTTCACAGGTTGCTTCTTTATCAACTGTAAAATCATTATCCCAATCATGTCCTAAGGCTTCAACTTTTTCTGTCTTTGTCTTTCCACAGACTGTACATTCAAATGTCTTAACTCCTTTTTCTGTGCATGTTGGTTCTGTGGTTACCTTGCCCTCGTTCCACTTGTGACCTTTAGCTTCTGTCTTTATTGTTTTTCTGCTTATTTCTTTGTTGCATACTGTACAATAAACTACTTCGTCATAACTTCCTCCAGCTTCGCATACTGCTTCTGTTGCATTCTCGATTTTCTTCTCGCCTGCTATATGTCCTTTTGCCGGAATAACTGTTTCATCCTTCTTGATGTCACATCTCTTACAATGAATTGATTTCAATCCTGTTTCTTCACAAGTTGCTTCTTTATCCACTGTGCAATCTTCATTCCAATCGTGTCCTAGAGCTTCGACTTTTTCTGTCTTTGTCTTTCCACAGACTGTACATTCGAATGTTTTAACGCCTTCTTCCGTACAGGTTGGTTCTGTGGTGATTGTTCCTGGATTCCACTTATGACCTTTGGCTTCTGTCTTTACTGTAGTTCTGCTTAACTCTTTACCGCATACTGTACAATAAACTACTTCGTCATAACTTCCTCCAACTTTGCAAGTTGACTCTGTGGCATTCTCAATCTTAGTTTCGCCTGCTATGTGACCTTTGGCTTCAAGCTTTTCCGTCTTCGTATCTGTTATTGCTTCGTTGTTGTATTTGCCTGTTGCTGTATGCACTATACTTCCATCTTCTTCACAAGTAGGTTCTGTTCTTTTAGTCTGCACATCGCAGTCTATCCCTACCACATGCTCGCTATTGTATTCACACGTATACACTGCTTTACAAGTACTATAGTCGCTTGACCACTGAAAGTCCGGTCCAATGTAGTTGTGAATACAGATTTTGTTTACCTTTGTTGTTAAGTTTGAAATGTTGCATTCCTGATTTGTTGCGTTGGAGTCTGTTAATTCATCTACTACAAGCTGGAATTTGCCTGTTACATTTTCATTTTTTGTGGCTTTAAAGGTTAGCTTTATAACTTGTCCGTCAGCTTTTATGTTTCCTGTTGACATAAAGGCAAATTTAACTTTTCCTTTAGTTGAAGTTGAAACATTAGTAAATGAATTTTTCAAAATCCCATCAGAAAATGACGCATCCTGTATTTCAAATATATCTTTGTCATATTCAAGATAAGCTGTCATTGAAGCTATTCCTGAATTGCCTGCCAGATTAATTGTAACGTCAAATGTTTCCTGTGAATCTATTGAATCAAGACCATTTACCGTAAACAAATTATCTGACTGCTGCTCTGACGTTGATATTGTTGCTTCATAACTTCCATCAAAAGTGCATTCCTGCAACTGCTCGTTTGTTATTGTTACATCTGATAATGAAATGTTACTAGATGTTGACTTCTCTAATGGTACAAACTGAATGTTCAAAAAATTCATCGTCAAGTTATAACATTTGCTAAAGGCATAAGCTACTTTAACCTTACCTTTTTCAATTTTATTATAAGAAATCATCAAACCTTCAACATTCTGATTAGCCGTAACTCCTTGAAATCTTACCTTTTCTTCATCATAAGACAAAATAAAACTGCCTGACATTACGCCTTCATTACGGCTAAAACCAAATTTACAATTTACTGTATCATTAACATTTGCATCAGAAACTCCTTCAAAATTAACCTGATAATTGCTGCTAAATGGATTATCCACATTTATACTTAATTCTGAATCGATACTTAAATCAATAGTTGAAAGATTCTTGTCGTATGCTTCATTTATTTTATTTTCAAATATGCACTGCTCATTTCCAACAAAATCGGCTGTATAAGTAATTGTAAATAATTCCTTGTTATCTACTGAAAAGCCATTAAGATTAACCAATGCTATATTAACTGTTCCCTGATTTTCTTTGGCTGAAGTTACTGTAGAACCTAGTTCACTTCCAAATTTGCATTCAGAATAACGTAGCTTCTCATTGTTGTATTTTATTGACATCTGAAGACTACTAAGGTCAACTATGCCCTCACCATAATAATGTACATTGACAACACCATTACTCTGTTCATAAGACGTCCATATTCGTGGACTTGTGTCTGCTTTTACTATTGTATTAGCAGGGACTATTGCCCCTGCTAATAATGAAACTACAAGAACGATGCTTACAATGAATTGATAAATTTTATTCTTTCTTTTCATTTAAACACCTTCCTTACTTAAACTGAGTTATTTCTCCTGTTGCATACTGCAAAATTCTCATGGCATCTACTGCTGTAATCTTACCGTCACCGTTAACATCTGCTAAGCCAAGTATTGCATCTGTAGGATTATCAAGTAATGCCAGTTTCAATGCAAGCATAGCATCTACTGCCGTTACTTTTCCGTCCATATTTACGTCGCCTAATTCATAGCTTGTGGCACTTGAATTAACAAGAACAATAATGCTTGCCTTCTGGCTGCTCTTTTCAAGCGATGCTGAAATAACTGCATAACCATTGCCTTTTGCTGTAATAATCCCGTCTGAATTAACTTCTGCAACCGCTGTGTTACTTGAAGTCCACTGAAGACTTCTCTTCTCGTTACTTGTATCATTTCTAACCTGTGCATCAAATGAATATGTTTCATCAGGATACATTGTTACAATATCCTGTCCAAATTCCACATATGCTTCATCCTTAAATATTTCAATTGGGATTTCACACTTAGCATTGTTATAATATGCTGTTACTGTAGTAGAACCAGTTTTAGTTAATTCAAATACACAAGTTCTACCATTGTCTGTTGACTGAACAAGTTTAACTGAATCGTTATAAGACCAGTTAATAGTTGCTATTGATTCTATTGGCTTAGCCTGTAACTTGATAGTAACAATATTGCCTACAGTTCCTGAATACTTGTTTTGTTCAGAAGTAATCTCTTTAACAGGAAGTTCGTTAACCTGAACATCAATATATGTTGTTTTTCCATCACAACTAACCGTAACTGTAGTACTTCCACTCTGAATTGCCGTAAATGAACCATCATCATTCTGTTTAAGTACACTTGAATCATAGCTATAATCTGCATAATCATGATATGTGGCATTAGCAGGTGAAACTGTTACATTAGGTGTAAATGAATCTCCTATATCTAAAGTAGCACTTGATTTTTTAACTTTAATATCATTTACAGGAACGTATTCACTCTGTTCAATAAATGATATTCTTTCAGAATCATAATCTAAGTTTTCTACTTCCACACCATTAATCTTGACACTGATTACTTCAGGTCGAACTTCGGTAGATTCGTTATAATATTCAAAATATCCCAGTTTTCCACCATTTATACTCTGATTATTAAATTTATATTTATAAGTATTTCCTGAACTATTTCCACTTATATAACTTAATGATGAAGAAAAATATTTGCCACCGTCTTTTAAAGTCACCTCTAAACTATTAATTTTTCCATTAAAGTTAGTCTTTAAATATGAGTTCTGTGATTTTGCTAATTCTTTAGTTATAATAGTATCCTCATTATAAACTTTCACATTAGAATCCGTTACATCAAATGCATCATCAATACTTGCCACAACTACCTGATTTTCTGTTAACTCTACCTTCTTCTTGCCCATATATTCAGGTTTGAAAGTAAACTTAAGTTCCTTGGCAGATACATATTCTGTATCAACTTCTTTATCATCTATTACAACCCTGTCTGACTCATTAAAGTTTACACCTTTGACTATACCTGTCATGCTCTTGCCAACTTCTCCGTTATCAGCTTTAACTGATGACACAAACGCCTTAGACTCTACCGGTGTAACATTTGGTTCAGTTGCACTTCCGTTGTATGCATAATTAATTCCATCTGTGGCTTCAATATAGTACTGAAGATTTCCAACAGTTATATCTTCTGCATTAATATGAGCATTATAATAATTACCAGTAGTATTGTTCATTGGAACTGATTTAAAATTATCTTCTCCTTCCATTCGATAAAACAATGTAACACCTTCAACACCTATGTTATCCTTAACTGTTGCTGTAATAGTTGCACCAACTCCGTTAGTTATAGATTTTAGTGCTGTATGTTTAATTACCGGTGGCTTATCATCTACTGCTGTATTAGAAGTAATATTAGAAGGTCTTGACTCAGACATTGCCGTATCTACTACTGTAAAGTAATAATAATACTTCTTTCCTGCCTCGACTTTTTTGTCTTCGTATTCTTTCTCTTCTGATGACAAAATAGATGAATTAATCTTCTTAAAGCTTCCTTCCTCCCCTGTTTCGCTTCTATAAATGTTGTAACCTGCCATTGTATCGTATTCATCCTGTGTCCAGTTAAGATAAATACTTCCAACTCTACCTTCTGACTGCAATGTTAATGCTTCTGCTCCACTGGCAGTAACATCGAATTCAAATCTTCCCCAGTCAGTTCCTGTAGTAAGCCAATGGTCATCTGCTGCAACAGCATCCTTAACCCTGAAGTACTGATGTCCCTGATTAATAAGAACCTTAATCGGCATCTTACCAACCCATTCTCTGCTGCTATTCCACTGTCCTTTCAATGTATAATCAGTATATGGATCATCCGGTCCGTAAGAAACCATAGGATCTGTGTTCTTATCCATATCTCTGTTAAATAATACATGAACATCATATGTTCCGTTACCAACAGTGTCTACCTTATCACCATTCTTATCTGTAATGTAAATATCTGAAACACATGGATAAGTTTCCTCTGATGGCTTGTCTAAATATGGGCTTGTAATAATATCCGCATAATTTGTATTTGTATCAAAATCAACTAACTGTTTCTGAATAAGATTTTCATCTGTAGTTCCCCAGTAATTATCTGTTGCCATATAAGTCAAATTGCTATTTGATGGAGTTATAATCTTCATCCATTCTGATGTATCCGTACATATAAGTCGATTTAAAATAGCATTTCCTTTAAATGCTGTATTTTTTAATACTCCTGTATTTTCCAAACTTATATTAGGATTATTTATTACTGAATCTTTTGTTTCTTCTGGAAATTCCACCAAAACATACTTCCTTAAATTTCTAACTCCATAGCACGTCACAGCGCTATTATATATCCTATAAGTGCCTATTCTACTGTCTTTAGAAAATCTATATCTTTCAACGTTACTTGTTTCCTCTCCTTTCACATCTAGTATTTTATCATTATCTTCATCATAATAATATCCGCCGGCAAGTTCTAAATCCTTACTACTTCCTTCTCCTAAAATATCATTAAATACTTTGTTTAATATATTTTTTTCATCAGTATCGTTCAAATTAAGCATAGCCAAATGTGCATTATTCTTTTCCAATACTTTTTCCAATGTAAGATAATTATCAAACGCTTTCGTATCGTATCCGTCTACATTATTTTCTCTATAAAAATAATTATCAAATTTATAGGCAACATATTTTTTCCCATTCACGTTGTAAATATTACTAACCACACTGCAATCCGGAGTTCTAAAATATTCTCCCGGATTTGCAAATTTCGAAGCCTTTCTGACAACACCATAATTAAAATCTACAGATGCTTCATTTACTAAATATGTACAGTTTATACTTGACTTGACATTTCCTATAAATCCGTCTACATAAAATTGACTTCCTAAATAGCAATTGTCAAATAACACTGTATCCATATCTCCATATACCATAGCTTCCGTATAAAGTGGGCTTGACCTAAAATTAGAAATTTTAGATTTTTCTAAATACTCTGCATTTATTCTTGCCCCTTTTGTATCAATGCACAAATTACCATTAGAAAAATATCTGTCATACACCAAATCCATATTCTGCACGCAACTTAAATGTGAACCACTGCTTATATTAATGGTAGGATTTGTAATATTAACATAGTTCATATCTACTGTTCCTGAATCTGATTTTTTCACATTTACGCAGTACTGTTCAAAACCTTTCCCCGGGAATAACTCAATCGGCTGACCTTCTGTTCCATTAAAGTGCATATTTCCTTTGACTGATATACTCGCTATGTAGTTATCTCCATATGCTGAATACTGGTCTGACGCCCAGAACTGTATCTTTGTTCCCGGTTCTACATTTACAGTTACTCCCTTTGGTATAAGAAGTGAATTTTTAACTATGTAGTAATTATCAGCTGTCAATGTTGTATCTTCAGTTATTTTTCCTGAAAGCACTGTTCCCTTTACTATATGAATAGTGTAGGTTGTATCATATGACTGTCTATAAACAGTAGTATCATTTTCGTCTAATCCATTTTTAGCTTTATAGTTTATATTGAATTGAATGTTTAAATCGTTAGGTGCGTTATCTTTTATTTTCACTCTTATTGGGTGTTCTACACCTACTACTGTTTTTAATTCATTGTATTTAAATCCGTTGTTCTGTGTTCCGAAACTTCCTATATCATCTATTCCAACTTCTTTGTCTGAAACAAATTCTACATACCTGTTGTCTATTCCGTTAGTTGTAGCATTAACTGTGATAGTCACATCCTTAGCTGCTCCCCACTGGTTACGAAGTCCTATTGCCAAGTCTATTGTTTCACCCGGCTGAATTATTCCGTCACCATTGTTGGCCTTTGATATATCCTCTGAATCGAAGGCATATACTTCATACACATTAAGATTAGGCTTAGGCTTATTAGTCAGGGAATCTGTTAATGATAATTTACTATAGTTATAAGTCTTTTTTATACCTTCATTATAGTATGTGATTTTATCTTCTGTAGCTCCCACTAATTGTCCCATTATATATCTTGATGAGTATGTGCTCTTATCCTTTAATGAGCTTCTAAGTATGGCTGCCTCCGCTGATACCATAGGCGCTGCCATAGATGTACCATTCCATGATGCATAACGTCCGTTAGGAAGTGTACTATATACGCTAACACCCGGAGCTACTACTTCATACTCAGCATTTGCATTAGGTTTATAGTCCCAGTTAGAAAAACTTGCAAAGCTATTAGCTTCATCATATGCCATTACACCTATTACATAAGAATATGATGCAGGATACATATTTCGCCCTCCTAATGGACAATCTGCTGTTGGCGTGCTTTCATTACCTGCTGCTGCTACAAGCACACAGCTTCCGAAGGCATCCTGTAGAGCGTTTTCTATTAAGGCTGAATGAGCTGATGAACCAAATGACATATTAATTACATCTGCACCATTCTTATATGCATATTCTATTCCCTTTGCTATATCTGAAGAATAGAATGTTCCGTCTGACCCCCCTGCCTTAATTGGCATTATCTTAGATTTGTAGGCTATACCCACTCCGCCTACATTGTTGTTTTCCATGGCAATAATACCTGTCACATGTGTTCCGTGACCATGGTCATCCATAGGTGTTTCATTAGGATCTATTAGGTTAATTCCGTGTACATCATCTACATATCCATTGTTGTCATCATCAGCACCTGTTGTTCCGCTTACCTCTGCGCTGTTAGTCCATATATTATCCTGAAGGTCTTCATGGTTGTAATCCACACCTGTATCAATAACAGCTACTACTGTTCCTTCACCTGCAGTATTTCCATAGTCTTCATTACCCCATACTGATTCAAGCTTCTGATCCTTTAAGTACCATTGCTTGTCCATTCCCTTATTGTCTTCTGCTGATGGAACAGACTCTTCACTTGTAAAGTATTTGTATACAGGTTCTGCTATTTCTACTGTATTCTGACTGTTAGTGTTATCAACAATGCTCCAGATATCTTTTTCATCTGTAGTTATTTTGTAGGATACCTGCTTATGTTCTTTTCCGTCATTGTCCTTAATGGTATTCTCCATAATAACTTCACTGTCTGTAGCCTTAGCATCCTTATACCACTGTTCTTCTTCTATAGGCTTAGTGTTCTTGTCTTCTTTTCTAATTACAACAAAGCCGCCTTTTTTAACCTTTACGGCTTTTCTGTAATCTTCGTCCTTAGTCTCACGGATAATCTTCTGATAGTCAATCTTCTTGTCCGGGTCTCCTATCTTATTATCCACATTGTTTTTGTTCTCAGACACATTAGGCTCTTTAGACTTTTCAGTCTTAGTATCCTTGTTCGATACAATGTCTGCCTTTGCCACATCTGACTTGTTATCATTTGTTTTAGAAACTGTTGTTTCTTTTACTACTTTGTTAC